>DYSP01000020.1 GCA_020718185.1 Candidatus Odyssella sp. | reverse complement strand
TCAACAAAAAGACTCTCTTAATTCAACCTTTTTTCAAACTAGGGGCAGTATAAATGGCATTTCCAAATAAACTGGTTGCTATCCTTAATAAAGATATCGACACAGGTGTCGCGATGAATGCAATTGCACATATGACAATTGGGCTTGGGGCAAAATTAGGCGCCCCTGCTCTTCTTTTTGATGATTATTATAATCGAGAAGGGCATGTTTACCCTAACATATCAAAAATTCCCTTTATTATTTTACGGGGTAAATCAACTGAAATTAAAAAAGTAATTCATACAGCGCGAAATCAAAACATTCATCTTGGGGCTTTTACAAACACAATGACCAATGGCACCTATCAAGAACAATTCTGGAACACCAGAAGAAAACCTTATTTACTATGGATGTGTTTTTTTTGGCGATTGGGATGAAGTTAGTCAAATCACCAAACGATTTTCTTTATATAAATCATAATATATGATGAGGATATGCTTGATAAACATATCCTTAATTTTACACAAGTAAGGGGGCCGCATCAACAGGCTGCAATTTGCTTTTACTCTTACGTTCACTTTCTGATTTTAATTGTCCACAAGCTGCCAAAATATCTCGTCCACGCGGCGTTCGAACCGGCGCAGAATACCCTGCTTTAAAAACAATTTCAGAGAACTTGCTAATTGCCTGAGGCGTTGAACATTCAAATGATGAACCCGGCCACGGATTAAAAGGAATCAAATTGATTTTTGAGGGTATATGTTTGAGCAACCGAACAAGTTCTCGCGCATCAGCAGGCGTGTCATTCACACCATTAAGCATTACGTATTCAAAGGTGATGCGGTTAGCATTGCTTACACCAGGATAGGTTCGACAAGCCTCTAACAGCTCAGCAATCGGATATTTCTTATTAATAGGCACTAAAATATCTCGCACTTCATCACGTACCGCATGCAAAGAAACAGCAAGATTTACGCCCAATTCTTCCCCACATTGTTGCATTATCGGCACCACACCTGATGTTGACAATGTAATTTTACGCTTTGACAACGAAATCCCTTCTGGATCCATAATAATCTTCAGGGCTTTAGCAACATTTTCATAGTTGTAAAGAGGCTCTCCCATACCCATCATAACAATATTGGACACATGACGATGACTAAACGGTGTCGGCCATTCATTAAACACATCTCGACCAACCATCATCTGTCCAACAATTTCAGCAGAAGTTAGGTTGCGAACAAGTTTTTGAGTACCTGTATGGCAAAACTTACACGTGAGTGTACACCCTACTTGTGAAGATATACAAATAGTCCCACGATCAACTTCTGGAATATGGACACATTCAACTTCTTCACCATCTTGAAATTTAAGAAGCCATTTTTGTGTTCCATCAGTTGAAACTTGCGCTTGGCTCACAATCGGGCGATGAATAAAAAATAGCGTCTCTAATTTTGCACGTAGATCCTTAGGGACATTCATCATCTGATCAAAAGAACGCACACCGTGGAAATACAACCAGTGCCAAATTTGTTTTACACGGAATGCAGGAATGCCTTCAATTTTCAGAAGATCATGTAATTCCTCACGACTCATGCCAATGATATTCATTTCTGCCACAGTCAAGCTCGCCCATTAAAATATTTTATTGAGTATATATAAGGTGAAATATAAGAAATTGCGAGCCCTCTTTTACTAAAATTTAAACATTTAGCTCTAGTATATATACATATGTATATTATTTGGGGATTTTATTATGAAAACACTTGCCAAAACCCTACTACAAGGAGTTGCTGTTATTGCCATTGGGTTTGCTACTCTTACATTGAATAACGTATACGCAGAAACAAATAATGATTACGATGAGAGCTATGACTCATCGGGCAACGATGATGTGAATAGTGAAGGCGATAATAATGGTGAGAATATCGGTGATGGAGAAGAACAAGAGCAAGAACCTGCGCTCCCTACCTTACAAGTACAAGTACAAATGAACATGTCTGGTGAATATAAAACAATCTTTAATAAAGAAAAAGGAAAATTTCAGGTTTTTCTACGCGCTTTGAATGACACCAAAAATAGTACAAAAGGATCAAAACCAGTTAAACTAGATTTAAATGGTGGAGATGCAGCGTTTGAGTCTGCCTCAGCTAATGGGTCAATTGATCAACCACAAGGTGTTTTAGTTGCGTTATCAAAAGTGGGAAATACTTATCAATATTTTTGTAGTGGCAAGGGGATAAAAGACGGCGTTATCAAAGGATTCCCTCAAGGAATTAAGATTACGTTAACAAACGGTAATAAGCCTTATAAAACTGCTGCTGGCACTTTACGCAATGATTCATATCCTAATTGCCAAGTTGAAGCAGCAAATTAGGTTTTATCTATTTTGAGACATTATTAGTTTACTTAAAATTAAAAATGAGGGGGAGGAATATCCCCTCTTGAAACCATACATCTGTAAAGCTTCATTTTTTTCAGAGGTATTCTTTCAAAACCGGGATATGGGGCAAATTTACGATTATTTTGAAAGAAAATTTGATGGTCATATCGTCTAATAATAGATAGCGTTCGCAGACTATAAATTTATTTTTGAGCTGTAAATTTAACGGTCGTTGATTTCATAAACCCATCCGTTATTGGTTTTTGTCAGTTTTTTCAAAAAACTTGCTTGCAGGTAATCGCCTTTGCCCCCAAAGTCCCAGTCTACAATCAACGTTTTTCAAAATGTGCACAACTAAATCAATAAATCAAAATGATAAATTTCGTCAACTTATAAAAGTTGCCGTCAAGGTCGTAATTCAAAACTAGAGCATTTAAGTGTTGCGAAAAATTATCTGATTCTCCCCCTTGAAATTATTAATCTACATTCCCATCTTCAATTTACAGATTAATTTTATCAACCAAAAGTGTTTTTAATGAAGAAATATTTAACCATTGCTATGTTGTTATTATCAACAAGTTTGCTAGCCACAACGCATGCGAACGATGACAGGCCAAAAGATATCCCTACTTTTGAGTCACGAAAATTTGCGCAAGATACAAGAAACATTGTGTTTGATGAGCTCCTCTAGCAGATCTTAAAGCACTGCGTGCGTCTTGTCCTGCAACGAAAGACGCTGTAGATCGTTATCAACAACATCACGTTTTACCACGGTTACTTGAAAGAGCATCAAGTTCACGTAGTCATCCAGCTATTGCTCGTGATATCGCGATTATTAGATTAGAAAGAACTACAAATGTTATTCATAATGCTATAACACAATACGCAAAGCTTTTTGTTTCCGTAGAAATGGGATCCCCTTTATCGCCGTATTTGCAAACGCACCCAGAACTGAAGCAAGTCAATATTGCCGATTTCAATTTCCCGGCTGTTCTTACTCAAATGCAGCTGATGTATGCTCAGATATTTAAGGAATCAATGCCAGAAGAAGGAGAGGCACAACGTCTTGCGTTTGATGCTAAAGATGTTTATTTTTCTAAGGCAAACTTACAACAAAACATCCTTACTTTTGCGGAGATCTTAGAAGAATCTCTACCTTTTCAAGAAACTTACCACACTTTATTAATGAATGAGCCATTCGATCAAACATCACATATCGTTATCAGTGATTCGCAAATACAAGACCAACAGATTCAAGCAAAGCTCATAAGTATTCTTAACACAAACCCAGACTACACCGTCGTGTTAAATATCAATAATACAAGAAAGCGTGGGAGATTTCTATCTAATGAGGTGTCCGATTTTGTAAAAAACACGAGAATTCAACACCTACAACTCGTTAATTCTAGAGGTAACGTCAAAATCATTGAGAGTCATTTTTTCGCTCAATGTGATTCTTTAATCAGTGTTGATATGCAAGGCATCATTAATCTTAATTTGATTGAAAATGATTGCTTTAACCAATGCAATTCTTTAGTCAATGTTAATCTGCGAAGCCTTACTCATCTGAAATCAATTGGATCCAATTTCCTTTATAACTGCCCTCTTTTAAGCAACCTATATCTAAAAGATCTTGTCAATCTTAAATCAATTGGCGGTATGTTTTTAAGAAATACAACGTTAACACCTATTCAAATTAAACGACTTAAAAAGACAATTAAACAAATTAATACTCGAAAAAAAATAGGTTTGGCTGATTTTCAGCTCGACTAATAATAATCATAGCTAAAAAATTACGCTTTGTGATACGGATGCCCGGCTAAAATTTGCTGGGCTCTGTATAATTGTTCAAGCAGCATTCCACGAACCAGCATATGTGGCCAAGTAAGGGCACCAAAACTTATCAACCATTCGGTTTGCATCCGAAGAGTTTCATCAAGGCCTTGCGCACCGCCGATACAAAAATTAAGATCAGAAACACCATTTACCTCAAATTTTTGAATTTTTCTTGCAAATTGTTCGCTGGTTAGATTTTGTCCGCGCTCATCTAAAGCAACCACTGGTGCTCCAGGAATAAGAGCCGCACGGATAAGTTCAGCTTCTGCCGTTTTAAGTTCAGCGCTGCTTAGATTTTTCTTAACTACCAATTGTTTGATGTTAAGTTTCCACTGCAGTCGCTTGCTATATTTTTGAATAAGATCATGTTCCGGCCCGTCTTTCAGCAAACCGATAACAATCAAATTAATTTTCAAATCATACTCTTCGTGATTGGAAATGTGGATTTATAGCATCGAGATTTGAGGCGATTTTTTTGGTTGACCGACAATGCGAGTAGGCTCTCCCTGCGGAGGTCAACCGAAAAAAAGAGCCCAAAGGTCGATTGATAGAAATTCGCTTTTTCATTCATGATGAGTATATATACCTATTATGAACCAAACGAAGGTTGTGGCATTTCTGCGCCCCACATTTTTTCAAGATTATAAAAAGCGCGAACTTCAGCACGGAAAACATGAACGATAATATCGCCCACATCAACAATAACCCAATCACATTGCGGAATTCCTTCGATGACGGATTTTATTTTCATTGCTTTGAGCTCACGATAAAGCCCTTCGGCAATCGCACCCACTTGCCTGGTTGAAGAACCTGTGACAATAACTAATTTATCGGCAATATATGATTTGTTTTTCAGATCAATAGTGACGATATTTTCAGCTTTTTTATCGTCAAGAAGCTTTATAATTTCGTTATAAATTTCTTCCATAGTTAACGGAGTCGTTTTTTCTAACATTCTGACCTTCAATTACGTACATTTTGTTTACAAAGAATAAGACGAGATATTTTTTAAAGTTTTTCGGGTATAGATACCACACTCCCCCAAAAGAGTACAGCGTTTTATCCATGCATCATCGATGCATCATCCACTGTAATTGTTGATCGATTTCGGAAATAGACAACTAAAATAGCAAGGCCAATCGCGGCTTCTGCTGCCGCCACAGTTAAAATGAAAAGGGTAAAAACTTGTCCCACTAAATCGTGAAGATACACCGAAAATGCCACGAAATTAATATTAATTGATAGCAAAATAAGTTCAATCGACATTAATAAAACAATAACGTTACGACGATTAACAAAAAACCCTAAAACACCAATGGTAAAGATTAAGGCTGATACTACCAAATAATGATTCAAACCGATCATAAACATAGCATCTATATTCATAGTCTTATTCCTTTTCCAGATTCTACATTTTTTAGCTCGACCGTTTGAGATGCTTGGCGCTGTAATTGTTGATTTGTTTTTTGACGACGAACACCTGGTCGTCGGCGTAAGGTCAGCACAATAGCCCCAATCATTGCTACTAGTAAAATAAGACCAGCAAGCTGAAAGATAAGGAAATAATCCGTATATAGTACCAAACCTAAGGCATGTGCATTGCTAACAGAAGTATTAACAGGTGTTTGTAAAACGGCTGTTTGTGCGCTAGGTGCTTTCCAATACCAACAAACTAACCCAAGCTCTATGGCAAAAACAACGCCTAATAGAAAACCTACAAACCCATATTTGGCTCTGCCCTCAGTCATATTTTTTATGGTGACATCTAGCATCATCACTACAAACAAGAACAAAACTGCAACAGCGCCAACGTATACGATAATCAATGTCATTGCTATTAACTCGGCACCTAACAAAATAAACAATCCAGCCGCATTTAAAAAGCTGAGGATTAAAAATAAAACAGAGTATACCGTGTTTCGTGCCACAATTACCGTGACAGCGCTTGAAATTAAAATCGCGCTAAAGAGATAAAAAAGCAGTGCGTGTCCCATTATTTTCCTCCTTAACGATAGGGTGCATCTAAACGATTGTTGGTTGCAATCTGTTGTTCCCAACGATCACCATTTTCTAATAGTTTTTCTTTATTATAAAACAGTTCTTCGCGGGTAAAGGTAGAAAATTCAAAATTTGGCCCCTCAACAATAGCATCTACAGGACATGCTTCTTGACACAATCCACAATAGATACATTTCGTCATATCAATATCATAACGCGTGGTACGACGGCTACCATCGTCGCGTTCTTCCGCTTCAATAACAATGGCCTGCGCTGGGCAAACAGCTTCGCACAGTTTACAGGCAATGCATCGCTCTTCCCCATTTGGATAACGTCTTAATGCATGTTCCCCGCGAAATCGAGGACTAAGAGGCCCTTTTTCATAAGGGTAATTAATCGTCACTTTTGGACGAAACAAATATTTCAATGTTATCCACATTCCACGAGCAATCTCTATCAACACCCAAGAGCGGATTCTGTTTGCCAAAGAATTCATTCAATATATCCTTATATTTAAAATTTGGGTAACCATCCCATATAAAGCAAAAACCCGGAAGTCGCAACAACCCACAAAAGCGACAGTGGTAAAAATACTTTCCAACCTAAACGCATCAACTGATCATAACGGTATCGCGGCAACGTTGCGCGTATCCACAAGAATAAAAACAAAAAGAAGCAAACTTTAAAAACAAACCACATAACGCCGGGAATAAGATTAAATGGGGCCATATCTACAGGCGGTAACCATCCCCCAAAAAATAAAATTGTCGCCATAGAGCTTTGCAAAATCATGTTGGCGTATTCACCCAAAAAGAACAGTGCAAAAGAAAGTGATGAATATTCAACCATATAACCTGCAACTAATTCTGCTTCTGCTTCTGGCAAGTCAAATGGTGTGCGATTTGTTTCGGCCAAGGCAGACACAAAATGGACGACAAACATAGGTAGCAAAGGCAATGCAAACCAAACAGTTTTTTGCGCTTCAACAATTTTTGTTAAGTTGAGTGATCCGACGCATAGCAATACCGTGACAATTACCAATCCAATAGACACTTCATAAGAAACCATCTGAGCAGCAGATCGCAAAGCACCTAAAAAAGCATAGCGGGAATTACTTGCCCAACCAGCAATAATTACCCCATAAACACCAAGAGAAGAAACGGCGAATAAGTATAAAATCCCCACATTTATATCCGCAAAAACCAATCCCACATCAAATGGAACCACAGCCCAAGCTGCTAAACTGACACTAAAAGTAATGATGGGGGCTAAAATAAATAAAATAGGGTTCGCTTGAGACGGAATAATTGTTTCTTTATGCATTAACTTTATGGCATCGGCAAAAGGCTGTAATAGCCCAAAAGGGCCAACGACATTAGGGCCAATCCGCAGCTGCATCGCTCCTAAAACACGCCGTTCCGCATAGGTTAAATAGGCAACCCCAATTAAAAGAACTACAATAAATCCTATTGATTTGAGAATAAGAGGTAGGAAATTCAGAAAAATTTCTAATGCCTGATCAAGCATGTCCTGTTTCCCCCTTGGTCGACGATTGTTTTTTCTTTTCCGCTGCTAACATACACTGTGCCATAATCGATGAGTGGCGGCTAATAGGATCGGTCATATAAAAATTATCGACTGTTGATTTAAGTGGCAAATGGCTAAGTGTTTCAGGAATTTTATTGGGATGAATTTGCCACGCAGCTGCATAAATTTTTCCAATTTCCGCAAAAATAGGATTTTCTAACACCAAACGACGGGTCATGCCTTCCCAATCATCATAAGCAAGTTTAGTACCAATATGATCAGCAAGTGCGCGCAAAATACGCCAATCTTCCTTTGCTTGGCCAGGTGGCACTGAGGCCTGAAGAGTGCGTTGTGGCCGCCCTTCTGTATTTACGTATGTAGCTGTTTTTTCAACAAAAGTTGCCCCAGGTAAAATCACATCGGCACGGTGCGCGCCTTCATCACCATGGTGACCTTGATAAATGACAAACGTTTCACCAAATTGAGATGCTGGAATTTCATCCGCACCTAACAAATACACTACTTTGATTTGCCCATGTTGACAGCCAGATAAAATACCTTGTATATCTAGACCACCTTTTTGTGGGACAAACCCAAGGTCTAGTGCGCCAACGCGAGCAGCGGCAGTGTGTAAAACATTAAAACCATTCCAATTGTCTTGAATCATATTGAATTTTTCAGCAATGTCTTGGCACAATTCTAGAATTTTGTGACCATCACGGCGGTTTAACGCCCCCTGCCCTACAATAATCATCGGATGCTGAGCTGTTTTTAATTTTGCAGCAAAGGGATGAGCATTATCCAAAATATCTTTTAAAAGAGAAGCTTGATCACCTAAATATTCTGTTGGATACGTCAGATCCACACGCGGGCCAATATGTGCAATTTGTAGGTCACCTTTAAGATAACGCTTGCGAAGTCGTGCATTTACTAAAACGGCTTCTGCACGTGGATTTGTTCCAACCAATAAAATTGCATCCGCTTGTTCAATCCCAGCTATTGTGGTGTTGAAAAGATAGCTGCTGCGGTTGTTTGCATCATGACAAGCGCCATCTTGGCGACAATCTAAATTTGCCACACCAAGGTTTGTCATTATATCTTTTAAGGCAATAATTGATTCACAATCAGCTTGGTCACCGACAATGGCAGCAATTTCTTGAGGGCGGACAGTTGTCAACGCTTGACGGACAACATATAAAGCTTCATCCCAACTCACTGGTTGCAGTAGTTTACCTTCTTTGCGAACATAGGGCTGATCGAGCCGCTGACGTTTTAGTCCATCATAACTAAAGCGCGTTTTGTCACTAATCCATTCTTCGTTGACATCTTCATTGAGACGTGGCAACACACGCATAACTTCACGACCTCGTGTGTCAATACGAATACTGCATCCCACCGCATCCATCACATCAATACTATCTGTTTTTACTAATTCCCATGGACGGCCATGAAATGTATAGGGTTTGTTTGTTAAAGCGCCAACAGGACAAATATCGATTAAATTGCCCGAAAGTTCAGAGGTAACCGCCCCTTCTAGATAGGTTGATATTTCCGTATGTTCACCGCGTTCAAAACCGCCGAGTTCAGACGTTCCCGCAACTTCATTGGAAAAACGAACGCAGCGTGTGCAGTGAATACAGCGTGTCATAATCGTTTTGATGAGTGGCCCCATGAATTTATTGGTCACAGCACGTTTATTAAGCTCATAACGACTTTGGCCGGGACCATAATTCAGGGTTAAATCTTGTAAATCACATTCACCACCTTGGTCACAAATAGGACAATCAAGAGGATGGTTGATCAAAAGGAACTCAAGCACACCACGACGTGCTTTTTCAACAAGGGGACTGTTTGTATGTATGACCATCCCTTCACCTGCTGGCATTGAACAGCTGGCGACCGGCTTTGGTGATTTTTCCATTTCCACCAAACACATTCGACAATTTCCCGCAATAGACAATCGCGGGTGATAACAAAACACTGGAATTTCAATACCCAATTGTTCACATGCTTGCAAAACGGTTGCTCCGTCTTCAACCTCAACGGGAATGTTGTTGATGGTCAGCTTTGGCATGAACCTGGCCTCCTTTTAAGCATTTTGTTATAAACACAGCTGAAATTGATTTTTTTAAGAAGCAAAATAATCATTTTTATTTTATTTCCCCACAGCCAAGCGAATGCGATCTTCAATTTCACCTCTAAAATGACGAATCAACCCTTGCACTGGCCAAGCTGCCGCATCACCTAGGGCGCAAATGGTGTGTCCTTCAATTTGATGGCTGACTTCTTCAAGTAGATCAATGTCTTCAATTCGCGCTTGCCCTTTTACTAATCGTTCCATCATGCGCCACATCCAACCTGTTCCTTCACGACATGGCGTACATTGACCGCAACTTTCATGCATATAAAATTTAGAAAGGCGGGCGATGGCTTTGATCACATCCGTTGATTGATCCATCACAATGACTGCAGCTGTTCCAAGCCCCGATTTTTCAGCCTTAAGACTGTCAAAATCCATCAATACCGTGTCACACACACTTTTGGGCAACAATGGAACAGATGACCCGCCCGGAATAATAGCTTTTAAATTATCCCAACCACCACGCACCCCACCGGCGTAACGGTCAATCAGTTCTCTTAACGGAATACCCATTTCGGCTTCTACGTTGCAAGGATGATTGACATGCCCCGAGATACAAAAAATCTTAGTGCCGGTATTATTGGCGCGACCAATTCCAGCAAACCAATCAGCCCCCCGACGAAGGATTGTTGGCACAACAGCAATGCTTTCTACATTATTAACGGTTGTAGGACAGCCATACAAACCCATTTGAGCAGGAAAAGGCGGTTTCATCCGTGGAAATCCTTTTCGCCCTTCTAGGCTTTCTAACAACGCAGATTCTTCACCGCAAATATAAGCACCAGCACCCCGATGTAAATAAAGATCAAAATCCCAACCACTTTTAGCCGCATTTTTACCAAGTAATCCAGCGGCATAAGCTTCATCAATGGCGACTTGTAAAACCTCGGCTTCTCGGAAATACTCACCACGAATGTAGATGTAGCAAGCGTGAGCACCGATAGCAAAAGATGCAATCAACGCGCCTTCTATGAGCTTTTGGGGTTCATGACGAATAATATCGCGATCTTTACAAGTTCCTGGTTCGCTTTCGTCCGCATTAATAACCAAATAATGAGGTCGCGGGCTTTCCTTTGGCATAAATGACCACTTTAGACCTGTTGAAAAACCAGCCCCACCTCGCCCTCGCAAACCCGAGCGTTTTGTTTCTTCAATAAACCATTCGCGCCCTTTGGCCAGTAATGCAGCGGTGTTATCCCAATCACCACGTCCTTTAGCGCTGGCAAGTGCCGCTGGCTGATCACCATACAGATTAGGGAAAATCTTATCTTTTTCAGCGAGCATCGCCGTCTCCCTTGGGCTGTTTTTGTTTAACCGCTGGCTTTGTTTTGGCTGGTGCATTCGTCGTGGCCATTTCTTGCCCATATCCTTCTGGCGCCGAAGCTTGTCTGCTAATTTGTGAGCCAGGATGACAATCGCGTCCTTTTGCTAAATCATCTAATACTTTTTCAAATAGATCTGGGGTCAAATCTTCATAGAAATCATCATTAATCTGCACCATCGGTGCGTTCACGCAAGCTCCTAAGCATTCGACTTCTACCAAACTAAAGGTGCCATCTGGAGTCACTTCACCTTCTTTAATACCAAGCAATGTCTCGCAACGTTCTTTTAACTCCCCTGCTCCACGTAACCAACAAGGAGTTGTACCACAGAGTTGCAAGTGATATTTTCCAACTGGTTTTAGGTTAAACATGGTGTAAAAACTAGCAACTTCGAATACACGAATTACTGGCATTGACAATAAATCGGCCACAGATTCAATAGCGGCTTGCGGCAACCATCCACCTGATTGACGTTGTGCAAGATCAAGCAATGGCAAAACAGCACTTGCTTGCCGCCCTTGTGGATATTTAGCAATATGACTTTCCGCTTTTACTTTATTTTCTTTTGTGAAAACAAAGGACGATTGAGAGATTCGTTGTGACTTTGCTATTTGATCTTTCACCGGTCAATTTCCCCAAATACAATATCAAGTGAACCAATAATAGCCACTAAATCAGCCAACATATGACCTTTACATAAAAAATCCGACGCTTGCAAAAAGGCAAACCCTGGTGCACGAATTTTACAGCGGTACGGACGATTTGTGCCATCTGCAATCAGATAGACACCAAACTCACCTTTAGGTGCTTCAACGGCTGTATAAACCTCACCCGCTGGCACATGAAATCCTTCTGTATATAATTTGAAATGATGAATCAACGATTCCATCGATCTTTTCATTTCACCACGCGGTGGCGGCACAACTTTGCGATCATCCGATAACACAGATCCTGTTGGCATTTTATCTAAACACTGATGAATTATTTTTAGACTTTCGCGCATTTCTGCCATGCGCACAAGGTAACGATCATAACAGTCACCGTGTTTACCAACAGGAATTGAAAAATCTAACTCATTATAAATTTCATAAGGTTGCGAGCGACGTAAATCCCAGGCTAAACCTGATGCTCTGAGGACTGGCCCTGAGAACCCCCAATCAAGCGCATCTTCTGCTGAAATCACGCCAATATCCACTGAACGTTGTTTGAAAATACGATTTTCTGTCAATACCCCTTCCATGTCATCTAACATGGCTGGTAATTTATCGGCAAAAACTTTAATATCCGCTAAAAGATCAGGTGGTAAATCTTGATGGACACCGCCCGGGCGGAAATACGCGGCATGCAGACGCGCACCTGAAGCACGTTCATAAAACCCCATCAATAATTCGCGCTGCTCAAAAGCCCATAGAAAAGGCGTTAAGGCACCCACATCCATGGCATACGCAGGAACGGTGAGTAAATGGTTAGCAATGCGCGTTAATTCGGAATATAAAACACGAATAAATTGAGCACGCCTTGGCACTTCAAGTCTTAAAAGCTTTTCAATTGCCAAGACAAACGCATGCTCTTGATTCATTGGCGAGACATAATCTAAACGGTCAAAATACGGAATCGCTTGCAGATATGTTTTGTTTTCAATCAGTTTTTCTGTTCCACGATGCAAAAAACCAACATGCGGATCTGTATGTTCAATAACTTCACCATCTAGCTCAAGAATCAAGCGTAAAACACCGTGAGCGGCAGGATGTTGTGGCCCAAAGTTTAGCGTATAAGTGATTTGTTCAGTCATGATGAGACTCAGCCTTTTCATCTCCTGGAAGAGGATCACTTTCTTGCGGTAACATCCCTTCCCAAGGGCTCAAAAAATCAAAGCTACGGTAGTCTTGAGTTAATCGAATAGGTTCATAAGCCACTCGTTTTTCTTCCTCGTTATAACGCACTTCAATATAACCTGTTAGTGGAAAATCTTTGCGTAACGGATGCCCTTCAAAATTGTAATCAGTCATAATGCGGCGTAAATCTGGATGATTAGCAAACGGAATTCCAAAAAGATCCCAAATTTCACGCTCGTACCAGTTAGCAGCATTAAAAATAGAGGTAACGGATGATATAGGCACATCTGCATTCACCCCACACTTAACCCGAATTCGTTGGTTATGTTCTAAACTTAATAGGTGATAAACAATTTTAAAGCGGGGAATTTCACCCAAATAATCAACGCCACAAATATCAACCAAAACTTTAAACTTACAAGCCAGATTATCGCGTAAGATTGTTAAAACGCGCACAATTGAATTAGGATAAACGTCAAGTGTTAGCTCATTATGACAAATTGTTTTGTCAAGACAATCAGAGCCAAGAGTTTCAGCAATGCGGGTTGCTAGATTTTCTAAAGTTGGCATTTTTAAACCTATAAAATAATTTGATTGCCACGTTTAATTTTTTGATGCAGCAGCAAAATACCGTACAAAAGAGCTTCGGCTGTAGGTGGACATCCCGGCACATAAACGTCGACAGGTATAATCCGATCGCATCCGCGCGTTACTGAATAAGAATAGTGATAATAACCACCACCATTGGCACAACTTCCCATCGAAATAACCCATTTAGGATCAGGCATTTGATCGTAAACTTTGCGTAGCGCCGGCGCCATTTTATTTGTTAGAGTTCCAGCAACAATCATCACATCAGATTGACGTGGGCTCGGTCGAAAAAACATTCCAAAACGATCTAGATCGTACCGGCTAGCAGCTGTATGCATCATTTCCACAGCGCAACATGCCAACCCAAAAGTTACGGGCCACATTGACCCTGTTTGTGCCCAAGCAACTAATTTATCGATTTGAGTGACCACATAACCCTTATCACTAATTTCGCTGCTGACGATTTTAAAAAGGTCTGCTTCATTTTGAATTTCTGGAGGTAACCCTGTGCGAAAAGATTGAATTTCAGCAGCTGTTGGTGGTTTTAGTCCCATTCCAATGCCCCTTTTTTCCATTCATAAATAAAGCCAATGGTTAACACAGCTAAAAAGAGCATCATTGACCAAAAACCAAACAACCCAATATTACCAAGGGTAATCGCCCACGGAAAAAGAAACGCAATTTCAAGATCAAAAATAATGAATAAAATAGCTACTAGGTAAAATCGCACATCAAATTTGCCGCGGGAGTTTGAAAATGCATCAAACCCACATTCATAGGCCGAAAGTTTTTCAGCATCCGGATTTGATGCCCCTCGCAACCATGAAAGAATCACCACAATCAAGGAAATAGCAACAGCTAACCCAATAAAAATTAGGATCGGTAAATAATTATCAAAATAATTGCTGTCCATAAAATCTAACATTACTAATAATCTTTATTACAAACTCTACCATGACTTTTACTTGGTTGCACTACCTCAAAATAATAATTTTAATAATTTTTTTAAGAATATAAAATTTTTTATCTCTTGATGAAATATATTTTATCATTACATCATGCAAAATATACTCATTCGTGAACGGCTGCCATCTTTTTAAACAAAACCACCCTACTAAATCAATTTGCCTTTTCATTCACAAAATAGATATGCTAAGTAACAATCATTAATTTTGTAATGAGATTTATCCTATGTCAGCTCACTGTTGCGATCAACAAACTTCAAATTCTGTTCAAAAGCAATGGACAATTACTGAAATAAATGCTCTTTTCGCTCTTCCTTTTAATGATTTGATTTTTCAATCACATCAAATTCATCGTTTAAATTTTAATGCGAATGAAGTACAGCTTAGTACTTTGTTAAACATTAAAACCGGCAGTTGCCCTGAAAATTGTTCATATTGCCCCCAATCAGCACATTATAATACAGGCCTTAAAAAAGAACCATTAATGTCTCTTGAATCTGTATTAACAGCTGCAAAGCGTGCTAAATCAGCCGGAGCAAGCCGTTTTTGTATGGGCGCTGCCTGGCGTAGCCCACGAGATAATGATCTTGATAAAGTGATTGAGATGGTTCAGGCGATCAAAGCAGAAGGACTTGAAACGTGTGTAACGTTAGGAATGTTGACGCCCGACCAAGCTCAAAAACTGAAAAAAGCGGGTCTTGACTATTACAATCACAACATAGATACTTCAAAAAAATATTATCAAAACATTATCACAACGCGCAATTTTCAAGATCGTATTGATACTATTGAGGCTGTGCGCGAGGCAGGAATTAACGTTTGTTGTGGTGGCATTATTGGAATGGGTGAAGGCGTTGAAGATCGTGCAAGCATGCTGATGACGTTGGCAAATATGAAAGAACCACCCGAAAGTGTGCCTATTAATATGTTGGTTAAAGTTAAAGGTACACCGTTGGAAACCAATGAGTGCGTTGATCCATTTGATTTTATTCGCACGATTGCTGTTGCCAGAATTGTCATGCCCAAGGCGCGAGTTCGGTTATCAGCTGGTCGCATGGAAATGTCTGAAGAAATGCAGGCACTATGTCATTTTGCAGGGGCAAATTCTATTTTTTATGGTGAAACATTATTGGTGACAGAAAATCCAATTCCAGAAACCGACACGGCCTTTTTTGCAAAACTTGGGCTGGTTGGTGTATAAGCTTTAATAGCTTTATTCACAAAAAGGGGCCATTAAAGCCCCTCTTCTTTTTTTTTCAATAAATGGATCTTACCACCATCTTTTTCTTCTCTCGTTTAAATTACTTGCTGTTTTTTTAACTTCTTGAACAGCTGGTCTAATAACTTCTTCATTTACCTTAGATGCTTCCTCTTTAACAATTTCTCTCTTCTGAACAAAATTTGACTGTGGTGTCGTTGTTGGCTTATCATTAGCCGCAAATACGATAGTGAAAACACCTAGCGTGAGCATCAAAGCAAAAGTTTTATTCATTTTTATATCCCCTTATTTTTCATTTTAGTAAAAAGCTGCTCTTACCTTGCATATATTAGTATATTTATTTACTTTTTCAAGCAGTTTTAGGATGACGATCCAGGAATTTTTGGTAATCTTTTAACTGTCTCATCACACTTGCAAAAACTGTTCCTTTAGGATAGCTCTCATCTGCAGTTAATTTACCCGCCGGTGTTCCCATTAAAATTTCAATAGCCTCTTCTACTGTATCAACAGCCCAAATAAAGAACTTCTTTTCTTCGATAGCTCTAGTAACATCGCCGCGCAAAACAACGTGTACCATGTTAGATTTGGGAATCACGACTCCTTGGGTGCCTGTTAATCCACGATGCTTGCAAATACGGTAAAATCCTTCAATTTTATGAATCAACCCACCAACGGCTTGGACTTGCCCAAATTGATTAATCGAGCCCGTGACAGCCAAATCTTGGCGAATGGGAATTTGTGATAAGCTTGAAAGAATCGCCATTAGTTCGGCAAGTGAGGCGCTATCACCTTCTACCTCACCGTAATTTTGCTCAAACGTCAAAGAACAATTACAACTCACTGGATGTTTTTGCGCAAACATACCATTCAAGTAACCGTCTAAAATCATAGCACCTTTTTGTTGAATCGGCCCACCCAATTCTGTCAAGCGCTCAATATTAATAACGCCTTCCTCACCCACATACGTTCTGACTGATACGCGATTTGGCATGCCGTATTGATGGTCACCGGTATTTAAAACTGTCAGCGCATTGATCATGCCTACCTTGCTTTCTAAGGTATCAATCAAAATAATGCCAGATTCAATGTCACGGTGCGAACGATCTTCCATGTTGCCATTACGCAAACGACGATTATAAAAAGCTTCTTTAACATCGGTCAACCGAATAACAGGTGCCCCTTCTTCACTAGCAACAACCCCTGCTTCAGCGACAACATCTGATAATGCTTCAAACTTTGAACTAAAGAGTTCGCGATGATTTGTCCATCGGCAGCTATACCCTAATACATATTGAATTGCGTCATTTTCAATCGTTTTTGCGGCTCGATTCTTAGCTAAGCACCGAATTAATTGTGCGTAAATTTGGGTGTTTTCCGGTGTATTTGGTAAATCTGGTTCAATATCAGCTTTAATACGAAAATAGCTTCTAAAGTCTGGATCATTAAAGAAAAACGTATAGTACCACATGGGTGCTCCAACCAAAACAATTTGGACATCCAAAGGAATCGATTCTGGTGCTGGAGCGTCTAGCATTGGCATGGAATTTTCACGGTGACGTTCTTCAATCCGAATCACCTGATCCCGTAAAGCCATTTTAATAGCTACCCATAATTCATTACTGACTGCCAATGCTTCGGCTCGTAGCACCAAAACCCCACCATTAGCACGATGAAGATTTCCTGCACGAATCATTGTAAAATCAGTTGTGTAGCCAGTCGGTGCAGCGCGATATTTGATAGATCCAAACAAACTTTCATACGTTGGAGAAGGATCAATAATCACCGATGGACTAGCATTACTGCGATTATCAACCAATAAGTTGACCGCATAACGCTCATCTTTTCCTGGCAGTCCTTCAATTTCTAAATCTTCTTCAAGTAAATCATCAATATGATCTAAAATATCATTTTGTAATTCCTGAATCCAATTACCTAAGTAGGACGAAAACTCATCAACCAACGGCTGAATAAGCTTATCCATAACTTTTTTGGCTTCTTCTTTTTTAATATTTTGAATCTTTTTGCTGAGTTCACGATTATTCAAATGAGCTGCTGACGTTACTTCACCAATTTGTTCACGAATTTCTTGAATATCTTTAGACGTATAGAGTTTATCGGTTTCTTTTCCTTTTTTCTTAACTTCTATCGTACCGATCGTAAACTCATCTACTCCGGTTTCAATATATAAACCTTTAGATTTAGCCGATTCTTGAATCTTATCAAGTTTTGCTTGTACATCACCTTCCAACACAGCAGTTAAAGAATTAACCTCGTTAACATACGCGGGGGAAGAAAACGTTTTTTGCAAGACTTCCCTCATACCATCGATAAACTCACCCATAACTTCTTTAAGTCGAAATCCCATTTTAGCAGGCAAACGAAAAGGCAATGGACGATGTGACGAGATAAAATTATTAAGATATATCCAATCAGAAACATCCGGTAATTGTTGCATTGCCGTTTTTAGAAACTCAACGGTGCCTGTCATTCGACCACTATCTTCACCAGCAACCACAAATATATGAGCATTTGTTGAGCGCATTTTAACCCCAAAAGCTAGGGCAGTTTTAGCGCGATGATGTGACGATAAATCAAAAAAATTTATATTGTCGTCACCTACTCCTAACACCTCATCTGGAATTGCAAGTTGCGGCAGTCCAACGACTTCAGCGCTAAGCGGGGCTATACTCATTTAAATCACCAAAATTAAATAGATCATGTAAAGATCTTTAAATTATCATTAATTTTATTATAATCCAAGAATTCATAAATGTGTCAAAATAATCTTTTTTATTGAATAAAATACAGGTAATCCAACAAAATAAACAAAGGAATCAACACGCAAAATGACCATCCTAAATAGCAAAGGAAACTTGGCATTTGTATACCCGCATCCTCTGCAATAGATTTAACCATAAAATTAGGAGCATTTCCGATATAGCTCAACGCCCCCATAAAAACTGCGCCACAAGATATAGCAACAAGAGTATCACTTAAAATGGTCATTAGGCTTTGTGCTTCACCACCAGCCATATGAAAAAAGACAAGGTATGTGGGGGCATTATCTAAAAATGCGGACAAAAGGCCAGTCGCCCAAAAATAAAAATTATTATCTGGCATGTTGCTTGGATTAGCTTTTGCTAATAATCCAGAAAAAGGGCCAATTTCCCCCGAATGTAACATCGCAATCACGGGAATAATGGTAATAAAAATGGCAATGAAGATTTTTGCAACTTCTTGGAAAGGCTCCCATGAAAAATTATTCCCTTTGCGAAGCCCCGCCGGTGTTGCAATCCATGATATGATGGCAAAAAATATAATAAATATGTCACGTAAAGCATGACTTATTTTTAAATCAATCATAGTGATAGTTGGAGAATCCGCCCAAACACCACTCAGCCACACAACCAATACCACGCCTAATAAAGGAATAAGGTTAAACAAGCCTGCCATTCGCATTTTTGGCTCTTCCCCCTGAAATTCGATAATTTCATTTTTAGGTTCTTGTTCAAAAAAATGACGATCTAACGCATAAAAAATAACCAGCAACGGCACCATTACAATCAGCCATGGGATAAATAAGTGCCGAAATGTCCAGGTAAAATCAATTCCTTTAAGATAACCTAAAAACAAGGGAGGATCGCCAAGTGGCGTTAGTGCGCCACCAATATTTGCAACAATAAAAATAAAAAAAACAATAATATGTGTTTTTTTCAAACGGTAGGAATTCAGCCGGATCAATGGTCGAATCAACAACATTGCGGCACCGGTCGTTCCAATAATACTGGCAAGAATACCGCCAACTGCTAAAACTAACACATTTGTACGGGGCGTACCCTGACCGGCAAATGTTAAGTGAATTCCACTAGTAATGATAAATAAAGCGCCAATTAAAATGACAAAAGGAAAGTAATCGTGCAAAATTGTATGATGAAATGCTTCAATCACAATAAGAGAGTCAAATCGCCAAAATAATGAAATGGTACAAAGCGCAATCCACCCCAGGGCTATTTTAAAATAATGTGAATGCCAAAGTTTTGGCACTAATGTTGGCCCCAAAGCAATTGATAGCAAAATGCCAACAAAAGGGATGGCAAATAAAAACTCAGAAACCTGATTGCTAAAAATCATGACAACAAACACTCACAAAATTAATATTGTGAAGTTTAGAGGGATTTTTTATAAAAATCACTTAAAATTAAGATTATCAATATTTTTTAAAGACATATACTCATCATGAATGAAAAAGAAAATTTTTATCAATCCACATTTCCAATCACAAAGAGTATAAATAAAAACAATGAATAATAGACCGCGTGTTGGGATTGGCGCTCTCATTTTAAATCATAAAAAAGAAATTCTGCTTGGACAGCGACTTGGATCACATGGTGAATATATGTGGGGGCCACCAGGTGGTCACTTAGAATTTGGTGAAAGTTTTGAGAATGGAATCATTAGAGAAGTCTGGGAAGAAACAGCCATAAGAATAGTCAATCCACAATTCATTTGTGTGACAAATGATTTTTTTGTGAACGAGCAAACGCATTATGTCTCAGTCCTGATGATGGCAACGTTTCCTCTCGATCAAGTAATCAAAAATTGTGAACCTCATAAAGTTAAAGAATGGGAATGGTTTGCTTTGAATAATTTACCAGCTGAGTTATTTTTCCCATTCAAGCAATTCCTTTCAAACAAAGGATATGGAATAAAAATGGATCAATTATAGCTATGTAAGATTTTTATTTGCCGGTGCATTTTTACTGTTTTTTTTAAAAATCAAGTCTAATCTCGTAAAAATATATTAACGATTCATTTAGTGTTTAATTTCTATACTTTTATAAAGATATTTTATGCGCACAGGAAAACAATGCTAAACTCAATTAACCCCTATTCTGACGAAGTCATTGTCACCTATCCGCAACAAACACTAGATGATGCAAAAGTTATCGTTACTCAAGTTTCAAAAACGCAACAAGAGTGGATGACGGTGCCAATAGCTACTCGCACCGTACATTTTGCAAGAGTTGCGGAAATTTTGCGTGCAAAAGCACATATTTTGGCCATGCTCATTACCTTAGAAATGGGAAAACCAATTAAACAAGCTGAAGCAGAAGTTGAAAAATGTGCGGCAACTTGCGACTATTACGCGCAAAATGCAGCAATTTTTTTAACACCACAAATGATTGAAACACCAGGTCACAAAAGTTTCATTTGTTTTGATCCTATAGGGGTTATCTTAAGCATCATGCCATGGAATTTTCCCTTTTGGCAGGTGTTTAGAGCCGCTATCCCGGCACTCATTGCAGGCAATGGGATGGTTCTTAAACATGCCTCTAGCGTTTCAGGTTGTGCTTTAACAATTACTCATATTTTTGAAGATGCCGGCTTTCCAAAACACTTATTTCAAACAGTTCTTCTTGATTCTCAAACAACCCAAAGTCTAATTGCTGAGCCTTTGATTCAAGGAGTAACGATGACGGGTAGCACTGCGGCCGGACGACAAGTTGCAGCGCAAGCAGGACGATATTTAAAAAGTGTGTTCTTGAATTGGGTGGTAGTGATCCTTATCTTATTTTAGAGGATGCTGATTTGGGTAAAGCAGCCGCTATTTGCGCTGAAAGCCGACTTCAAAACAGTGGTCAAAGTTGTATTGCAGCTAAGCGATTTATCGTTGTTGAAAAGCATCTCCGCACTTTTGAAACACTTTTGACTCAAGAGTTTCATAAAGCGATTGTTGGAGATCCCTCTAAACCAGAAACAACAGTGGGACCAATGGCAAGGGCAGATTTGCGGCAAATACGTCATCGACAAGTTATGAAAAGCGTTGAAAAAGGGGCAGAGATTTTGGTAGGTGGCATAATATTAGAAGGCACAGCAGCTTTTTATTTACCCACAATTCTAACGAATGTTAAAAAAGGTATGCCTGCTTTTGATGAAGAGCTATTTGGGCCAATTGCTGCCATTATTTGTGCAACTGACGAAGAAGAAGCCATTTCTTTGGCGAATGATACCCCTTACGGTTTGGGTGCAGCAGTCTTTACTCAAGACTTAGTTCGCGGCGAATATATTGCTCAACATCGGTTAAATGCTGGCACTTGCTGTGTCAATACCATGGTTAAATCTGACTGGCGACTTCCGTTTGGTGGTATTAAAGACAGTGGTTTTGGCAGAGAACTCTCACCCATCGGCATCAAAGAATTTGTTAACATCAAAACAGTTGTTGTAGAGGCAGTATTCCTGCCTACCCCACCCCACGACCTGTCAAAAAGGAAATGACAAACAGAACTAAGAATATCACAAATAATATTTTTGCAATGTTAACAGCCGTTCCAGCAATACCTGTAAAACCAAGAACACCCGCAATAATAGCTATAACTAAAAATACTAAGGAATAATGTAACATAGTCACCTCTTCTGTTTTAAGCTAAAATTATTTAAAAATTTTTAATTAGTAGTACCATTATAAGAATAAAGTAAAGTATAACAAAGTAAAGTATCATTCGGGTAAATAATAAATGATGAATAATGTTGTTTTAACAGCAGCCCCTATGGAAGCCATCATTGGAAAGAAAATCGCCTCTCAGCTAGGGATTGATTTCACACCTTTTCATATAACTACTTTTCCAAGTGGGGAATTTTGTATAGATGCCGGTGAAATGTTAACTGGGAAAACAGTCATTTTGCTTCATCACACACCTTTTCCTATTAACCATTTAGTTGTCCAACTTATGTTGGCAATGAACGCAATCAGACAACGAAAGCCTGATCGTCTTATCCTGTTAATGCCTTACTTCCCCTATAGTCGACAAGATCGCTGGCGAAACAAAGGAAGAGCAATAGGTGCTGAGGCAATGGCACAACTTATCCAAATATCCAAGCCAGACGATCTATTAGTTATGGATCTTCATTCAACTAAAATTATCGATTATTTCGACATTCCCGTTACGCATTTAATGGCTAACCCACTCTTTGCACAAGATATTGCAACACGATTTTCTTTAAACGATGTATGTCTTGTTTCCCCGGATGCGGGGGGAAAAGAAAGAATTCAGGCAATTGCCCAAATATTGGCAGTTCCACACATGCATTTTGTGAAAAAGCGCCTTAGTGCGGATGATATGCTTGTTGAACCAACCTCACCGATGATTGAGAAAAAGATATATATTTTTATTGATGATATTATTGATACAGGAAAAACATTACTTAATGCAGCAGAAATTTGCCCGCCTACTTCGCAAATACATATTTACGCAACCCATGGATTATTGAGTCAGCATTCTTCATTTATAAAATTAAACAATCAATTTAAATCAATAACTGTGACTGATACCCTTCAACAACCAAATATCGCCCCAAAAGTAAGGGTCCTTTCGTGCTGGGAACCCTTTTTAGAAGCGATAAAAGGTGTTTGCGCTATTTAGAGACCATTGTATAATGGTCTCTATTGAAATCATGAGGACTTCTTTTGTTTAGATACTGTTTTTGATTTTGCCGCAGCTTTAGGTTTGGGTTTACCCCCTGTTTTTAATTTTTTGGCCTCTACTAATTGAATAGCGCGTTCAAGATCTACGTCAAACATATCTTCTTTCTTAGGAATAGAAGCAAAAACGTCGCCGCACTTGACATATGGGCCAAAACGACCCAAACCAACAACAATCAATTCACCCGTTTCTGAATGATGACCAATTTTTTTGGGTAACTGCTTGAGTTTTAAGGCAAGTTCAATCGTAACGTTAGCCAAATCCACATCGGCAGGTATAGCAACGCGCTTTGGCTTGGGGGCAGCTGGTGCCTTTTTCTTTCCCTTTGTCACAGGCGCTGGATCAATTTTTGGCGGTTCAACTTCGCCATCCCACTGCAAATATAAACCATATGGCCCTTTACGCAAGGTGATCGATGCTTTGGTTTCCGGGTCTATTCCTAATACTTTTGGCTCATCCGCTTGGAAAAATTCTGCACCTTGGGATTCATCTTCCCCAACAGGTCTGGTAAATTTACATTCAGGATAGTTTGAACAACCAATAAATGCACCAAATCGGCTTAATTTTAAACTCAGTTTTCCATCTTGACATTGAGGACATTTACGAGAAGATTCTGTATTGCCGTGAAATAAATGGAAAGCCATATCTTCTTCTAAACGATCAAGAACTTCTGTAATTCTAAGTTCTTTTGTCCCATCCACAGTTCCTTTAAATGCCGTCCAGAAAGTAGTTAATACATCACGCCATTTTCTTGTACCATTAGAAATTTCGTCTAGTTCTTCTTCTAAATGCGCTGTGAAATCATATTCAACATAGCGTTTGAAAAAGTTGTTTAAAAACGATGTCACCATCCGACCACGGTCTTCTGGTATAAATTGCCTTTTTTCTAGTTTTACATATTGGCGTTCTTGTAATACATGCAATGTTGATGCATAGGTGGAAGGGCGACCAATGCCAAGCTCTTCCATTTTTTTGACAAGACTTGCTTCGCTATAGCGTGGTGGCGGCTGTGTAAAGTGTTGATTAGGATTAACAGCTGCAATGTTCGCAGGCTCATCTTCATTAATCACTGGCAACAATTTGCCTTCATCGTCATCAGCAACAGCGTCGTCCACCCCTTCTTGATACAATTTTAAATAACCATCAAACGCCAGTGTGGAACCTGTGGCGCGTAAAATAATTTGTTGGTCTGTTGATTCAATATCAACTCCAATTTGGTTAAAAAGGGCAGATTCCATTTGTGCCGCTACTATGCGTTTCCAAATCAAATCATAAAGTTTTAGCTGAGATTCATCAAGATAGGCAACAACAGTGCTTGGATGGCGCAAAACAGAGCTTGGACGAATGGCTTCGTGAGCTTCTTGAGCATTCTTGGCTTTATTTTTAAATTGACGTGCGGATGCTGGTAAATACTTATCTCCATAATTTTGACCAATATATCCTCGAATATCCTTTGTCGCTTCATCCGAAATAAAGACGCTATCCGTACGCATATACGTGATTAAACCCGTCGACTCACCAGCAATAGCAACTCCTTCGTACAATTTTTGAGCCACTTGCATCGTTCGACTAGCACTAAACCCAAGCTTGCGAGATGCCTCTTGTTGTAGCGTTGATGTGGTAAAGGGGGGCGCTGGATTACGCTTAACTTGTTTACGTTCAACAGATTTAATAGCGTATTGGCGTTCTAGAATTGCACTTGCTGCATTTTGTGCTTCTTCTTCATTCTTAATATCCATTTTATCCAGTTTTTTGCCGAACAAATGTGTTAATCTGGCTTGATAACTTTGAGACTTGGTATTAAGAACATCAGCAATTAAAGACCAATATTCCTGGGTTTTAAAAATTTCAATTTCATTCTCACGTTCGACAATCAATCGCAGTGCCACAGATTGAACACGTCCCGCTGATTTTGAACCAGGAAGTTTTCGCCATAACAGTGGTGATAATGTAAAACCAACCAAGTAATCAAGAGCCCGACGAGCAAGATAAGCATCAACTAATTGTTGGTTAATAGCTCGCGGTGATTTTAAAGCCTGTTGAATTGCATTCTTCGTAATTTCATGAAAAACAATACGCTGAACTTTTTGATTCACTAATGCGCCTTGATTTCTCAAAACTTCTTGAACGTGCCACGAAATAGCCTCTCCTTCTCTATCAGGGTCAGTGGCTAGATATAATTCATCGGCATTTCTTAATGCCTTGGCAATGTCTGATACATGTTTTTGGGATCGATCTCCCATTTCCCAAATCATTGCAAATTGATTTTCAGGATCTACAGAACCATTTTTAGACGGCAAGTCACGTATATGACCGTAGCTTGCAAGAACTTCAAATTCGCTACCTAAATATCTGTTAATTGTTTTAGCCTTTGCCGGTGATTCGACAATAACAACTTTTTTCATTTTCTACCTGGCAAATGCATATTGTACCTATTAAAATAGGTATATTAAAAATTAACTTAAAGTCGCGATACCATTCCACTAGGATATCGCACAACCAAACCACTCAGCTCTAGCTCTAAAATAGCATGCAGTATATCCGCAGCCGAGCAGTTATATTGAGCTGCCAAAACTTCAATTGCAATAGGATTTATTGATAAATCTTGAAAAAGTTGTTCTTTAAAAGAAAATTCAATTTTATCTTCTTGATCATTATACAGATTTTCCTCGTCAGCCAGTGAGTAATTTGTGGGTTCAGTAGGTAGTGATTGTTCATAAGAAAGAATGCTACGTCCTTCAAAAACATTTATTATATCTTGAATAGATTCAATAACATGCGCACCACGACGCAACAAATCATTAGTGCCTCGACAACATGGATCAGCTGGTGAACCAGGCATTGCGAAAAGCTCTTTTCCTTGATCAAGCGCAAAATTGGCTGTAATTAAAGATCCTGACTTTAACGCTGCTTCTAAAACCACTACGCCTTGACTTAATCCGGAAATAAGACGATTTCGACGTGGGAAATGCATTGCGGATGGATGCATCGTCAATGGCATTTCGCTGATGATGCACCCTGTTTCTTGAATTTTTTGATATAAATCACGGTGTTCAGGAGGATAAATAACATCCACACCCCCAGCTAATACAGCCACTGTTCCATTCGTCAAAGCCCCTTGATGGGCATTTGCATCAATCCCACGAGCCAGACCAGAAACCACCATCCATCCTCGTTCAGCAAGATCACAACCAAGTTTATTGGCGAAATTTCGCCCCATAATGGATTCCACTTTTTTGATGACGGTCAATCTCACGATACGCTTGATCAAGGGGAAAAATGGTGATTTTCTTTTTAAGAGAGGCAACGTTTGAGGAAAGGTAATCAATCGCCGCTTTGGAAGAACCAAATTTGCGCACCAACTGCCAATAAGTAATGGGACCAATGTTTTCACAGCGAATAAGTTGTAGGCAATGTGGCAAAGAAAAATGTTCAGTAATCATAACTGAACAATAACAGCCCTTTTTCCATTTTAAAAGCTCTATTTTTGTATAAAACTTAATTAAATCACGCAGTTATTAACTTTAAGTTGATTTAAAAAAATGTGGTCAATTAAGGCCGAAATTTTACTTTTCTTAAGCTGTTTTTTTGCATGCTTTAAGCAAGAGAAATGTAGTCATCCAGATGCTGAAGCGCCGTATTATTACCAAGCTTGTAAAAATATAAAGGTGGCGCGGACAAAAGGTTTGCTATTTCAAATTCGCTATCCTCTAACCAGCTTTGATGATTTGCAGGTGTAACAATAACTGGCATCCGTTTATTAATACATTTAACATTAGCGTCCGCTTCTTTCGTTAAAAGGCTAAAGGTATAAATGGTTTGTCTATTGATTTTAGTCATATTCCAGATACCTGCAACCATAAAAAGCTCTCGATATGGTAAATAAAAGTAATACGGTACTTGTGGTGATACTTTATTATCCCCCACATAAAATCCACACATTGGAATTAAGCATCTTTTTTGATTGACTAAATTATGAAAAAATATGTTGTTGTGAATCGTCTCAATTTCTGAATTAATAAATCTAACTTTGTTTTCTAGTGAGTGTAAAATTGGAACAAGCCCCCATTCCATCATTTTAACCTTAATTTCTGTTTCATCTATATAAACGATGGGTGCTTTTTCTCCAGGAACAACATTGTATGACAAAGGAAATGCACAAAGATCAATTAATGAAAGCGGTAAATTTGTCCATAAATCATTAAGCGAAGTGTTAGCGGAAAATTTATTACACATTGATAGCCTCCTTAAATCAAATAGAATGTTATTCCATAGTTAATAGTCTATTTAATATTTGATTCTTTGATATCGTTAAAATTAAATTTCTTTTATACACACCTTCTCAAATATCAAAGACCATAAAAACAGGAGAAAATTACACATCCTGTGCTTGATAAAAAAATATTGATGAAATGTTACGTATATTTAACCTGAGTTCGATATAAGAATTGCAAAAAATATATAAAAACGAAGAAATCCGTCATCACGAGGCTCCGAAGCTTTAGCGAAGGAGACGTGGTGATCCATGTATTAACAGCCTAGATCGCCACACTGTACTTTGTTTCGTTCGCGATGACGCAGATTTTCTGATCTTTCATGACTTCTTATAGGGAACTCAGGTTATATAGCTAAAGCAACATAATTTCATCAATTTTCTAGATTGATTTTTGTCGAAC
>DYSP01000048.1 GCA_020718185.1 Candidatus Odyssella sp. | reverse complement strand
CCACCAATTTTTTAAAAAGCATCAATAATATGAGTTTTTAATTTGGCCATGCCGCATTCAAAGATAGCGAACAAGCCGACAGGACCGGCGCCTATAATTACAACGTCGGTTTCCTGAACCATGATCTTAGAACTTAACCTTGGCGTGCTTTATAACGTGGTTTTTTCTTATTGATAACATACATGCGACCCTTGCGACGCACTAGTTTGCAGTCTTTGTCACGACTTCTAAGAGTTTTTAAAGAGTTTGCTATTTTCATAATTTTTCACCTATCTGCATGGTAAGAATACTAAGTCTTTACGATTAGTTTGTCAAAAGGAATTTTTGTTGAGCCGATCATTAATGAATCATTATCTGTACGCCAAGTTCCATAACACGTTGGTGGGGTATTTCAAAAAAATGCCCCGCACTTGTTGTGTTGCGCAATAAATACCGAAACAGTCTGGCACCTAAGCCACGCAAACCTTTCAGGCGCTTTCCTAATATAGGTACGGCATGCAATAAAAAGAAGGTGCTTTGGTTCATATCAAAATTAAGTCCTTTGGCTTGAGCGTGCTTTAGTATGTTTGAAATTCTTGGGCTTTGCATAAACCCATAATGTGCTACCACTTGCACAAACCCATTTGAGAAATCTTGCCAAAAAATACGCTCGGAACTTGGAATTCTGGGAATAGTGTGATTTTGAATAGTTAAAATAATCACTCGATCAGACAAGCAGTTCGTGTGTTCCAAATGCTTAATTAAAGAAAGCGGCATATGATCAATGTCTTTTGATAAGAATACTGCAGTACCTGGAACCCTAGTGATGGTTTGTAAATTATATTGTTCAAAGAATTGACTAAAGCTTAAAGATAGTTTTCTGGTTTTATCTGCCATGTGTTTGCGTTGCTTGTGCCATACGTGCATAACTGTCCAGGCTAATGCTCCAATAGCTATGGGAACCCATGCTCCGTGAGTGAATTTCAAGGAATTTGCTACCAAAAAAGTACTATCAATCAAAAGCAGTGGACCAAAAGTTAGTAGTACTGCCCATAATTTCCAGCGGAAAACGCGAAGCATTGCAACCATAGCCAGTAAGCTGGTCATAACCATAACGCCGCTGACTGATAATCCATAAGCTGTGGCTAAGTGATTGGAATCTCTAAATACCAACACCACCGCAAGCAAGCTGATCATTAACAGCCAGTTGATAGCAGGTATATAAATACGCCCAACTTGCTGGGCTGATGTGTGAACAATGCGCATTCTGGGCAAGTAATCAAGCTGAATGGCCTGGCCACATAGTGAAAATAATCCGGAAATTACTGATTGCGATGCAATAATAGTGGCAACGGTTGCAAGGCCTACCATGTGCAGCATGTACGGTTCTGGCACCAGGTAAAAAAACGGATTACTTATTGCTTCGGGGTGATGCAGCAAGGCAGCCCCTTGGCCAAAATAGTTTAATACTAAACAAGGGCCAACTAGGCTAAGCCAGGAAAAACGAATGGCTTTTGCACCAAAATGCCCCATATCGGCATACAATGCCTCAGCCCCAGTTACACACAACACTACAAATCCTAGTAAGGGCAGTATTTGATAAGGGTGACTGCAAGCAAGGTGAAACCCGTACCATGGGTTAATAGCCTTGAAAATATGGGGATTATGCCAAATTTGAACGCCACCCAACACGCCAATAATTATAAACCACACCAGCATAACTGGACCAAAAAGACTGCCAATATGGTCAGTTCCTTTTGCTTGCAGCATAAATAAGGAAATAATCACAGCAACTGCTGCCGGCACAATATAAGTGCTAAATTTAGGTGCTGCTACGGTTAGGCCTTCTAGTGCACTAAGCACAGAAATAGCAGGCGTTATTAAAGTATCTCCCCAGAACAAGGCAGCGCCTATTAACCCCAGGGCAATCATGGTATGTGTAGAAACAAATTTTAAACGTCGGTGGCTAATCAATGCCAACAACGCCAAAATGCCGCCTTCTCCATGGTTATGGGCGCGTAAAATAAGCATTACGTATTTAATGGTTACAACCAACATTAGCACCCAAAAAATAAGGGAAAGCACACCCAAAATATTTGCTTCATTTAAAGCAATGTGCGTGCCGTTAAAACACTCCTTTATGGCGTACAAAGGACTTGTGCCAATATCTCCATACACCACACCTAAGGTGGCAATAATGGGGAGAGTACCATTTTGTGACCGCTGCATAAGCTAAGCATAGGGTAGGGAATTTAATAACAGGTTAATAATGCTTAATGTTGTATTTTAACTTTTTGTTAAGAAAATCGATTTACAATAAGGGTATACCTTTCGTTTTGCGCTAATGGAGATTTTGAATGAATTCTTCTCAGAAATTTTTAATGTTTATCGCTGCGTTCTTTATGAAAGTTTGTGCGGGTGACTCAGTGCTTAATCTTGATACAGTTGAGCTAAGTGAAATAACTCCTCCTACTACGTATACTGTTCCCACGAACCCCCAGATTTCACGAGCTAATAGAGAAGATGCTGAAATTCTCTCAATTTTTATCGGTATAGATGATACGGACAGAGATTTGGTGGCAGAGCTTTCTTCAAGTAGGGTAAACAATAACGGTATTTTGTCAGCTAAAGCGGATGAATCTGCTGCACAAAAAATAGCCAATCGTGTGCCTACACCATATTTTATAAAGGAAGAAGTGACTGCAATCCACTTAAATGCATCTGCAAAACTGTCTGCGTCTTGTGCGGCAGCGGCAATAGAAGAAGAAAATTCAACCACATCAAATGCAGTTGCTAATCCTCAAACTGATGTAGTAAGTGGTTGGCCCTGGTGGTATCAGTGGCTATCTAGTTTTATTTCCTAACGCTTTTCCAAATGCGGCGCATTGTTGCATAAAACAACCCAGTCATAACCAGCAAATACAAAATAACCTTTAAGCCCAATCGCTTACGTTGCTCCATTTCTGGCTCACTTGCCCATGCCAAAAATGTAGTTACATCATGGGCCATTTGGTCAACCGTCGCATTGGTGCCGTCATTATAAGTCACCAATCCTTCGCTAAGTGGTGGTGCCATTGAAATAGCATGGCCTGGAAAATACTCATTATAATATTGCCCCGGACTTAATTTAAAGTCGGGGTTTTCTTTAAATCCTGTTAAAAGTGCATACACATAATTTGCTGCATGTTCCCTTGCCTTAATAACTAATGATAGATCCGGTGGTAATGATCCATTATTGGCAGCTCGGGCTTGCTTATTATTTGCATAAGGGTTGGGAAAATAGTCAGATGGTCTGCCTGGGCGTTCGAACATATCGCCAGCATCGTTGGGACCGTCCTTGATTTGATATTGAGATGCCAACACCTTAATTTCAGATTCTGTTAATCCTAATGCTGCAAGGTGCCGAAATGAAATGTATTTAATGCCATGGCATGCTGAACAAACTTGTTTGTAGACTTGAAATCCACGTTGTAGTGCTGCGCGGTCAAAGGTTTCTGTTGGTGACGCAAAGCTCCAATTTTGCTTTGGGGGAATAGGGGCATGTTCTGCACTGAGGGTGGTTATAGTTATCAGAATTGCAGCAACAGAAGCTATATGAAACAAAATCATACTATTTCCTCAGGTACGCTTTTGGCTTTTTCAAAGCGGTCCAGCAGAGGACAAAACACCCAGAAATGAATAAAGTAATAGGCAGTAGCTGCTCTTCCAATCCATAAATACGCACCTTCTGGTGGCTTGGCGCCAATCCAACCCAAAGTAATAATGTTTATTACTAACACCCAAAATAGTTTTGAAAATATAGGCCGATACCGTGCGCTACGCACCGGATGACGGTCAAGCCATGGCAGCACCATTAGAGTAAACACAGCACCAAACATTGCTAACACACCGCCAAGCTTACTGGGGATTGAGCGCAAAATTGCATAAAATGGCAAGAAATACCATTCAGGAACAATATGCGGCGGAGTTACCAATGGGTTCGCCTGTATGTAGTTATCAGGTTCCCCAAAAAAGTTGGGCATGAAGAAAACAATAAATGCGTATATACATAAATACACACCAAGCCCGAACAGATCTTTTATGGTGTAAAAAGGGTGAAAAGGGATTTTATCTTTTTTCTTGGCATCAAGCCCGGTTGGGTTGTTTGATCCAAACCGATGTAAACTTACCATGTGCAGCATGACAACGCCTATAATCATGAACGGTAGCAAGTAATGCAGGGCAAAAAACCTGTTCAATGTTGGGTTGTCCACTGAAAAACCGCCCCATAGCCATTGCACAATGCTTTCGCCACCCGGAAAGGCCGAAAATAAATTGGTAATAACCGTAGCGCCCCAAAAGCTCATTTGTCCCCATGGCAATACATATCCCATGAAAGCGGTTGCCATCATCAGTAGCAAAATCACTACCCCCAAAATCCATAATAATTCACGGGGGTTTTTATATGACCCGTAATAAAGCCCGCGTAACATATGTAAATAGACCACAATGAAAAACATTGAAGCGCCATTCATATGAATATAGCGAATCAGCCAGCCTCCGTTTACTTCGCGCATAATCCGCTCAACACTGTCAAAAGCCATGTCCACATGGGGAACATAATTCATGGCAAGGAAAACACCGCTTAAAATCATAATCACTAGTGTAATTCCGGACAGCGACCCAAAATTCCACATGTAGTTTAAATTTTTAGGGGTTGGGTAATCTTTTAGTTCTTTGCGGAAAAACGTCACAACAGGCAAGCGGTGATCAATCCATTCTAGTATTTTCATGAGCGCTATCCGATTTTTAAAACAGTGTTGTTATTTAAGAATTCATAATTTGGTATATCAAGGTTTCGTGGTGCTGGCCCCTCAATAATGCGACCAGAAGTATCGTAGCGCGAGCCATGGCAAGCACATAGCCAGCCACCTTCTGCTGGTGCCATATTTTTACGTTCCGTAGGAACGCACCCCAAATGTGTGCAAATACCAATTACCACAAGCCATTCTGGGTTTTTCCCAAAGCGATCTTGGTCTGTTTGTTTGTCAGGTAACGTGCTTAATGGCGTATCATGTGCGGCTTTAATTTCTTCTGGAGTGCGGTGCCTAATAAAAATGGGTTTGCCACGCCACATAGTGGTTAGGCTTTGCCCAGGTTCAAGTTTTGAAATATCAACTTCAATACTGGCAACTGCCATAACATCAGCAGCGGGGTTCATACTATTTATAAATGGCCACGCAGCAGCGCAAACGCCCACAACCCCAACAGATGTAGCGGTTAGTTTTAAAAAATCTCTGCGTTTTGGATCTGCAATTGGGTTTTTATTGGTCAATTCGTCCATTCGTCCATAAGACATAAGGTAATACTTGATTTGTTAAAGAATAATCTAAAAATTTAAGGAACGCAAAATTTGCAAGAAAACACAAAAATATGCGATTGCAAAAGTCTGACAAAGAAAAAAAATAAAGGCAATTGGGAAGTTTATGTCACAGTTCTGACATGTATATAAATTTTTAATTAAAAGTATTTACAATTTTATGTTTTATCTTCCACACTATTAGCAGTGGTTAATTGTGGAACAAGTATGAATAAATCAAGATTACTAATGTTAATGCTGGGAATGTCCTCAGTATCTTTATTTTCAGCAGATGCTCCTTCCCCAAAAAATGAAGTTGAAGCATTGCAAAAGCAAATTGAAGTTTTGCAAAAGCAATTGGAAACCATTGCAAAGCAAGTGAATGAACAAAGCAATCAGGTTAAAGAAATAAAATCAGAGAATAAACAGATCAAGGAGCACCGACCAGCTGCTGCAAGTCTAGAGCCAAAAGATAATACTCCTGTATTTGAAAAAGGTTATATTGCTATACCAGGCACGACGGCTGCGGTGAAAATTAATGGAATGGTTAAATTAGACATGATTCGCGATGCCAAAGCATATACAGGTGAACAAACAAACGTAAGTCGTATGCCATATGCATTGCAGATGCGCAACGCAAATTTGCCAAATGTGCCAATGAAGTGGAAAGGTCATTCCTATTTACATGCAAAGCAGAGCAGATTTCGTGTTGAATCTCTTGTGAAAAATAAATCAGGAAATGACGTTAAAACCTTTGTAGAGGCAGATTTCTTTGGCGCTCCGCAGTGGGGTGATGGTTTCCCCAATGGTCCATCAGCAGGACAATTCTCTAACACCTACACTCTTAGGTTGTGCCATGCGGTAATTGGTTATGGCGGATTAGAAGCAGGTCATACGACATCGACTTTCCAAATTACCGAATCACAATTGCCTTCGGTTGATTTAAATGGTTTAACCGATGGTTACGCAAGACATGCATTAATTCGTTATACTCAAAAGCTTGGTAATTTTGCGCTTACAGCTGCCGCGGAACATGGTCGCGCTGATTATGTAACATATACGCCTACGCCAGCTAATGCAGGCAATGGTGGATCGGCTACGACTCCGCACTATACATATAATAACCAGGATTCTTCAGGGAACCTTTCAAAGCAAGCTCGTCCAGATTTTATTTTGAGAGCCAAGTATAATTTTGAGAATGGTAGCACGGTTGGTTTAAGTGTTTTAAATCGTGATTTACAGCTAAAAAATAACGCTCGTATCACTGGTAATGACAACGCAACAACAGTTGATGGAAGAAATTACTCAACCAATGCGTGGGGCATGAACTTAGCTGCTAAAATCATGACTTTTGGTAAAAGCTTCTTTACCACTGGTATAACCACTGGTCAGGGTATTGGTTGGTATATTTTAGAAGGCCAAGGAAGATCAGCATTGTTTGATCCAACCGCAGCAGAAGGTCAGCGTTACAAATCAATTACTATGCACATGTATTGGGCTGGCTATTCACACGTTTGGAATCAACAATGGCAGACTAACTTTGGTGCTGCTCGAATTGACTTCCGTACGCAAAGATTGGCTAACGCTCGTGGGGTTACGCGATGGTATGAGCCAGGCTTGGATAAAGCATTCAACAAATACTTGGTTAACATCATGTATTCTCCAGAAGAAAATCTACAATTCGGCTTGGAATACTATGTATTACAACGTAAATCTACCCTTGGTTACCGAGGTTTAGGTCAACGTTTGCAATTCGGCGCAAGCTACAAATTCTAAGAACCTAAATGTACTACCCAGAGTGCAGCACCAGAGCGGTGTTGCACTTTTTAAATTATTAATAAAAATTTAACTAAATCTATTTACTTTTTTATCATTAATTACAACAATTATAGTAAGAGTTAACTTGATAAATACTAAGGGTATGATGATTAAATCAACATTAATAACGTTAATGCTGGGGCTTTCTTCGGCTGTTTTATTTGCTGCTAATGCACCTGATACTCAAACTGTTTCAACTACTAAAAGTGAAGTAGAAGCACTACAAAAAAAAATTGATGCTTTGAAAAAGCGAGACACTTAACTAAAGAACGCTAAGATGGTATAATTTTGTCATGGAGGAAATC
>DYSP01000005.1 GCA_020718185.1 Candidatus Odyssella sp. | reverse complement strand
GATTTTGAGGCTTGAAATTTCGATCAAAACTGCATCATAAAATGTGACATAATTATATTGCTTTAACTATATTTATGTCTTTACATCATTTCTTACATCGAATTCAGGTTGAATATTTGAAAATAAATATTGTTGTTTTGTAAAAAAGTACGGCTGAGATCTTAAATTATCTCGGCCGTTATGTTATCTTCAAGTCGTATTAAAAAAGCTTTGGTTGATTTGTTGACGATAAATTCCCTTTTTTCTTAGTCGACATTCCAGCGACTTTTATAACCGATAGAACACCATCTTTTAAGGTTAATTTTACAGCTTTATGTTCAGGAAACTGATGAATTGACCCGATAGGTTGATTTTCTTCTGTCGTCACCAAAGCAAACCCCCGGTCCAACATTTTATGAAATGAAGATTGTTCTAGCCGTAGCGATAATTCGTTAAATCGATTGTTTTGACCTTCTAAAAAGCGAGTGAAGTTCAGCGATAATAAACGAATGTGTGTTTCCATTTGAAGGTCAAAATTCTTAAGGATTTCTGTTGGAGGACGCAGTCGCGTTGCCAGATGAGTGAACCGTTCTTTGGCTTGATAATGGCTATTAAGCAAGGCGCGGCTGAGCCGGTCTTGCCAATCATCAAGACGTATTTGTTTGTCTTCAATTAACCTTAATGGGTTGGGAAGGCTCCGCTCTAATATTTTTAACTGAAGCCGTTGATTGTCAAGATAAGCATATGCAGTATCGGTGAGCCGTTTCGTGCGATCTTGCAAATAACGCCACAAATCTGATAATACGGGAACGCTCAATTCTGCTGCACCCGTAGGCGTAGGGGCGCGCAAATCAGCGGCGTAGTCAATTAATGTGGTATCTGTTTCATGGCCAACGGCAGAAATCAAAGGGATTGTGGAATTGGCAACTGCACGAACGACAATCTCTTCATTAAACGCCCATAAATCTTCTAAGCTACCACCGCCTCGTGCGACAATAAGAATGTCTGGTCGTGGCAAAAGCGTCTGAAAACCATCAATGGCAGTTGCAATTTGCTGAGCCGCGTCAGCGCCTTGAACTAATACAGGCCAGACAATGACATGACAAGGAAATCGATCTTGAATTCGATGTAAAATATCGCGAATCACGGCTCCGGTTGGTGAGGTGACAACACCAATAATTTGGGGGAAAGGCGGAATCAGTTTTTTTCGTGTGGGGTCAAATAATCCTTCAGCGCTAAGTTTTTGTTTTCGATCTTCTAGTAACTTAAGCAATGCTCCTTGTCCTGTGGCTTCATATCCTTCAACAATAAATTGATATTTTGAGCGCTGGGGATATGTTGTGAGCCGACCGTAGGCAATAATTTCTAGGCCATCTTCTAATCGAATAGGATTGTTTTGACAGGTTCCACGCCAAGAAACGGCATCCAAAACGGCATTGTCATCTTTAAGTGTATAATATAGGTGCCCAGAGGTGTGACGTTTTAATCCAGAAATTTCCCCACGAATACGAATGCCCGAATAAGTAGATTCAACACTTTTTTTGAGCGCAGTTGATAATTCAGATACCGTTAAAATAGGTTGAACAACAGGCTCGTTTGTAAAAAATGGCTCTAAATTCAAAGCGCGTCACCTTGTCAGTGGTTTTTTATCTTAATATTGTTATACTACATACAAGGTAATTTAGCAAAGTGACCATTTTTTAATGATGGAATATGATCAGTTTTTTGAAAGCTACACTCAAACTCTTCAAAAAGAAGGGCGGTATCGGATTTTTGCCAATTTGGAACGTCTTGTTGGTCAGGCGCCTTATGCGCGCTGGCATCATGCGGGGGGCGTTGATGATGTGGTGGTGTGGTGTAGTAATGATTATTTAGGGATGAGTCATCATCCACAGGTTATTTCAGCATTTGTAGAGGGCGCTCAAAAATACGGCGTTGGTTCAGGCGGTACACGAAATATTGCCGGCACAGCTCATGCTCATGTGTTATTAGAAGACGCGATCGCAGATTTTCATCATAAAGAAAAAGGATTAATTTTCTCGTCCGGATATACTGCCAACGAAGCTGCTGTTTCAACCATTGCTGGTAATTTACCTAATTGCGTTATGTTAAGTGATGCGAAAAATCATGCATCTATTATTCAAGGTATTCGTTCCAGTCGGGCGTCTCGCATCATTTTTAAGCATAATGATTTAGAAGATTTAGAATCAAAATTAATTGCCTTACCTATAGATCAAGCAAAATTAATTGTTTTTACTTCAGTCTATTCGATGGAAGGTGATATAGCGCCCGTCGAAGGTATTTGCAACTTAGCTCAAAAATACGGTGCACTTACTTATATTGATGAAGTGCATGCGGTGGGAATGTATGGTGAAGATGGCGCCGGTATTACCTCGCAACTTAACTTGCGCGATCGTGTAGACATCATTCAAGGAAATTTTGCCAAAGGATTCGGGGTGGTTGGCGGATATATTGCTGGAAGTAAAGCTTTAATTGATTTTGTGCGCAGTGCTGCTGCGGGGTTTATTTTTACAACCTCAATCCCACCTGCCACAGCGATTGCGGCGCGCAAATCATTAGAAATGATTGCGGTAGGACATGACCTTAGAGCACAATTTTGGGATCGAGTGCATTACTTTAAGCAACAGCTTGCTAAAACACATCTTCCTTTTCAACAAACCAATAGTCACATTGTACCTATTGTGATTGGCCATGCAAAACATTGTCGTGAAATTTCGGATATTTTATTGCACCAGCACAAAATCTATGTGCAACCAATCAATTATCCAACAGTGCCCGTGGGTGAGGAGCGCTTGCGTATTACTGTCACACCTCTTCATACGCATGCGCAAATTGATGTGTTGGTTGAGGCATTATCAGGGTTGTGGTCAATGTGCTTGGCTAAGCAATCACAAAAAGCCGCGTAGATAAAATTTGTCTTTTAAAATCTATTGACCTTTTTAGTGAATTCGTTTAATAATCAGGCAATATTGAATTTTCTGAGGTTATAGTAATGGCTAACCATAAATCAGCTGAGAAGTGTATTCGTAAGACAGCACGACGGACAGAGATTAACAAAAACCGCGTCAGTCGCGTTCGTACTTACATTCGTAAAGTTGAAGAAGCACTTGCGACAGGCGTTAAAGAATCAGCACAAACAGCTTTAAGGCTTGCTGAAAAAGAATTAATGCGCGGTGTAAACAAAGGTGTTATTCACCAAAATACAGCATCACGTAAAGTTTCAAGACTTTGCAAAAGAGTGAAAGCTCTAGGTGCTGCTTAATTATTACGTATCTGTTGATGCAGAAATCGTATTTTTAAGTCGGAAGTAGTTATTAAGTATAGACCTTTCTTATATTCTTGTAAGAAAGGTTTTTTGTTAACAGGTATTGAGAAGTTGCTTGTCATGACTTACCAGACAGATGTTGTTATTATAGGGGCAGGCCCCGTTGGTCTTTTTTCAATTTTTGAATGTGGTATGTTGCGCCTTAAGTGTCATGTAATTGATGCGTTAGATTCCGTAGGTGGGCAATGTGCAGCTTTATACCCTGAAAAACCTATCTATGATATTCCTGCTTATCCCAAAGTAACAGGTGCGGAGTTAGTGGAAAATTTGTACCAGCAATGTCTTCCTTTTAACCCTACCTTCCATTTGGGGCATCAAGTCACTCATATTGAACAATTAGATGAACAAGGAAAATCTTGGCGCATTACAACATCGAAAGGCACTATTATTGAATGCCAATCAATTATTATTGCAGCAGGTGTTGGTGCATTTGGTCCAAATCGTCCTCCTCTTGCGAATATTGAACAGTTTGAAGGGCACAGCGTTCATTACTATGTAAAAAAACGTGATCAATTTAAAGGAAAGCATGTGGTCATTGCTGGCGGAGGAGATTCTGCTGTTGATTGGGCTATTTCACTTTCAGAAATTGCCGCACGTGTTTCTGTTGTACATCGTCGCGCTAAATTTAGAGCTGCTCCAGAAAGCGAAGTACGACTCAATGAACTTGCGCAACAAAAAGCAATTGATCTTGTCACTCCTTATCAACTAGAAGCCTTAGAAGGGGTGGCACATCAATTAGAAAAAGTTGTTGTGAAGTCAATGGATGGGGAAATAAAGGTATTGCAAGCTGACTGTCTTCTCGCCTTTTTTGGCCTTTCAATGAACCTTGGCCCGATTGCTGAATGGGGACTTGGATTAGAACGTAGTCATATTGCGATTAACCCTTTAACAGCAGCTACTAACCGAGCAGGTATTTACGCCATTGGTGATATTGCGACTTATTCACATAAATTAAAATTAATTTTAACAGGGTTTGGCGAAGCTGCACAAGCAGCACATGCAATTCGTCATTTTCTTTATCCCGATGAAATTATTCATTTTGAATATTCCACAACCAAGGGTGTTCACGCGGCTTAACACCTTTCTTCATTCATGATGAGTATAATTTAAAAATAGACTCGATTTATCCTAAAAAATACATCAAACTATAACGAATGAAAGAGGATAGATTGATGTCACATTTTTTAGAAGATACCGTGGTTATATGGGGAGTGTTTGGGGCTATTGTGTTGGTCTTACTGGCATTTGACCTTGGAGTGCAAAAAAAAAGCAATCATGAAATAAGTGTTAAAAAAAGTATTTGGCTAAGCATTTTTTACATAGTTGTTGGCTTGTCATTCTCCTTATGGGTTTATTATGTTAAGGGGATTCACGGGGCACAAGATTATTTGACAGGGTACTTAGTTGAAAAAAGTTTATCTTTGGATAATATTTTTGTCATTTCTTTAATTTTTGGAGCCTTAAATATTCCTACACGATATCAACATCGGGTTTTGTTTTGGGGAATTTTAGGGGTATTAATTTTGCGAGGATTAATGATTGGCTTTGGCGAATTATTGATTCATCAATTTGAGTGGATTACATATGTTTTTGCCGCTTTTTTGGTGATAACAGGCATCAAAATGCTGTTTATGACTGAGACCGTGCACAATGTTCAAGATAATGTGTTGTTTCGATTTTTATCGTCACATATGCGGGTAACTCCCAAGTTACATCAAGAAAAATTCATTGTTTATATAAAAGATGAGTCTGGTAAAACAGTGCGATGGGTTACGCCATTGCTGATTGCGCTTATTCTGATTGAGTCAGCAGATATTGTCTTTGCGATTGATAGTGTCCCGGCAATTTTTTCAATTACCAGAGATTCTTATGTCGTTTATACCAGTAATATTTTTGCTATTTTAGGTTTGAGATCGCTTTATTTTTCTTTATCTCATTTATTGACCCGTTTTATTTATTTAAAACATTCACTGTCTTTGATTCTTATTTTTATTGGTGCAAAAGTTCTTATAGCATGGTTGTATCTCGTTGCTAAAATACCATCAAGTGTTTCTTTGCTAGTTACTGTATTATTACTTGGAGGCGGGGTTATCTGTTCTTTAACATCTAAGCATCAGAAACAGATGTGATTGGCACTTCACGTGGTCGACCTTGTGCGTCAATGGCTACAAAAGTAAAAATGCCTTCGGTGACATTCAGGGTATCGTTACTCAAGGCACGCCGCACCCATGCTTCAACTTTTAGTTTGATAGAGGTGCGGCCAACCTTAATAACTTCAACATAACAAGAAATTTCATCCCCAATAAAAACGGGCTTGTGAAATACTAATCCATCGATGGCAACGGTTACTGCACGACCTTTTGAACGGATAGAGGCAATGGTACCTGCCGCTAAGTCCATTTGTGAAACTAACCAACCACCGAAAACATCGCCTCTTGGATTTGTATCTTTGGGCATGGCAATGGTTCGAATAGCTAAATGTTGGTGAGGACGATTGGCTATATCCATAATGAAAACCTTCATTTTTAACTTAATATAAGATAAAGATACAATAACTAGCTTTAAAATCATATTAATATGAGCTTACTATGCGATAGTTTCTTACCGAAAGAAATTGTCTTTTTACCATATCTTAATTTCTCTTGACTATTCTTATTTTGGAATATTGCTAGAGGATAATGCTATGTTAATTCCCTCACTTCCATCTAACGAAGCAGAACGTCTTCATACTTTGCACGAGTTAAAAATATTAGATACGCCTCTGCAGTCGGAATTTGAGAGAATTACCAGAATCGCTCTGCAAATCTACAAAGTGCCGATGGCGGCAATCAGTTTGGTTGATCAACATAGATTATGGTTTAAGTCCACTCAAGGCCTTGATATAAGCGAATGTTCAAGAGAATCATCGTTTTGTGCACATGCGATTTTACAAGATAATATTTTCACCGTTCCAGATACATCTCTAGATAATAGATTTCTAGATAATTCGTTTGTTTTAGAAACACCTCACATCCGTTTTTATGCAGGTTATCCATTAAGGGCATTAAATGGAGAAATGCTGGGTATGATGTGTATTTTTGACGAAGTTTCCCGGGAAATCGCTGAATCAGAATTATTATACTTACAAGATTTAGCTGCTTTGGTAGAAAGTGAAATTTATAAGTATAAAATTGTTGATAGTTATCAATCAATTGTCTCTCAATTAAAACAAGCTCATCTTTCTTCAATGGTAGATCCATTAACACAGCTGTGGAATCGCAAAGGCTTAGATTCACTTTTGAAATCTCAACTCAATGAATGCAAAAAACAAGGATCCTTACTTGGGATTGCTTTAGTAGATATTGATAATTTTAAAAAGATTAATGATACATATGGTCATCTGATTGGTGATAGGGCATTGAAAAATTTGGGAAAATGCTTAGTTAATTCTTGCCGGAAATATGATGTGATTGGCCGGTGGGGTGGGGAGGAATTTCTCATCTTAATAATGGCTGATACACAAAAAGATATTGAAGGTGTTTTAGAACGATTACGCTTAAAAGTCGAAAAACTACCAATCTTTTATGAAAATAAGATGTCTTTCAATTTAACTGTAACGATAGGAGCAACGATTTGTCTGCCTAACCAACGTTTTTCCTATGAAACCCTTGTTGATAAAGCTGATAAAGCACTTTATATAGGAAAAAATACAGGGAAAAATTGTGTTCGATTATCAATTTAAAATATATATAAATGGTAAGTAATCTTAAATGAAGCATTGAGCTTTTTTGCAAATTTGAGTATGGTGTACTAGAAAAGCATCGTTTGGTGTATATATATCCCATAAAAAGAATTTAAGCATCCATGTCAGATTTATTTCGTCAATCCACGAGTGTCAGTAAAAGCGACTATACGGCTAAAGATATTGAAGTATTAGAAGGTCTAGAGCCTGTTCGTAAGCGCCCAGGCATGTATATTGGTGGTACTGATGAAAAAGCACTACATCACCTTGTTGCGGAAGTTTTGGACAATGCGATGGATGAAGCTGTTGCAGGACATGCTAATCGTATTGAGCTTCGTTTGGAAAAGGGAAATTTTGTTTCCATTCGTGATAATGGTCGCGGTATTCCGGTAGATCCACACCCTAAATTTCCTGAATTATCGGCTCTTGAAGTTATTTTGACAACTCTTCATTCAGGGGGGAAGTTTAATACTAATATTTATCAAACATCGGGCGGATTACATGGTGTTGGTATTTCGGTGGTCAATGCTTTGTCCGATATGGTCGAAATAGATGTAGCACGTAATCGTCAAACATGGCGACAAACTTATAGCCAAGGTAAACCAACATCTACTTTGATTCACAATGAAGAACCAACCAATTGGCGTGGTACACGCATCCGGTTTCACCCTGATCCTGAAATTTTTGACGATATTCAATTTAAACCATCTACACTATATAAATTAGCTCGTGCTAAAGCCTATCTCTTTAAAGGGGTAGAGATTAATTGGGTATGTGACCCAAGTTTAATTAAAGATGACAAGACACCGGCCACGGCTAAATTGCATTATCCGGGCGGGCTGCGTGATTATTTAAAAGATATTGTCGGTGATACGCCAACAGCAATTGAAGATTTTTTTGCTGGCGAAGGAAATTTTATCAATGCAGATGGGCGCGTGGAATGGGCTGTAGCTTGGATGGCGGACGAGTCGGTTGAGGGGTGGACATCAACTTTTTGTAACACAATTCCAACGCCGCAAGGGGGAACACATGAAAATGGGTTTCGTCAAGCTTTAACGCGCGGATTGAAAGATTATGCTGAACGAATTGGCAATCGTAAAGGTAGCCAAATTACAGCTGATGACGTTTATGGTGGAGCAGGAGTCGTCATGTCTTGCTTTGTTGCTCAGCCTCAATTCCAAGGGCAAACTAAGGAAAAACTTGTCTCGAGCGAAGCACAGCGGTTGGTGGAGAATGCGGTCAAAGATCACTTTGATTTGTGGTTAGGATCCCACCCTCAAGCTGCCACCGTTTTGCTTGAACACGTGGTTAATCGCTGCGAAGAGCGGTTACGACGACGTCAAGCCAAAGAGGTAGCGCGAGCAAGTGCGACAAGAAGACTAAGACTACCTGGGAAATTGGCGGATTGCTCGTCCAATAATCCTGATGTGTGCGAGTTATTTTTGGTTGAAGGAGATTCGGCAGGTGGATCAGCCAAACAAGCACGAGATCGACAAAAACAAGCTATCCTTCCTTTACGCGGAAAAATCCTCAACGTGGCCAATGCCACGGCTGAAAAACTGCGTGGTAATCAAGAAATCTCTGATTTAATTCTTGCGTTGGGATGTGGTTCGGGTAAAAACTGTGATCCTGCAAAATTACGGTATGGTAAGATTATTATTATGACCGATGCGGATGTGGATGGGGCTCATATTGCTTCATTGTTGCTGACGTTTTTTTTCTGTGAGATGCGTGCCATTATTGATGCCGGCAATGTTTATTTAGCGCAACCTCCGCTTTATCGCCTGACACATAACGGTAAAACAATTTATGCGCAAACAGATGCCGAAAAAGATAAACTTATTCAAACTCATTTTAAAAATGCGGCCAAAGTTGAAGTCGGACGATTTAAAGGGTTGGGGGAAATGCTCCCTGTTCAGTTGCGAGAAACGACAATGCACATTGATAAACGCATCCTTCAACGCGTCATGGCAAATTCAGAAGAAGATTTAGAAGGGTTTGTTGACCGATTAATGGGAAAAAGCCCCGAGGCACGTTATAACTTTATTCATGAAAATGCGAATCTTGTGGAAGATATAGATCTTTAAATCGATCTTTTTTACGTCTTTTTAATTTAACTTTTTCTCTATTTTAACCAAATATTCTTTTTTAAATACCTATCATAAAAAGAAGAGAAATCTTTTTAATGATTAGGTATTCATAGTGCACATCAAGAAAAGTTACGATAAACTGCTTGCTGTCATTCTTATTATTTTTGGCATGTTGGCAATGGGGGGGTGGATTTTAAAAATACCCATTCTGACGCCATTACGTATCTCATTCGTATTCATGGCATTTTATAGTGCTGTTTGCTTTGTTGTGCTCGGTTGTAATCTTTTATTGATTGACAAAAAAAATAGAGCCTGTCGTATTGCTTTTTGGGGAGGGATGGTTGTCGTTCTTGTCATTTGTTTGCTGACTCTGGCAGATTATATTCTTCATAATTATATCGTTCTTGAACAATTATTCATGCATCGCTCAGATGATTCATTTCTTTTTAAATTTCCTGACCGAATGACATTTAAAACGACTATTTGCTTTTTAATAGTACTCATTACTATGATTTTGTTGACTTTTCGTCAATATTTATGGGTTCGAGGGTGCATCCAAATTTTGTGTATGGCTATCTTTATTACTGGCTTAACCGGCATATTTAATTATTTTATGGATACAAAATTATTAGAAATTTGGGATAGCTATGCACCCATGTCAGCCCATGCATCAATTTGTTTTATCCTCTTATCACTTGCTTTATGGCTCAACTGGTATAAAAAAATTTATACAGATGCTTTACCAAATGAATTAGAAGAACGGCGTCTTTCAACTACCAGCACAACTATTCTTGTCGTTATTGTGTTGATGGGGGGGATATCGGTTTTTGCAGTTTTGCAAAATGCAGTGGTTACGTCGGCAGAAGAAAAGCTAAAAAGCATGTTAGAGACAAATGCCAACATGCTAGAAGATACGCTGTCACAGGCAATTCAGAAAAATAAGCAATTTTTTAATTATAGCGCTGTCAAAAAGCTATTGCAGGCTCATACATCTCAACGAAAAATGTTGAAAGAAACGATACAAGAACTTGCATCAACGGATACAATCAGTTTTCAGATTTTTGATGCATCTGGTCATCTTGTGCTTAACATGGGTGAAAAAGAAACAAAATCTGACTTCCGCATCCCGCTTAATGATACTAATTTTCTTGGATGGGTTGAAAAACCCTATCTTGAAACACATCATGAAATTATCGCTCACGGTAGAATTATTGGTTATGGCATTATTCAACAACATATTAATTATATTAATAAAATTATTAATTTTGATAAGGGGCTTGGCAGCACAGGTGAAATTCGTATTTGTGCTGCAAATGATGAAGAGTATATGTCTTGTTTACCCAGCCGCAATTGGCCAACACCCGAGGGGAAAATTCATCGCGTCCAAAATGGTCGACCTTTAATTATGAATTATGCTTTGAAGGGGCAAGAGGGAATCATCAAAACAGATGACTACCGTAAGAAATTTGTTATTGCTGCTTATAAACTGATTCAACCTTACCATTTGGGGATGCTTATTAAAATAGATGCCTCGGAATTCTTTCAAGTCATGGAAAAAAAACTCAATCAAATATTAGTTATTTTGATTATTTTGATTAGTGCCGGCGTTTTACTCTTACGTTATCAATGGATGCCAATTCTCAAACGTGTTTTTACAGCAGATAGAGAAATTCGTGAAAGCGATAAACGATTTCGTGCTCTTTTTGAATATTCGTCAGACGCACATTTATTAATGGATCATATGGGTGTGATTGACTGCAATCGAGCGGCTCTATCTCTTTTGCATTGCGGTAATAAAATGAGCCTTCTTTCTGTTTCATTGGTTGATTTATCACCAGAATTTCAGCCAGATGGTCAAAGTTCCATAAAAAAATATGCAAAGATTGAGTATCAAGTTCAAGAAAAAGGATATCATAAATTTGATTGGACCTTTTTAAGGTTTGATGAAACACTGATTACAGTAGAGGTAACGCTTAATTCTGTAATTTTAAATGATCATAATGTTATTTTAGTTCTTTGGCATGACCTAACAGAACGCAAAAAATATGAACAAGAATTACTTGCAAGTCAGGATCATCTTCAAGCAATTATGAATGCCAGCTATCATTCGATTATTGCAACTGATTTAAAAGGGATCATTACCCAGATTAATCGTACTGCTGAAAGAATGCTTGGATATTCTGCACTAGAAGTGGTGAACTGTGAATCACTGATGTTGTTTCATCAACAAAGAGAGATAGAAGAAAAAGCAAAAAAATGTTCAGATACGCAGGGACGTTTAATTCTACCTAATTTTGAAGTTTTTACAGCCGCATTAGATGGTGAAGTAGACGTTATCGAAGGCGAATATACTTACGTTCGTAAGGATAAAAGTGAATTTCCTGTTTTACTGTCAGTCACTCCCTTAAGAGGAATTGATGATGAATTGACAGGATATTTAGGGACAGCGGTTGATATTTCAGAGCAAAAAGCATTAGAAAAGCTGAAAAATGAATTTATTTCAACAGTTAGTCATGAACTACGAACACCACTTACCTCTATTCGAGGGGCTTTATCACTTATTTTAAATGGCGTTGCTGGCACGATGAGCGAACAAATGAAAAGTTTGATAGAAATTGCTCAAAAAAATTGTGAACGACTCATTTTATTAATTAATGATATTCTTGATATAGATAAAATAACGTCAGGACAAATGCGATTTAATTTTCAATGGTTTGATATCCGTGACCTTGTTTTACAATCTATAGAATTAAATCGGGAATACGGGCAAAAATATCAAGTTCAATTTATTGTTCAAGAACCTTTACCTTATTCACAAGTTTTTGTGGATAAAGATAGATTTATTCAGGTGATGACTAATTTATTATCTAATGCAGCTAAATTCTCGTCGCTCAACAGCATTGTCGATATTGTTGTAACAGAAGATTTAAAGACAGTGCGTGTTGCGGTGATTGATTATGGAATGGGCATTCCAGATGAATTTCGTGGTCGAATATTTGGAAAATTTGCACAGGCCGATAGTTCAGATTCAAGGCAAAAAGGGGGAACTGGTTTAGGTCTCAATATTAGTAAGACAATTATTGATCATTTTGGTGGAAAAATCGATTTTACAAGTGAGATAGGAAAGAAGACAGTATTTTATTTTGACCTTGAAAGATCTAGCGATGCATTAATATCTGAATCAAGTAAGCAAGATGTTTTCAGACGAAAACTTCTTATCTGTGAACAAGATAAAGAACTTGCATTGGCTTTGCGCGAAAAATTTGTGGAGGTTAATTTTGATGTAGATGTTGCTTTCAATCTTTGGCAAGCCAAAGAACTTTTAAAACAAGATCATTATAAATGTTGTATTCTAGATGCGAGTATTTCTGATGAAACATTGCATCAATTTCTCAAGGAAATACATGAATTACATCCTCAGCGACATTTGCCTATTATTATGATTTCTCCTCAGGGAAAACAAAATGATGTTCTATTTGATAGTTATGGGGGATATATTGTTGATTGGATCTCAAAACCACTTGATCTTGCCACCCTAGATACAACTGTTAAATCTCTATGTAAAATGATTAATAGACCTGTTATTTTGCATGTAGAAGATGACCGTGATATCAGTGAGCTTATCTCTGTTGCTATGCGGCGCTATGCAACTGTTATTCATGTGACAACCATCGCCAATGCCAAAGAAGAACTTAGGGAAAAAGCTATTGATTTGGTGTTATTAGATATATCATTACCTGATGGTTCTGCTTTAAAGTTACTTGAAGAAAAAACAATTCCATCGTCTATGCCAATTATTATTTTATCGGCAACAGAAATTCCACCTAAGATTAAGAAAAAAGTAGCCGCAACTTTAGTAAAAACAAAACATTCTGATGTTATGATTATTGAAACTATTAGATCCATTCTTCTTAAGCAAGAAAGCTGAAAGTAAAAGATGATGACAGAACTTAAATGTATAATGCTTGTGGATGATGAACCAGACATTCGTGAAGTTGCTAAACTTGCATTAAGTAAAATCGGGGGGTTTAACTTAATCGTTTGTCATTCAGGAGAAGAAGCTTTCCAATCTCTACAAACAAGCCAACCACAGCTAATCCTTTTAGATGTCATGATGCCGGAAATGGACGGACCGACAACTTTTAAAAAACTGCGCGACCATCAAATTAGAACACCTGTGATTTTTATGACTGCAAAAATTCAAAAAGCTGAGATAAATGACTATTTAGAAATGGGGGCTATTGGTATTATTCCCAAACCCTTTGACCCCATTTCACTTTCTAGCGATATCTTAAAAATTTGGTTAAGGGTTAAAGGATGAATAAAGATTTACGTCAAGCATTAGAAAAATTGCGCATTGAATATGTAGGGAAGTTAAGTGAAACAACTCAACAAATTGAGGAATTATGCCAGCGTCTTAACGAATCTGTCGAGATTGAGGTGATGGAAACATTGATGCAAATTTGTCATAAACTGGCAGGATCAGGTGGGACATTTGGTCTTCCTGTACTAAGTGATGCTGCAAAAAAACTAGAACTAGTCCTTAGCAATATGTTAGAAAAGCCGAGTGAGAAACTTTTAGAAAGCCAATACCAAATCATTCTAAAAAATAGTGAAATGTTATTGCAAGAATGCCGAAAAATAATTAGTTATTCAAATCCAGAAATAGGAAAGCAAGAATACCTTATTAAAGCGGAAAAAGAACTTTCTAATCTTATTTTGATTAAATCTGATGAAAGTCAACATATTAATCAATTAGCAACACAGTTATGTCATATTGGATTTGAGGTAAGTATCACTGAGACTTTTATGGATTTATCGCGGCTAGCTGAAGAAAAGCTTCCATCACTCATTATAATAAAAACAGAATTTTCTGACAGTGAATTATCTGAAATTCAAGATTTTTTAGGGCAACGAAGCAGTAAAACAGAAAATATTCCGCTTCTATATTTATGTGAACGCAATAATTTTATAACACGTCTTACAGCAGTACGGTTAGAAGGAGCAGGGTTTTTGGGGCTTCCAACTAATAGCATTAAAGTTATTGACCAATATTACTATCTAACCCAAAAGCAACATGCACGTAATTATCATGTTTTGATTATTGATGATGATCCTATACTTGCTAAACGATATGCTCTGGCTCTTGAAAATGTAGGTATTCAAGTGACTATTTTGACTAACCCAAATCAAGCACTTAATCTCTTGAGTGAAAAAACAGTAGATTTGGTATTGTTAGATTTTCATTTGCAAGAATGTAATGGGTTTGAAGTCGCAAAAATTTTACGACAATTAGATCATTATATTAGTCTCCCCATTATTTTTCTATCGACAGAGATTAATTTAAATCGTTTTATGCGTAGCGCTCATTTAGGAATTGATGATTTTTTGACTAAACCTATTGTTGATGAAGATCTTATTTCTATTGTCATGCGTCGTGCAGAAAGATCGTATATCTTGCGCAATCTTATCGAGCAAGATAGTGCGACAGGCTTGCTTAATCATTCCAGACTAAAGCTTGATCTGCATTTAGAGGTATTGCGATCTGATCGTACTGGCATGAAATTCTGTTATGCTTTAATAGACATTGATCATTTTAAAGTTGTTAATGATACTTATGGGCATTTTATCGGAGATATTGTTATTAAGACCTTGGCTCATTTATTACAACAAAGATTGCGCAGTATTGATCGTATTGGACGCTATGGTGGCGAAGAATTTGGAATTATTTTCCCCAATACATCTGTTGAAGAAGGATTAAGTGTTTTGGCTCAGATTCACAAGAAATTTTCTGAAATTGAATTTATGGCTGGAGATAGTAAGTTTTTTGTTACTTTTAGTGCTGGAATAGCTGAATATCCGACTTTTATGACAGGCGAATTATTGAACCTTGCCGCAGATGCAGCTCTTTATGAATCTAAACGAGGAGGGCGTAATAGGCTAACAATTGCAACACCAGAAGTTGTTGTTTGCGGTATGCAACATGAAAAATCTAAATAAAAGAATAGGGAGGATCAATTTTGTGTAATTCCCCGTTTGATCATCCTTATTCAACAATGTAAAAATAGATTAGTTAGAAGGTATTTTTTCTCGCGTTTGCACTTCTTCACCACGTTTAATATTTAGGTATAATAGTAAAGGTGCCGCTAAACAAATAGATGAGAATGATCCCACTAAAATACCAATAATAATAGGAAGGCTGAAACTTGAAATGACTTTTCCACCCCAGAAATAAAGAGCCAATAACGCGATAAGCGTTGTTGACGCGGTAAGAATGGTACGAGAAAGAGTTTCATTAACACTTTTATTAATTAATTCAGCCAGTTCCATTTTTCGATATTTACGAATGTTTTCACGGATACGGTCAAAAATAACGATTGTATCATTCATTGAATAGCCGGCTGTAATCAAAATAGCAATAATAGCTGTTTCATTAAATTCAAAGGGCAATACAGAAAAAATGCCTAAAACAGCAATTGTATCATGAGCTAGAGCAACAATACCACAAATGGCAAATTGCCATTCAAAACGAATTGCGATGTATAATAGCATGGCAAGAAGAGCAAATCCAACAGCTTTTAAACTATTAGAAATAAGCTCACTTCCTACTTTTGGGCCAACCGTTTCAATGCGTCGATAATCAGCATTTTCACCAATAACTGATTTAATTGCACTAATTGCTTTTTCTTGTGCAGCTTCTTCACTAGCACCTTCTTCTGTTTTCCGTTCTACGCGAATCAATAGATCTCGCTCACCACCAAAATTTTGAATTGAGGCTTCACCAAGGTTTAATTGGTTGAGCTTCTCGCGTAATTCAGTTACATCCATTTTTTCGGGTGTGCGAACTTCAACGATATATCCACCTTCAAAGTCGATGCCATAGTTGATTCCCTTAACCATCATTGTACCAATAGTACCAACGGAAATGATCACGGCAATTAGAAATGTTATAAATCTATAACCAACAAAATCAATTTTCAGGTTGTGTGAGACTAATTTAAGTAAAGCCATTATTTACTCGTTTCCTTAAAGTGGTAAATGAGTGAGTTGTGATTGGCGCCTTAGCCAAGTCACGACAAATAGACGAGTGAGTGAAATCGACGTAAACAGTGAGATGATAATTCCCAGCGCTAAAGTGACCGCAAAACCACGGATTGGGCCAGTCCCAAACTCAAATAGAACCCCTGCACCAATAAGTGTTGTAAGGTTTGAATCAATAATCGTTGTCAAAGCACGTTTGTACCCTGTCTCAACGGCAGCCACGGGTCGAAGAGCATGGCGCAATTCTTCCTTAATTCTCTCGTAAATTAAGACGTTAGCATCCACAGCCATCCCAATCGTTAGCGCAATGCCCGCAATGCCAGGTAAGGTTAATGTCGCCTGCAGAAGCGATAATGCTGCAAACAAAATAATCAAGTTAAAGCCAAGTGCAATGTCAGCAAATAACCCAAATAAAGAATAATTTGCCACCATGAATAACGCGACAAGTGTAAAAGCACAAATGGTGGCAATTTTCCCATCATGGATAGAATCTGCACCAAGGCTTGGCCCAACGGTTCTTTCTTCGATTACATTTAAAGGAGCAGGCAAAGCACCAGCACGTAAAAAGAGGGCGAGTTCTCTTGCTTCAGCATTGGTAAACGAGCCATTAATAATGGCATTTCCATCCATAATTGCAACGGCAAATCGGGGAGAACTGATAACCTTTCCATCCAAAACGATAGCAAAACGACGTTTTATATTTTGCGAAGAAATTTCTCCAAACTTACGTGTGCCTACGGCATCAAACCGAATTGAAACAGAAGGTTTGCCTTCTTCAATTCTAAACTGAGCATCAATTAAATGGTCACCAGTAATCGATACTTGTTTTTTTACAGATAAATAGACAATATTTCCATCAGACATTTGTTCAGGCAAAGCTTCTGAATCCATGGGAACTGAAACAGTGGGACGGCCATTTGCATCTACGGGAACAACGCTTGTTTCATCATTAATGAGATGAAAACTGAGTTTTGCTGTGCGGCCAATAAGACGTTTGACTTCGGCGGGACTATCGACACCAGGCAATTGAACAATGATACGATCTTCGCCTTGGCGCTGAATTAAGGGTTCTTTTGTACCTGATTCATCAATCCGGTGACGAATAACTTCAATCGATTGTTCCATTGCTGCTTTGGCGCGGGTATGGATCATTTCTGGGGTAAGCAAGGCTGTGACTCGGCCATCAGATTCTGTGACTATATTAATACCGTTATCAATTTTATGGAGAGCTTTCTTTATAATGTCTATTTGGCTTGCATCACGCATCACAAAGGTGATGGATTTTTTGTCTGCGGCAATGACAAGATTTGTATAACCTATTTTTTCTTTACGTAAGACATTTCGCACGTCATCAAGCATGTTATTTGTTTGATCTTTTAAAACGGATTTTAGATCAACTTCCAATTGTAAATGCGATCCACCTCTAAGCTCAAGCCCAAGATTAATCGTACTTCTCATCCATTCTGGAAGTTTTTCTAGTTGTGATTGATTTAACATGTTTGGAGCTGAAAAAACAATGCCGAGTAAGCAAACGCTGATGATCAGCCAAACTTTCCAACGTGCGATATAAATCATTCGTTATTCCTTTTCCGCATTGTTTTTGGAGGCAATTTTCTCGTTCTTTTCACCACCATCACTATTTGCAGCTTCAGTTTTTGCTAAAACTTCTGCAATCATGGCGCGCAACATGCGAACGCGAACCCCATCAGCTATCTCAACAACAAGTTCTTTCTCGTTTGTGAGTTTGCTAACTGTGCCAATAATGCCACCATTTGTTACAACTTTATCACCACGACGAATCGCAGCTAGCATTGATTGGTGTTCACGCATTTTTTTTTGCTGAGGACGAATCAAAAGGAAATAAAAAATACCAAAAATTAAGACAATTGGTAAAAAACTCATGAAATCAAAACCTGCTGGCATCGGAAACTCCTTTATTATACGTAATTTTTAGTAAAGACATTAAAATTACCCCAGCCTATCACAGTTAAGAGTAAAAGTGTTTCACTAATTAATGACTATAGCTTAATGCAACTGTTCGGTGGGATCAATTGGAGTTTTTCCATTTCGAATTTCAAAATGAAGTTGTGGTTCCTTAACGTTCCCCGTTTTTCCAACTGTTCCGACCTTATCGCCGGCTTTGACTTCTTGACCTTTTTTAACTTTTATTTCATCAAGGTGTGTGTATACACTCATATAACCATTTGCGTGTTTGATAAGGACAATGTTTCCAAGTCCCGCTACTTGATTACCGGCGTGGGCAACAACTCCATTGTTAGCGGCACTCACAGGTGTTCCTTTAGGGGCGCTAATGTTAATACCATCGTTGCCCGTCTTCCCAGGTTTAAATCCTTGAATAATTTTGCCTTTTACGGGCCATTTATAGGCACCAGCAGAAGAAGGGACACTTACTTTTTCCTTTGGCATGCTTGGTTCTTTTTCAACACTACTGCCTTCAATGTCAGCATCAATATCAGTATCTGGAGCCGTGGTTACTGGTGCTGATTCATCAACGGCAATAGGTTCGCTTGACTCAGATGATGTTATTGGCTCTGTCCCTTTAATAGGTTCAAGAGTTTTGACTTCAACATCTCCCTTCATTTCTGTCTTGCCCACAGTTGTTGCTCCGTCAGCAGGTGCATCAAAATCAGTTTCGCGAGGCTTTGCAGACGTTGAAGATGTTTTTACCAGAAGTTTCTGCCCCACAAAAATCTTGTAGGGAGGTTTTAATCCGTTCAAGCGAACTAATTCCATTTTATCCATACTGAATTTTTGCGCAATGCTCGCAATACTTTCACCTTTTTCAACGTGATGATAAGGGGTGATACTATGGTCATATTCCACTTCTGCCGGTCTTTGTGATTTATTAGAACAGCCGGTGAGTAAAATAAGGCTGCTAACGCAAGCCAGCAGTGCAATATTTGAAGTCATTTGATTTACCTTAGCAAAATACATGTTCAAGTTTCTCAAGGGTTTGATGGTGAGTTAAATCAAGAGTGAGAGGTGTTACAGAGATATAGTTGTGAGCCACAGCTTCAAGATCTGTGCCTCTTTCGCCTATGCCATTGTAATTAATGGCTCCAATCCAATAGTATTTTTTACCACGTGGATCGGTACGTTCTTCAAGTTCATCATCGATTTTACGTTGTCCTTGGGTTGTAAGGCGAATTCCTTGAATATTTGTTGGTTCCGTATTGGGAAAATTGATGTTAATTAATACATTTTCAGATAGTGTTTGTCCCAATAGCCGTTTAAGTACAAGTGGTGCATGCTGTTCTGCTGTTGCCCAATGAGCAGGGCGACCATAGGTGACAACCTGGCTCATAGCAACTGCAGGGATACCTAAAAGCACGGCTTCCATTGCGGCTGCAATTGTTCCTGAATAAGTAATATCTTCAGCCAAGTTTGCCCCGTAGTTCACACCAGAGAGAACAAGATCTGGCTTTAGAGTTTTCATAATATGATTTACACCAATCATAATACAATCGGTCGGTGTGCCATTGACGGCATATTTTTTATCAGAAATCTCTCGGATTCTTAAGGGGTCTCTTAGGGTCAAGGAGTGACTGGCGCCACTTTGATCTAACTCTGGTGCTACAATCCAAACATCATCTGTTAGAACACGCGCAATTTTCTCCAGAATAACTAAGCCTGGCCCCAAAATTCCGTCATCATTACTTAATAGTATACGCATTTTTTTATGTTATTACTTTTTTTTGATGAGTTCAAGACCACCCATGTAAGGTCTTAAGACTTCTGGAATGAGAATAGAACCATCTTTTTGTTGATAATTTTCGATAATCGCAACGATTGTTCTGCCAACGGCTAATCCTGAACCATTTAAAGTATGTACAAATTCAGGTGAGGGCTTGCTATTTTCTGATGTTGCTGATGGGCGATAGCGAGCATTCATCCGTCGGGCTTGAAAATCTCCACAATTAGAACAGCTTGAAATTTCACGGTACGTGTTTTGACTGGGTAACCAGACTTCAATGTCATAGGTTTTTTGTGATTGAAACCCCATATCACCAGTGCAAAGAGTAACGGTTCGATATGGTAATTTGAGACGTTTAAGAATTTCTTCTGCAGCAGTTAACATACGTTCATGTTCTTGATTTGATTCATGAGGAAGAGTGACGCTTACCAACTCAACTTTGCCAAATTGATGTTGGCGAATCATACCACGAGTGTCTTTACCAGCTGCCCCTGCTTCCGAGCGGAAACAAGGTGTATAAGCCGTGTAACGTAAGGGTAAAACCTCTGTTGTTAAAATAGATTCAGCGACCAGATTAGATAAAACAACTTCAGCTGTTGGAATTAACCAAAACCCATTGGTTGTTTGAAATAAATCTTCTTTGAATTTTGGCAGCAACCCTGTTCTATAAACAGATTTTTCATTGACTAATAAAGGCGGCGATACTTCTGTGTAGTTAAAGTCTGACGTATGAATATCAATCATAAAAGCAGCTAAGGCTCGTTCCAAACGTGCTAAATGTTGATATAAGACAACAAACCGTGAGCCAGAGATTTTAGTCGCAATTTCAAAATCCATCAGGTTAAGGTCTTCACCAATGTCAAAATGTGCTTTCACATCAAAGTCAAAAGATTTTGGGGTGCCAATACGATGAATTTCTTTGTTTTCTGATTCATCAACACCATCTGGCACATCATCAGCTGGAATGTTGGGGAGAACTTCAAGATGCTGCGTTAGTTCATTTTGTAAAGCGTGCGATTGAGCTTCTAGATTGCTAATTTGTGATTTAATCATATCCGCTTGATTGGCAAGATCGGTTGTATCTTCGCTTTTTTTCTTAGCCTCACCAAAGCTTTTAGCAATTTGATTGCGTTGATTTTGGAGTGTCTGCAGCTGTGTTAAAACTTGACGGTTTTTTGTATCAATCTCTAGCAAAATATCAGCAATAGGTGGTTTGCCACGACGTTGTAAAGCGCGGTCTAATAACTCTGGGTGCGTGCGAATAAGTTTCAGGTCAAGCATATGTCAGCTTCTTTCTTATTTTTCCTATGTTCAATTAACCTTACCATCACAATAGATAAGCCGTAAAGGACCACGAGTGGAAATGCAAGACCTATCATACTGAGAATATCTGGTGGCGTTATTATAGCGGCAATCGAAAAAATAATCACTATAGCAATTCGCCAATAATGAATTAATGTGCGTGAATGGATAAGCCCCACACTCGCGCAGACAGTAATTAACACCGGAAGTTCAAAACTAATCCCAAAGGCCAAAAGTAATTTCATGACAAAGCCAAGATATTCTGCAACACGAGGTTCTAGTTGAATAGGTAAAGAAGAAATACCACCAGGGGATTCAAAGCTGAGAAAGAAACCATAAGCCGCGGGAAATATAAAATAATAAGCAAAAATAACGCCGCTGATGAATAAAACAGGTGTTGCTACCAAAATCGCTTTTAATATTTTGCGCTCATCTTTATATAACCCAGGCGCAATAAATAACCATAGTTGGCTCGCAATAAAAGGAAAAGCCAAAAAGAAGCCCGAAAAAAGAGCAATTTTTAAGTAAGTTATAAAAGCTTCACTAAGGCCTGTGTAAATCAGTTTACGTTCAAGATTTTTTGATTGTAACAAGTCACCGAGCGGCTTTAATAAAAACTGAAAAATAGTTTCAGCAAAAGGATAGCATGCGGCGGTCAAAAGAATAAACACGATGATTGAGTAGATAAAACGCTTTCGTAATTCTAGTAAATGATCAAGAACAGGTTTTGATGTGTTATTGTTTTGCGTCATGAGCTGTCGACTTCTCTGTATGAAGAAATTCTGCAGTTGGTGTTTTTTGAGGCTCAGAAGAAACGGCAATCGCGGATTCAACATATTCTTGAATTTCTTCACGATGCTGACGAAATTTTGCAAAAATCTTACCAAGATATCGTAAGACCACAGGCAGTTCTTTGGGGCCTAGAAAAATCACAGCAACAAGTAATAAAAGCAAAATATGAGACCAAGCAAAGTCAAACATGAATATTTCCTTTAAGTTAAAAAAGCGACGGATTCCCTTTATTTTTGAGAAGAATCACTATCGGCATCTTTCATGCCATCTTTAAATGCTTTAATTCCTTTTGCAAGGTCACCCATAACTTGAGGGACTTTCCCTGCACCAAAAATGACCAAGACGATCACTAATAATAAAATCAGGTGTCCAAAGCTAATTCCCATAATATTCCCCTCCAGTCAAAACACGTCATGATGCACTGTTCTCTTAGAATCTTTACATAAGCACATTTTACACGTATGCAAGTAACCTTACGATAATTTAGTAACTTTTTATATGAAAATCAAATTTATACTCGAAATTTCCTAAGCTTACAATAACCTACCAGATGATAAAGATCATCACAAATTGCATAAGAAGATTATAGATGGGAGTTAAAATCATCATCAGCGGATTGAAGTAAATGCCAAATGTTTCCAGAAAAAGCGGTACGAGAATCAGCCCTAATAAAACAAGCACGCCGTAAGGTTCTGTCTTACTATGCTCATAAGCAAGACGTCTGGGCAGTAAAGTATTTACCATTCGTCCTCCATCTAACGGTAAAAGGGGAATGAGGTTGAATGCTGCTAAAATTAAATTAATTCGAATAAGTGCGATTAACAAATCATTTCCAAAGGTTTCACCAGTGGGATTGATGTGAGTGAGAAGGCCTGCAATAATCGCCAAAAAAATATTCATCGCGATTCCTGCAAAAGAAACGCAAAATTTCCCCAATCGATTAGGGTGAAGATTATTTTCATTCACGGGAACAGGCTTGGCATAACCGAATAAAAAGGGAGCCCCCGAAAAAAACATCATGGCAGGCAAAATTAAGGTGCCAAACAAGTCAGCATGCGCTATCGGATTTAAAGTTAGGCGACCGTATTGTTCTGCTGTTCTATCACCAAAAAACCTTGCGACATATCCGTGAGCAGCCTCGTGAAATGTAATGCTGAGAATCAAAGCGAGAAGGCTTGCGATAATGGTGATGTAATGATCGGTCATGCGCCATACCCTTTAAGATGATAACTTAATTTTTCCATCAGAGAAATTTCTGATTCTTCTGTATGAGATGTTACTTTTGCAACCGAAGCATTTAAACGTTCAAGGGCATCAGCAGAGAGAGGAGGGCAACCGATTGCGACATCGATCATTTCTTCTAGGTTGCCACTGCAGTGTAAAACAACATCACCTCCTGCTTCGATGCTTGTTTGGGCGCGTTCTTGGAAAGAACCAGTAAGGGCTTTCATTGTGAGGCAATCACTAAGAAGAAGCCCATTAAATCCAATTTCATCACGAATAATTTTTTGAATAATGGTTGAAGATTGAGTGGCAGGTGCCTTGGCATCAATTGAATCATAAATAATATGTGCTGTCATCCCCCAAGGGTATGAAAGGTTTTCATAAGCAATGTGGTTGCAAATCCCTTTAAAGGGAAGGAAATCAGATTCAATAAGGTCTTCTTCAGATGCTTTGATGATTGGCAATTCAAGATGGCTATCAACATGAGCGCGTCCATGTCCTGGTAAGTGTTTTATCACGCCTGTCACACCTGCTTTTTCAAGGCCTCGTAAAACGCTCAAACCCAGTGCTGTGACAATTTCAGGAGAATCATGAAGTGCGCGATCACCAATAATCGGATTCATTCCTTCGATAAATAAATCAAGCATCGGCGCACAATTAACGTTAATACCCATATTAATAAGTTCAATGCCCATAAGATATGCATTGGTTTCGACGCACCATTTAGCAAGATCAAGGTCATCATCAGCAATACGACCAAAGACAGCAGCAGGTGGGTATTGTCGCCAGTGAGGTAGACCAAGGCGAGCCACACGCCCCCCCTCTTGATCAATCAAAATCGGGACGTATTGATGATCAACACAACTTTTGAGCTGTTGGATAAGAGATGTAATTTGCACTGGATTTTCACAATTGCGTGTAAAAAGAATAAATCCTAGTGGTTGACTTCGTTTGAATAAATCAATTTCTTCGGTGGTAAGGGATGTTCCTGAACAACCAAAGATAACAGATTTAGGTAATAATAAGTCGCTCGTCATATATACTCCTCATAATCCAAAAACAGATTTTTTATCCCATGATCTTTGGCGCTTTTTTGACGTAAAATTTCTCGTAGCTAGACGCAAGCTAGCGCCGGAAATTTTAAAATCAAAAATTTCCTCAAATCTCATGTCTAAAATTCCCTGTTTTTGAATCATGATGAGTATAAACTCAATTAGTTTGGTTGATGTAACACAATGCCTTTAACTTTATGAATCTTAAGTTTATTGCTGAATTGTGCGGCGGCATTCGGTGTTGGAAACCCATCAATAATAACGCGGTAAGATGGTTTTTTTGTTCCCATGGAGTTTATTTCTTGAGCAAAAATCTTTTTGTCACTGAACAGGCGTGTATCAATATTGCGGATTCTTTTGACTTCTTTTATCGCATTTTCTTTACTATCTACGGTTGCGACTTGGATTTTATAAGGCCCAATCACAACCTTCGTTTTTTGGCCTTGATGGCTAGTTGCAGGTTTTGCAGAATGAACAGCAGCTGCGGTTGTTGGACTAAGCTCTTTTTCAATTAATTGATCTAACATATCTTTGTTAGATTCGAGTGGTAAAGCTGTGGGGGCTACATTTTCCATCGGTGTGGCAAGCGGTGCAGGTTGTAGTTGTACAGGTTGAGCCATTTGTGTTCTTGGTGGAAGAGTTGCAGACATCATTCCTTGTGAAGGTATCGGTAGTGGCTGCATTGCTTGAGGCTGTGTTTGCCCTTGTGCTGGTGCATACATAGGTTGTGTTTGGGGTTGATATCCAGCTGGTTGTTGTGCGAGAGCGGGTTGACCCTGTTGTACAGGCATCATTTGTTGGGGATGAGGTTGTTGATAAGTATTAGCTCCTGCAGGATCATAATAATTCTGCGGTTGTGCATAGCCACCATTTGGATCAACCAATTGTGGTGGTTGCTCTTGATATTGTTGTTGAGGGTGGACAGCTTGTTGAGCTGGGACAGGATAAGCATAAAAAACTTGCCCGTTAGCATCCACAAATGTTTGAGGTTGTGGTTGTTGTGGGGAAGGTGGAGTCATAAGCTGTTCGGGTGCAGGTAATAGATGTTCTACTGGTTGGTTTTGATCTGGAGAAATACGACCATATACAAGCTTATCTTGATGCGGAATAACCATGCCACCGGGGTTTTCGGGACGTATTTTTACGGGTGTCATTTCAGCTGAAATAACCGGTGGTTCGCCACCTTGCATTTGACTGGCCCAACGATAGCCAAACCAGCCAATGACGCAAAGAATAATAAAAATACCGCTTATTAAGACAAAGTTTATAGGAGATTGGCGTTCTTGCCATTCTTCTTCATCTTCTGTTTGCGTGAATTGACGTTCTTGTTCTTTAAAAAAGCCAAGATTACGAATGTCGCGTTCTTCCCGTGAAGGTAAAGGTTGAGAGAGATGTTCCTCAGGATGACGATTGTTTGATGAGGGAAATTCGTCATCATATGCCGCCTTTAATGGGAAATCACGCTCAAGTCGATTTCGCATATCTTGATCTGATCGTTCAGGCGAACGTTGACTGAATGGTCCCATTAGCGCATCTCCTCTAAAGGCGTAATACTAAATAAATTTAACCCACTTGCAATGACAATCGCAACTGCCTTTACAAGAGCAAAGCGAGCCATGGTTAGATCTGGTTTTTCTTGGTCAATAAAGCGCAAGTCCACATTGTCTTTTCCTTTGTTCCACAAACCATGAAAGGCGGCAGCCACATCGTAAAGGTAATTCGTAATGCGATGGGGCTCGCGGTTCAATGCTGCGGCTTCAATTTGACGTGGCCATTGTGCTAATAATTTCATTACGGCTAATTCATTTTCATCATTGAGCAAATCAATATTAATGTTTTCAAAATTACCCAAATTACCAAATAAGTTTTGCCCATGTCGCAAAACAGAATGAGCCCTTGCATGCGCATACTGTACATAAAAAACAGGGTTATCTTTTGACTGTTCTAAAACTTTTATGAAGTCAAAGTCAATCATCATGTCTTGTCGTCTTGTTAACATAATAAAACGGGTGACGTCTTTGCCTACTTTATCAACAACGTCACTTAATTTAATAAATGTGCCGGCGCGTTTTGACATTTTAACTGGCAAACCATTTTCAAGAAAATTAACAAGCTGACATACTTTGACTTCAACGGTTGCTTCACCTGCGGTGATAGCACCGGTTGCAGCCTGGATACGTTTAATATATCCACCGTGATCGGCGCCTAGCACATCAATTAATATTTTAAAGCCACGTTTAAATTTATCGTAATGATAAGCAATGTCACTGGCAAAATAAGTCCAGCTATCATTTGATTTTTTTAAAGGGCGATCAACGTCATCACCGTAAGTAGTGGCGCGGAAAAGGGTTTGGGGTCTTGGTTCCCAATCATCAACATCGTGCCCTTTCGGTTTTTCAAGGATGCCCTCATAAATATCACCTTTGGCTTTTAGTGTCTCAAGTGCTTCTTCAATAGCACCGCCCGCCACAATTGCTTCTTCAGATGTATACACATCCATAATAATGCCAATTTTTGCTAAATCACTGCGAATCATCTGCATCATGGCATCTAAAGTGAAACGTCGGATTGATTCCATCCACACACTTTCTTCTGCGTCTACAAAACGATCGCCAAATTGTGTGGCCAGATCAACCCCAGTTTGAACCAAATAATCACTCGGATAAAGTCCTTCAAAACGCGTTTCGGTCACTGGGTGACCCAAGGCTTGAAGGTACCGCAAGTAGGCAGATCGAGCGAGGATTTCTGTTTGATTGCCAGCATCATTAATATAGTATTCGCGGGTAACTTGGTAACCTGTTTTTTGAAGAAGAGCAGCAATCGCATCGCCAAATACCGCATTTCGTCCATGACCCGCATGCATGGGGCCAGTTGGATTTGCAGAAACATATTCGATGTTGATAGGCATTCCATGGCCTAAATCGCTGTTTCCATAATCGCAGCCTTGCTTGAGGATAAGGCTAATTTGTTGGCGCCAAAGGTCGGGGTTAATGCTGAAATTAATAAACCCAGGTCCAGCTATAGATACTTCAGTGACCTCGGGAAGTTCCGTCAAGCAACCCATAATAAGATTCGCAAGATCACGAGGTTTTTGGCCAGCTGGACTTGCAAGCACCATTGCGGCATTGGTTGAAAAATCGCCAAAGCGAGGATCTTTCGGTGATTCTATAGTCACTTTTTGTAAAGAAAGATCCTTGGGCAGCGCTCCGGTTTCTTGGAGCGATTTAAGCGTTTGAAGGATTTTTTCATGGAAGACAGTAAATAAGTTCATGAGTGTATTTTTAAGTTATTTTAATATTTATGTTTTATCATTATAATTGATTAAATCACTTTACGTGCATCAAAGTAAATATTTTTTATAATGTAAAGGCTTTGTTATGACTGAAATTACTTTAACTCTTCTCGTATTGCTCATTGTATTTACTGTTTATTCAACCATTAAAACTGTTCCTCAAGGGTACGAACATACGGTTGAACGGTTTGGTCGTTATACGCATACTCTTTCACCTGGATTCCACATTATTATGCCGTTTATTGATCGCATTGGGGTTAGAGTTAATGTGATGGAAAATGTGATGCAAGTACCCTCACAAGATGTGATTACCAAAGACAATGCAGCCGTGACAGTTGATGGAATTGTGTTTTATCAGGTGTTAAATACGGCTAAATCAGCCTATGAAATTTCCAGTTTAGAACAAGGGGTTTTAAATTTAACGATGACGAATATTCGCACCGTCATGGGGTCGATGGATTTAGATGAATTGTTGTCGCATCGTGAAGTGATTAATGCACGGTTGTTAAGCGTAGTTGATGAAGCCACTAGTCCATGGGGGACAAAAGTCACACGTATTGAAATTAAAGACATTCGCCCTCCACGTGATCTTGTTGATTCAATGGGGCGTCAGATGAAGGCAGAGCGCGATAAGCGTGCTTTAATTCTTGAAGCAGAAGGGGAACGACAAGCCGCTATTTTGGCAGCAGAAGGGGATAGGCAATCAAAAATCCTCAAGGCCGAAGGTGTTAAGCAATCAATGATTTTAGAGGCAGAAGCACGAAAGGAATCAGCCGAACGTGATGCGGAAGCACGCGAACGATTAGCTGCGGCGGAAGCACAGGCAACAATGGTTGTATCACAAGCCATTGCTCAAGGGTCAACTCAGGCGATTAATTATTTCGTGGCTCAAAAGTACGTTGAGGCTTTAAAAGCAATGGCAGAGTCTTCTAATCAAAAACTTGTTTTGATGCCAATGGAAATCACAAGTGTTGTAAGTACGATTGCAGGAATTGCTGAGTTAACAAAAGAAGCGTTTCAGCCTGTTGTTGATCAGCAACCAAAGAAAAGAACGTAAAATATGGAAATGATCTTTTCGTGGCCTCTTGAATGCTGGCACTGGTTAATTCTGGGATTAGTTTTGTTTGGGGTAGAGCTTTTATTTTCAGGGGCGTATTTTTTATGGATTGGGGCAGCTGCGCTGCTTGTTGCTGGCGTATCTTTTGTTTTTCCTCTTTCCTCAATATTACAAGCTGTTCTTTTTGCTATTCTATCAATTGTTTTAGTGGTAATTAGCAGAAAATTTTTACCGTGTGCGTGGTTGCAGATGAAAGAAAATTCATTAAACCAACGCCAAGCGCAACTTATTGGGCTTCGAATTATTTTGGATCAGCCCATTCATCAAGGAAAAGCACAAGTGCAAATTGGTGATTCTAAATGGATAGTTCATGGCCCAGACATGGCAATTGGTGAAACCGTTGTCGTTATTAAGGTGGACGGCGTCATTTTGATCGTGGAACCGTTGCATATATTGAAGTAATAACCTCTCATGTTAACAATGGTTATTGGCTTTTTAAATTAAAGAGAATTATTAAGTAACACCTGGGTTTTTATTGGTTTTTTCTAAAAATTAATCTATTTGATGTTTGCGTTAAATTATTTTGATTGAATTGTCTGTAAAATCCTGTTTTAACTTAATTATTATGAGGCTTTAATATGAGTGTTGGGGATTTGTATGGGGCCAGAAAATCAGGCACGTGAAATACATTCTCAAATTGAGTGTGAAGATGATGTTATTCGTTCTGTTGGCCAGCTTTTAAGAGCGGCACGAGAAGAAAAGCATTTATCTATTCCGCAGGTGGCGATTGAGACGAGGATCAGGCAGTTATATATCAAAGCTATTGAAGATGGAGATCTTGATAGTCTTCCTGGTGAAATTTATAAAGTGGGGTTTATTAAAACCTACGCAACTTTTTTAAATCTAGATCCCTTTGAGCTTTTGCGACGTTTAGGTGCATCACAAGACACGTGCGTTAATTACAATATTAATAATAAATATATCATTCCAGCTGAACACCAGCGTCAACCCAATGGAAAAATCCTGTATTTATCTATCTTAGGTGCTTTTGCCTTTAGTCTTTTTGCGTATGTGGCTCATAACGAAAAAAAACAAAAAGAAACCAATATTTCTTTTTCTGCTTCTCAACAAGAAGTACCAGAATTCCTACAAGATGAACAATTTTCAGAAACAATTTCGCAAGATTTACCAGTAGATGAAGAGGATGCTGCGATAACGCTTCAGCCAACACTTGTCGATGAAGTGGTTAATGAACCTATTCTTGATGCGAGTAGAACATCCCCGTCAAATTCCTTAAAGTCTGATAAGCAAGCAGCACTTTCTTATGAAAAACCAATGATGGTGCCAGCTAATGATGCTCTTGTTACCATTAAAGCTATTAAAGATAGCTGGGTACAGGTGTTAGATTCATCAGAAAAAACAATCTATGTGCGATTAATGCATGCAGGCGATTCTTATGACGTGCCAAAGCAAGGCGAATATATATTAAACACGGGAAATGCGGGCGGTTTAAAAATTGTCTATAATGGTCAAGAAATAAACCCTCTTGGGGAAGAGGGACGTGTTATACGCGGAATCCATCTTACAAAGCTGGGGCTGAGTGACTTTTTTAAGGCAGATGATTCTAATTCTTCAGATAATCTTAAAGAAAAGCCTCGGCGTGTTTTGAAAGAACAAACATCCGATTGAGAGTGATTTCATGCTTATTGTGGTTGAAAATAAGCGATGAACGTAAATACAAGAACTAACATAAATAGAGTTGCCAGAACACTTTTGGTTGAAGGAGCTTTTTCAGTCGTTACGTCTTGTGTTTCATTTTTATTCCTTTCTTGTTATGGCCTCACGTCTTCCTAAGATAGAGTTAAAATGTAAATAAATGGTTACCGTAATAAGAGTTTTTACAGTATCTAATTCAAACAGCGTTCAGGCTGCCATCAAGAAAAGTGCTTTAATTTAACCTGAGTTCGATATAAGAATTGCAGAAAATGTATAAAAACGAAGAAATCCGTCATCACGAGGCTCCGAAGCTTTAGCGAAGGAGACGTGGTGATCCATGTATTAACAGTCTGGATTGCCGTACTGCACTTTGTTTCGTTCGCGATGACGCGGATTTTCTGATCTTTCATGACTTCTTACGTCGAACTCACGTTAATTTAACGTCAATTCTTTATATCGAGTTCACGTTAATTTAGCTGGCGCTAATAATCTGAGCCATAAGTTGGCTGCGCATTATCACACCTTCAGGGGCTGTTTTGCTTTGAGCAAGTTTTACAAAAATATCACCGGCTTGAGTTTTGTCACCCTTTTTAAACAAAATAACGCCTTTAAGTTCAGCAATAAGTGCAGCAAATGGAGAATGTTCTATGTCAATTCCCTCAATCTCTTTAAGTAAATTGTCAAAGTTTGCATCAGATTGGTCACATTCAAGAGCAATTTTTTTATAAACAGCAATGTCATACCATACTTTATGAATACCCGTCGTTTTTTTTTTGTGCTGCCTCACCCGTACTAAGTACACCTGCTTCGTTAAGTTTTGCTAAAATAGCATAGGGCGTAACTGTGTTGTCGGCTAAATTTTTTAAGGCGCTAATGGCATCAGTATGGCGATTGTCCGCAGCATAGTCTTGCGCACCAATCAAAATGTCAGAAGCTTTGCTGCGTTGACGAAAGTCATATTGCGACTTTAAATTATAGCCAATAAGGCAGACAAGGCCGATCACAGCTATGCCTGTTAAAAGCTTGCCATAGCGATTCCATAGGTTCATATATTTTTCTTGGCGAATGTCTTTTTCGACTTCTTCCATAAATTCATCAAATTTTTCGGCCATAAAACCCCCAAGGTGAACGTTTTTAGTGATTTTTTATATAATCATACTGTACTATAAGGTAGAAAGAAATTAATTTGTAGATGTTAAATGAGTTTGGATCCAGTTTATACTCAAACCACAAAATTTGTAAAAATTACGGTTTTTCCAATTTATCTTGATGGTCAATCGTCACCCGAGGAAAATCATTACCTTTGGGCGTATCATGTGCGCATTGAAAATTTGAGTGCTGAGACGATTCAGCTTAAAAAGCGGCATTGGATTATTACTGATGCTTATGGTCGTCGTCAGGAAATCAAAGGGGCAGGGGTTATTGGTGAAAATCCTACCATTTTACCTGGCGAAGTATTTGAATATACGAGCGGTACGCCTCTTTCTACACCTTCTGGAATTATGGTTGGGCAATATGAAATGGAAAAATTAAATGGGGAAACTTTTTTAGTTGATATCCCTGCTTTTTCCTTAGATAGTCCCTATCAACCCATTTTATTAAATTAAAAAAATCAAAAAATAATCGTGAGTAGATAAGTATGAGTTATGAAGATTCTTTAGCAGCGCAACACAATGAAGGTAAACCGTCACGTGCTGAAGCAGAAGAGGCGGTTCGCACATTATTGCGTTGGGCTGGCGATAATCCGATACGAGAAGGATTGATGGAAACACCAAGCCGAGTTGTGCGAGCTTATGAGGAATATTTTTCAGGCTATAAGATTGATCCTAGTGATTATTTGGCACGTACGTTTGAAGAAGTTGGTGGATATGATGAAATTGTTTTGCTTCGAGATATTCGTTTTGAATCACATTGTGAGCATCATTTATCCCCGATTGTTGGCAAAGTTCATGTGGCTTATCTGCCGGCGAATCGCGTGGTAGGCATCAGTAAGCTTGCGCGTGTTGTCGATATTTTTGCCAAGCGACTGCAAATTCAAGAAAAAATGACTATCGAAATTGCCCAAGCGATTCAAGAAGTTTTAATACCTCAAGGGGTAGCTGTTCTTATCGAAGCAACTCATCATTGTATGAGCACGCGGGGCGTTCATAAGCAAGGTATGGCAATGCTAACTAGCCATATGACGGGGATATTTAAAACTGAACCAGCGTTACGTCGAGAAGTTCTCTCAATGATTCAAATGCAAGATAATATGCTTTTATAAGATGTTGATTTTATTCCCAGCTCAAAAAATAATCTGAACTGGGATAATTTATCATTGTTGTCTTGTTGCTTGCATTTTTTCCTTCAAACTTTTTAAGTAATGAGCTGTATGATATGTTTTTTCATCCAGACTGAGTAAGAGAGCTTTGGCTTGTTGTTGTTGATTGGGCGTGCCAGAAAACAAATGCAAGGCATATTCAAATTGACTGTCTTTATGACCTAATTCTGCGCCTAACTGAAAAGCATGAAATGCTTTGTCATCATCATGAGCATTTGGAAAATTCGGCCAATGTAACCCTGCATGAATAAGGCCAGTGGTATAGGCAATATCTCCATCTTTTTCCGAGAACAAAACACTTTCACCAATTAATGCTTGAATTTGACGACACATTGTGTTGATTTCTGAAGTTACAGCTTGTTGGTGTAATTCAGTAGCTAATTGTGAATTAGGTACCCTTGTTGATGTTCCAAGTTTAATATGAGCTTGCTGTTCTTTATAAATGGCTTCTTTCTCTTCTGTTTTGCGGGCTTCTTCTTCTAATATACGAGTTGTTTTTGTTATACGATCACTTCTTTCTATTTCTGCTTGCTCTAGTATATGAGCTGCTGCTTCCTTTGCCTTACGAGCTGCATCTTTCTCTGCTGTTTTACGAGCTGCTGCTGCTCTATGTGCTTTTCTTGAAACGTAAGTTTCTGCAGCTTTGTGAATTACTTCTTTCTTACGAGTTTCCTCTTCTTCTTTACGAATCTCTCTTGCTATACGCGCTTGTTTTTCTTTATCAGCTTCTTCTGTTTTGCGATTTTCTTTTTGTGCAGTTCTTCTAAGCATTTCAAGTTCTCGAGCTTCATTAGGAGTAGTTGTGGTGCTAGGTTCTACACTAGGCTCTATACTAGTCGTTTCAGTTTTAGATGCTTCTTCTTCAACTGTTTTTGCCTGTTCACAAGACGTTTTTTGCTCACGTAGCATCTGAGTTTCTTCCTCTACTATACGAAATGTTTTTGTTGTCGTTTTGAGATTGCGTCGTATTTTATTTTGTAACTCTTGTGCGAGAAGATAGGATTGTCTTAATTGTTGAAGAAATTCTTCTGCCTCATGGGTCGCTGTAGTTGCTGCAACATTATTTCCCTCTTGTAGAGCTTGTTGTGCTTTGCGAGAAGCTTCTTGTTCCTTTTGAGTATATTCTGTTATTTGAGTAGAAACCTGTTGTACTTTTTTAGTTTCTTCTTGCGTTTGTTGGACATGTTTTATAAGGAAAGATTTTGTTTTCTTTATTTTAGATGTCGTTTCTTTTTGTGAAGTTATTGATTTCTTTTTTTTTGCGAGATGGTTCTTGTTCAAGTAATTCCCGCGCTGCTTTTTCTCTTTTGATGTCTTCTTTTGCTTTTTGTTTAGCGCGCTCATATTTTTCAATTTCCACAGCGCACCTTATTTTTGCGTTTTCTTCTCTACTGAGCCATTCAATTATATTTTCACTCATTGGTTTATCTTGTCGAATGGCCATTATTGCTAAGTAAAATTTAATGTTGTTGGCCTCATCCAATGTCATTCTTGTTTCTAATTTTAAGGCTTTCATCAACCACACTTCTGCCTGATGAAAATTTTGCATTGTAGTCAAGTAACATGCAAAATTTGTCATAGCGTTAATATTGCCTTTTTCTGCTAATGTTTGTAACAGAGTTTGCTCTTTTTTATCAAATGAGATACTCTGCGACATTGACAAAAATGCTAATCGGTTTATGGAAAAAATCACTAACCGATTTAATATATTCTCTTTCTTTGTTGTTATTAATGCTCTACAGAGCATTGCAACGTGGTTGAAATGGTTAAGTTTTTCAAAGGCAGCAACTATGTCGAGTATCAAAGTGCTATCTAAGTTAGATTCTGTTATCACTCTTTTTATTAAGGTCGTATACAATTCATTAGCTTCTTTGGGTTTTTGTTTTAATAAAATTCCTAGATTGAGTATAAGTTGATAATTAATAACATCCTTTCGTTCCGCCTCCCTTTTAAGCAATACTTCGTCTTCTTCATTCAGTGGTATACCTTGTTGTATAAGTAAAGCGGCTAATTTGATTGCAGTGAGTGCTTTTACTTCTGAAGGTTTTTCTTCTTGTGTTTGTATTATTTTTCTATAATCACCTGCAAGTTTGGTTGGGTCGCCTTTTTCTTCAGCATCCTCTAATTTTACTTCAGCCTTCAAAGTGGGCTGCTCTTGATTTTCTGTATTAAATGATTGAATTGGTTTTTCGGCTAATCTTTGTTGGTGTTGTGCAACAGCTTCGAATGAATCATCTGCTGAGTGAGCCATTTGTACAAAAAGAAATATCCCGCAAATTTTCAAGGAATTTTTAAAGAAATCAAGTGCCATTTTATAGAAGCCTATTTTACTTATAGTTGATATTGTTTTTAGCAGATAATCATTATTTATAAAATTACAACAATTTTTTGAAAGTATATGAATTTGAAATTGACAGATGCAAGAGAGATGAGTAGATTGTAATCAACCAGGAGGGGTGGCCGAGAGGCTGAAGGCGGCGGTTTGCTAAACCGTTATACGCGGAAACGTGTATCGTGGGTTCGAATCCCATCCCCTCCGCCACAAAAATTTACTATTTAAATTCCATATTTCTATTTTTCAATATTCATCGTAAAAATCTTTATACCTACAGGCAATTCATTGAAAATAAATCAGCCCCGTTATTGCGGGGCTGTCGTTTTTAATTTAATTGACTATGGCATGAGCCTTTTTTGGCCGAATCATTTTAACAAAAACAATAAACATTAATAGAGCAGTGCTCAGAAAATAAAGAGGCATAGGGAATAAGGTATCATTATGCAATAGACCCATTCCCGCCGTCATCAATGACACAACGCAGTAATAAGAAAAGCCAAAGAGTGAAGATGCCGTGCCAATGCAATCTTTATAATTCATCAAGGCCGAAGACAGAGCATTGGATGTAATAATACAATTTCCTCCCATGATCAACACCATGCAGCCAACGGTAATGCTGATTAATATATATTCAGGTAAAGGGGTGATACAAGTTAGTAAAATGCCACCACTGAACAGTGCGCCACCACACAAGACGATAACTAAGCCAATGTATAAAATAGTAAGAGAATCATAACTATTGTGCAGGCGACGCGAAATAAGCCCCCCCGCCATGGCTGCGGCAGAGAGTGCAATAAACGTACATCCGTAAAGGCTGGGAGTAAGATGTAGCATTTCAATTAAGTAGAATGATCCCTCTGCGTAATAGCTAAAACTAATGCCGTTGCAGCCTGCTACCAGCAGGCCAAAGCCAATGACTTTTTTGTCTGTGACCATTTTTTTAAGGACATCCATTATGATAATAGGTTGACGGTTTTCTTTTGTGTGTGTTTCTGAAAGTTTTGTAAAGACACAGCCCACAATAAAACTGCCACACAACATTAAGAAAATGAAAATGAGAGACCAATCAAAATTTTGAGCAATTAATCCGCCAACAACAGGGCCGATGGCAGGGAAGATGGCCATTGAACTGCCCACGGATGAATATATTTTTCCAAGCGATGCTCCTTTAAAAGCATCTCGGCAAATGGCCTGACCCAAGACACTACCAGTACTGCCACCAAAAGCCTGGATAAAGCGACTGAGCATTAACCATTCAATGGATGTAGAAAAATAACATCCCAAGCAGGCTAAAATATAGATGCTAAGGCCGCAGATAAGGGCAGGTTTACGTCCCCAAATGTCAGAAATTTTCCCCCAAACTAGGGTGCCGACAGCAAAGCCAAATAGATAGATGGTCAGTGTATATTCTGCCATCGAATCGCTGATGTTAAGACTTTGTGCAATTTCAGGTAAAGAAGGTGTGTAAACCGTTTCAGAAAGAAAAGGTAAGCCTACAATGAGCGTAATCAGCCAAAGAGCAGGCACGTGTATTAATTTGGTCATAAAAACCTCGATGTTGTAAAATAGATATAAAAGCAGTGTTTGCTGTACATAAAAATACGGCATCATTAACGATCTGGCTTTTATAACTTACACAACAACAATTGTTTTCATGGTATTCCCTAACTTGTGAAACATAGTTTATAAAAATTATTTTACAAGCATAACAAAGATTTAAAGTTAATGGTAAGAAAATTTTATAAAGTAGGGGGGAAATTACTGATTAATTTCTCCCCATATTAGAATCGGAATTAAGTTTTTTGAGAAGTTGCTGATTCAGAGACAGGTTTTTTGGTAAATTTCTTCCGTTGCAGATTTCGCTCTTTTTGTTTAGCGATAAATAAAGTCAGTTGCTCTTGCGCAAGTTGTTTCTCATTTGTCGTCACTTCTTCACCTATTTCACCTTGAAGATTACAACGATGAGAAGTTTCTATGAGGTTTTTACGATATTGAGAAGATGATGTATAATAATGCAGAGCTTCGCGTATGCTGATTTTTGAGAAAGATAAGCCCTCTGGTAAATCTATAAAAATATCTTTTTCAATACGCTTTTTTAAAGGACGTGGATTTTCTTTGTTAAAACATAAAGGATAATTTTCGACTAACCAATCAAGAGCAAATTTGAGTTGTTCAAATCTTTTGCGACGCGCCTCCATCTGGAATTTCTTAACGTCTTGATCTTTTTTTAACTCAGGTTTTTCAATTTTTGGTACCGGAGAAGAGGACGTTTCAGGTTTAGAAGAGGAAACTACTTTTTTGGGGCTATCTTTTTCAACAGATGTGGATCCCTTAGCATAAAAATTTTTAAGCTGTAATAGTTTTTCTTGGAATGGGGTAAACTCTTGATCATCGTTGAGATTAAGGAGAGGTATTTTTTTATTGGTAGGTGTAGAATTTTTTGTCATCGATCTTATCGCTTGAAAAAGTGTCTTTAAATACCCAAAAATCAATATTTAGAATCACAACGGGTACATTTTTTGGTAAGTTAACATATTATACTTTTTTTTGCTCGTTTTTTCTTTAGGTATAGGCAAACTTCCTTATCTAGGTTCTTTATCTGCTGTTTCAATTGTTGCTTTTAAAATATCAAAACTAAGCAATTGAGGAAGCACAACGGGTTTTGCATTTGCCGGGTAATACACATACAATGGAACACCACTGCGGCCAAATTGCTCTAGAAAATTAGTAATTTCTGTGTTTTGATTTGTCCAATCAGCTTCTAAGTAATGGATTTCTTTTTGATTAAAGAACCCTTCAGCAGAGGCGCCATTTAAGGTAAGTTCATTATATTTACACGTAATGCACCATGACGCAGTAACATTTACAAAAAACGGAATTTTTTCACGCTGATATTTCTCAACAAGTGCTTGGGAAAAAGGCTCGGTCTGTACTGATTTATTTAAAACAGGTGGTTCAAGATAGACAATTGGGAAAAAGCTTGCAGTTGTAAAACAAGCTAGCGCTATTATTTTAGCACTTAATTTTTGAAGATGCAGTTTTCGCCATAACCACAGGAAAAATGCCATCATCACAAGGCCTGAGCCAATACTAATTAAAGCACGCGAACCACTTTGTTGAACCAAAACCCACAATAACCACAAAACGGTTGCATACATTGGAAATGCTAAAGATTCTTTGAATGTTTCCATCCACGGCCCTGATTTAGGTAGTAATTTTAACAGAGCAGGGAACAAGCAGATCATTAAGTAAGGGATAGCAAATCCTAGAGCTAACATAACAAATACAATAATGATAGTTAATGCTGATTGAGTAAGGGCATAACCAATTGCTACACCCATGAAAGGAGCAGTGCATGGTGTTGCAACCAATACAGCTAATATGCCTAACAAAAAGCTATCTCTTTTTCTGCCTTCTTCGATGGCGGCATTAGCATTACCAAAGAAAATGGGCATGTAAAAAAGCCCTGAAAGGCTAAGTCCAATCAAAAATGTTAAGTAAATCATAAAGGTAACAAAGTAAGGGGATTGCATTTGAAACCCCCAGCCAATGGAATGTCCACCTTTTTTTAACGCAATTAGCAAAAATGCTAGACTCAAAAAACTAACGATAACGCCTATAGTGTACATAAAGCCTTGAGCGCGGATTTTTTTAAATTCGGATTTCTTTTTCTTGGTAATTGTTAATGCCTTAATGGATAAAATAGGGAAAACACAAGGCATGGCATTGAGAATAAACCCACCAAGTAAAGCAAATGCCAAAATTGTTATAAGAGATAATGCTTCTTGCGTGTGGATCGGTGCGGTAACCTGCTTTTGTGTAAATATTAAACAATAATTATAAATTTTATGCGTTGTTTTATCATTGAATTGAAGAAGCGTCTCATAGTTGCTTAGTTGAGGATTCTTCCCCTTTGCGGCAGTAATCGTTAAGAGGTTATTTTCAAGTGAAAATTTGAGAGGTGTATGATAGTTAATAAGCCCATTTTTTGTTGGAAAAAGTAATACAGAATCAATTTGTTTGACAGGCTCATCATTCAAAAGGACAGTAAACTGAACGGTTTCATCAAGAATATTGAATTCACCCGTTGTTGTTAACTGCTGAGGAAGTTCATCTTTGAGTTGATGGATGAGAGCATGATGTTTACCGTAATCAGGGGCTCCTTCATCAGAGGTAACAGGTAAGGTTAGGCTGATTTCAGCAGATTCAGGAACGCATGATTCCCCGCAAGCCAACCAGTTTGCTTGAGCTGTGAGTGTTTGAGGTTGAGCACTAATTTCTTTGGTAGGGGTTATTTCAACAAGATAAAAAGCTTCATTGGCATACCCAAAGGTAATTTGTTGTTTAGTTTGCAACCAATGAGGTGCTATCCAATGAATCGGACTTGCTATAAAACCAGTGGGCAGAGTCCATTCAATTGTTGTGGCCAGACCAGAATCACCTGGATTCATCCAGTATGTATGCCATTCGGGTTTAAGAGCTAATTTTAAGGCTATCCAAAAAGGCTTACCTGGCTGAATGCGGTTGATGTCACTGATAAGAGTGGCTGTTGTATGTTCAAGTTTAATAGGATTTGCAAAAGCTAAAGGTGTAGAGCAAAATAGAAATAATAAAATAAAGCGAATAAGAGTTATCATCATAATTTGTGTAAACCTTGAGATAATTTAATCCAATTATAGAGAGTATCATTTCTATTGCATAGAAATATATTTACCGACCAATATGTTTTTGGCCACGTTGTTTTGCTAAACGAATTTGTTTTTGACGTTCAGCGGCACGTTGTTTGCTTTTTTCAGAAATCGTATCAAAACAACCTGGACAAGTGATACCTTCGACAAATTTAGGAGATGTTTTATCTTCAGGTGCCAATGGTTGTCGACAAGAGCGGCATAACTCAAATGTGCCGAGGTCAAGATTGTGTTTAATGCCAACACGTTCATCAAAAACAAAACACTCACCTTCCCACAGGCTTTCTTGATTATCCACTTCTTCAAGATATTTCAAAATGCCACCTTTGAGATGATATACCTCTTCAAATCCTTGTTCTAACATATAAGATGAAGCTTTTTCACAACGAATGCCACCGGTGCAATACATAGCAATTTTTTTATGTTTAGCAGGGTCAAGATTGGCTTTTACATAGTCGGGAAAAGAACGAAAGGTTTTGGTTTTTGGGTCAAGGGCTCCTTGAAATGTGCCCATCACTGTTTCATAATCATTACGTGTATCGAGCACTAAAACGTCTGGATTAGAAATAAGGTCATTCCATTCTTTTGGTGCAACATACGTTCCTACTTTTTTCAAGGGGCTAACGCCTGGCACGCCCAAGGTTACAATCTCAGTTTTAAGACGAACTTTTAGACGATAAAAAGGCATTTGTGGTGCATGTGATTCTTTGTATTCCAAATCTTCTAGAGCAGGAATAGATCTAATCAAAGCCATGACCGCATCAATGGCTTGGCGTGTTCCTGCAATTGTTCCATTAATGCCTTCTTCTGCGAGTAAAAGCGTTCCCATAACACCACCAGCCTCACAACATTCTTTCAAAGATTGTTGTAGATCTCTAAATTCTGGAAGAGGAGCAAATTTATACAAAGCAGCAACAATGATCATCGTTTTTTTCTTATATTTTTCAATGGACTTTCAGTATACTTACCCTATTTTGATGAGTCCGGCAATATCTCTTTTATAACGTTTTCAACAAAGCAATCAGGCATATTTCCATGAGGCGTTTTCAACAACGCTAGTGCTGCCTTTTTATCTTGATGAAACTGCTTTGTTTTTGTGTCATCCTTAATTAATTCAAGACTGCAATCGTAGATGTTTTTGGCGGTACATTCTTCTTGAATTAATTCAGGAACAATTGATTTATTCATCAAAATATTAATCAAACAAATATGTTTAACTTTTGCCATTTTGCGGGCAATCCAAATAGTAAGTTTCGAGGCTTTATAAGCAATGATGAAAGGGAAATCAAATAAACTTAACTCTAAAGCCACTGTACCACTGGCGGCAATGGCAAAGTGAGTATTAAGGAAACAATCTACTTTTTCATCTTGCGTGATCATGGTAATGGGAAAATGGTACTGGTTGATTTTTTCACCAATCATCGCGCTAAATTGTGGAAAAGTAGGGATGACTACGTGCACATTCGGCAGTTGTTTATGTAATAGCGCAATACTTTGTAGAAATTCATCCGATAAACGTTTTACTTCAGAATCACGACTTCCTGGTAGAACTGTGATGATAAAGGCATTGTTTGCAATATTGTGTCGGGCGCAAAAATCTAGGCTGGATGTATTGTTATCTGTGGAAAATCTGGATAAAACAGGATTGCCAACAAACATAACTTTAAAGCCAGTTTTTTGAAAATAAGCCGGTTCAAAGGGTAAAAGACAATAAAGGGCATCGTAATAACGCATGAGTTTTGCAGCACGTCCACCACCCCATGCCCAAACAGCAGGCGCCACAAGATGCACAACTTTCCCTTTAAACCCTTTTTTTCTTAAACGTTTGATAACTCGAATATGAAAATCAAATGCATCAATCGTGATCACTAAATCAGGTTGCGTCGCAATGATATGATCAGCTGTTTGACGAATGCGTTTTAGAATCTGTAAAGCCTTAGGAATAACTTCTGTTAAGCCATGAACAGTAAGGTCGGACACTGGAAAGAGAGATGTTAGCCCTTGTCGTTTTGAATTTTCTCCCCCAATCCCATTAATAGAAAGGGAAGGCAAGTGTTTTTGAAAAGTGGCTAAAACTTCAGATGCTATAATATCACCGGAAGGTTCGGCGCAAGAGATAAATAATTTCATGATGAAGATAAATCTTTTTCAAAGACATAAATAAAAAGGCCAAGTTCGTTGGCTAAACGAATAACATTTTCTTGATCAATGATTTGAGAGCGCGTTGCTTCAATGGCAATGCCATTTAGGTTTGATGCATGAATTTGTTTTAACGTATTGACTCCAATAGTGGGTAAGTCAACTTTAAGGTTTTGTTGAGATTTTGACATTTTAATAAGAACGCCACCGGTTTTAGCTAATTTATAGCTATTAACTCTATAAATTAAAGCTTCAGTTCCTTCAATTGCTTCAATACCCAAAACTTGCCCCATTTGCATGATAATAGCCTGACCAACATCAGCATCCGCTATAAGGTCAAGAATATTAATGCCTTTATAAATATCATCCAATTCTTCTACTGATGGTGATTTTAATGTAAGAAGCCCTTTTTGAGGGTGCAAGTCTTGCAGTATTTCACCTGGTGCAATCACTCGAAATCCTTTTGATTCAAAAAAATCAGTAATAATAGTGAGAATCGCATCATCACCCAATGCTTTGTATCCAATACTTCCCAGTAATTTAATGCCTTCCCAATCTAAGGAAATGTTATTTAAATTAGGTCGCTTAATACTACCGGCGAATACAATATTTTTAATTTGACGCTGTTGAAATTCTTTAATAAATAGCCCAAATTGCCCCATTTTAATCCAAGCATGATCAACATTTTTCACCGTTTCAGGTGGTGTTTGATTTTCAATGGCCGCAACAAAAATAGGTCGGTTTTGTGTTTGACACTTATCAATAATGAGACAAGGAAGATCACCGCTTCCTGCAATCAGGCCAAGGGGTTGTTGATTATGAACCATACTTTGGCATGCAAATATTGCGTTTTGAATCATTTTTTATAAAGTTGACAATATGCATTACTTCACTAGAGTTTTGATATTGTGCTGTAACCATATCAAGCCGTTGTAATAGTGTTGAATTTTCTGAATCTTTAATGTTTTTATCAAATAAAATCTTATAAGCATCTCGCAATTGATTAATAGCAGGTGTGGAAAAACTCCGTCGCTTTAGTCCAATCAAATTTAACCCAGAAAGATGAGCGCGTTCCCCAACAATTACACCATAAGGAATGACATCTTGTTCTGCGCCAGACATACCACCAATCATGGCATGTTCACCCACGCGAACAAATTGATGAATGGCTGAAAGCCCACCAATGATGGCATAATCACCGACGTGGACATGACCCGCTAATGTTGCATGATTTGCAAAAATAACGTGATTTCCCACTTGACAATCGTGCGCAATGTGAACACCGACCATAAAAAGACCATGATCACCGATCTTTGTGATATTGCCACCACCTTCTGTGCCTGGATTCATAGTAACATATTCACGAATTGTATTGTGACTTCCTATTTCCAGGGTTGACTGCTCTCCCTTGAATTTTTTATCTTGGGGAATGTGTCCAAGACTTGCAAAGGGAAAAACAACCGTATGCTCACCAATTTTTGTTTGTCCTGCAATAATAACGTGCGATTTTAATGTGACATGATCACCCAAGGTGACCTCAGAGCCAACGTGGCAAAAAGGGCCAATATAACAATTGCTGCCAATTTTTGCACCATCTTCAACAAAGGCTAAGGGGTGTATAATAGTAGATGTCATTATTGTTTATCCGTAATCATAGCTGTAAAAACAGCTTCATCCATCAACTGGTCATTAACCCAGGCTTGGCCAGAAAATTTCCAAACAGGGCCGCGACTTTTAATTAAACTGACTTTTAAGCGCAGTACATCACCGGGGAAAACAGGTTTTCGAAATTTTGCTTCCTCAATAGACATAAAGTAAACGCCTCTTTCGCTATTGACATTATTATCGCGCTGTTCGAGTGTTTTTACAACCAATGCTCCTGCTGTTTGCGCCATTGCTTCAACAATCAATACACCGGGCATAATTGGTTTGTTAGGAAAATGCCCCTGAAAAAACCATTCATTCATAGTGACATTCTTTATGCCAACGGCTTCTTGGCCAAGGTGAACATCAACCAATTTATCAATTAATAAAAATGGATAACGATGTGGAATAAGTTTTTGAATTTCTTCGACATTAATTTCTTTAATGTATTGTGTTGATTCGATCATCAGGTCCTCTATTTATCAATCATCAAGTAATTTTTAAGTGCACTTAAATTCAGTATAAATTAGTTTCTTTTCTCGCATACTGACAAACATTATTTAAATTATCAACATTTTGTTTCTTCAACAGCCGCTGGTTTTTTGATTAAACGATTAAGATAAACTTGTTGTTTAAAAAAATCTCGTTGTGGAATGGCCGGATAACCCATAACAGTTGTATTGGGTTCGATATTTCGAATAACACCGGATTTGGCCGCAATACGCACATTATCCCCAATCGTAAGATGACCAGAAAAACCAGTTTGACCACCAGCAATGACGCCTTTGCCGAATTTTGTGCTGCCAGAAATACCTGTTTGGGAGACAAGGATACTATAGTCACCAAGTTCAACATTATGGCCTATTTGACAAAGGTTATCAATACGAACACCTTTACGGATTATTGTATCTCCTGATGCGCCTCGGTCAATGGTGGTATTGGCACCCACCTCAACATCATCTTCAATAATGACACGACCTAACTGAGGAACTGAAAAATGCCCTTCGGCACTCATGTCAAATCCAAAACCCTTTTGTCCAATTTTAGCACCGCACTTAATATAAACATTTTGTCCAAGGATTGAATGACTTACGACACTATGAGAGCCAAAATAGCAATGACTGCCAATTTTGACATTATTGTGGATGGTTGTGTGTGCTTCTAGTACGCAGTGATCACCTATTTCAACGTCTTCGCCGATAACACAACAGGGACCAATCGAACAATTTTTACCAACTTTAGCCGTTGCAGCAATGGTAGCCATTGAATGAATTCCCATGGGTTGCGATGGTTTTGGTTGATAAAAGATACCAGCAAGTTGGGCATAAGTACGGTAGGGCGTATTACTGAGCAGTAACCCTAAATTAGCAGGAACGTGGTCTTGGATGCTGGGGTGAATAATGCACAGCCCTGCCTGAGTAGACTCTAAAAGATGTACGTATTTAGGGTTATGGTAAAAGGTAAGGTGGGAAGCTGTTGCAAGATGAAGCGGAGCTACGCCAATAATTTCCTTGTTTGGATCACAATTAAGAATGCTCGCATCCATCATTTTAGATAACTGAGCAATTGTATAAGGCCCAGTGTTTTTATAAAAATTAGAATCAATCATGGTATACTCTGCGTGGGTTGAAATGTGGATTGATAAAAACGGACATTTTTAGTCATGATGAAGCAAATTTCTTTTGTCTAAGGAAGTTGAACAGTTGGCAATCTCTGGTCAAGATTTTCTATTATTTCTGGAGTTATATCTAGCTCTTTTCCCCCATAGAGAACAACAGGAGCATCTAAGATTGTGGCATTAAAGACTAGATTAAGATGATGTTTTTCTGAGACATCGATAATGATCTCTTGGATTGTTTGATCAATTTTTCCTTTAAGAGAAGCCAAGCTTGAATTAAGTTTATCTTTTTTATCACGAATATTCTTTTCTAACTCTGATACTTTTTGATCAATTTCAGAGCGTCGTTTTTGAAGTTCAGGATTTGATGTTTTATTCGTACTTTCAATATGTTTGACTTCATCATAGTTTTTTCTAAGATCATTTTCCTGGCTCAATAATTCTGAATGAAATGATTTATATTGTGTATTAATTAAGTCAGTAAATTTTTTGAAAACAAGGGCTTCATTGCGAATAATAGATAAATTAACAATTCCTACCGCAATAGGAGGCGGAGGAGAGATTATCGGTTTTTTATAAAAATGATTCATTATTAAAAACAATGATGAAATAAGCGAAAAAGCGATGATAAAGCCAATAATTAGGCGAGATATAGAAAAATTTTTCATTTAACAAAACCTTTTGTTATTTTCAAGTCGTTTGAAAAGTGCTCAACACGCTACTTTTGTATTGCACAATGTATACGCATCATGAATGAAAAAGCAAATTTCTATCAATCAGCCTTTGGGCTCTTTTTTTCGGTTGACCTCCGCAGAGAGAGCCTACTCGCATTGTCGGTCAACCGAAAAAATCGCCTCAAATCTGGATGCTATAAATCCACATTTCCAATCACAAAGAGTATAGTTGTGGAGAGATAAAATATTTCATTATGCAATGACCTCTAAAAGACAACGGAACTTCTTATATTTTCAAAGCTAAATATTGTTGGATATCAGCTTTCGCTGGTATGGCAACAGTATAGATCACTTCTAAATAAATTTAGAAGTGACTCGACACACCAAAAAGGAATCTTTCTGGCTGGTCAAACGATTGTTTTTTAATCGGAATCGCATAATTAATCCGAAGTGGGCCAAGTGGTGATTTCCAGGCAATACCTACACCCACAGAAACACGTGGTGAAGAACTATCATTAACACCGACACCTGTTATATTTTGTGCTGTTTTCCAAACGGAACCTACATCTGCAAACACAGCTCCCTTAACCCCAAATTCGTTAGGCAATCCAACTGGGAACATCGTTTCAAGACTAGAAACCCAGTATAATGTACCACCGAGTGGGTCATTTGTTTTTTTATCTCGTGGTCCAAGCCCACCATAAGAAAATCCTCGGAAACTTTCATTGCCTAAGAATATACTATCAACCAAACGAACCTTTTTTGAAGATACGCGCATAACATTACCAACTGTTCCTCGAAGGTTAACAGTCACATCATCAATAGGGGTATAATAATAAGAAGCCCCTAATGAATTCTTTAGATAGTTAACATTTCCACCAATACCAGAATAGCTGTTGCTAAGGGTAATATTGTATCCGGCGGTTGGTTCACGGCGACTATTCCGTCGATCATAAGTTAATGCCTGTGCAATCGAAGAATCCATACATTTACCAGCTTGTTGTTTATAATAAATAGAAGCTGTTGTTGGAATATCCGTCAACATATCTTGCCTTAAACCATAGGCAAACGTTTGATACCAGTTTTCAGCTAAAATATAGCCAATGTGTAAACGAGTACCAGTGGATTGTTGCGTATATGTGCGAAGGCGAGTAGAGCGGGTATGAAATATATTGGCTCCTCCTTCAAGATTATAACCCATAAAGTAGGGGTCGGTAATACCAATGTCAAAATCTTGGCGGCGGGTTGCAATTGTTGCATCTACTGTCACTGCGCGTCCCGTTCCCATTAGGTTACGTTCGGTAAAATGAACATTACCAAGAGCTCGGTCAAGGCTTGAAAATCCACCAGCTATACCAAGTTCACCTGTTGGTTGTTCTTCAACTTTGACAATAATTTTTGCTTTGTCTCGTGTGCTTCCTGGTTCGGTAAGGATTTCTACTTTTTTGAAGTAACCCAGATCATTAAGGTTTTGTTCGGCACGCTTAATGTAGACACTGTTATACGCATCTCCTTCATGAAGTCGAATTTCACGACGGATGACGTTATCACGTGTGCGATCATTCCCACGAATTTCAATGCGCTCTACATAAACACGAGGGCCTTCCTTGATTTCAAAGACAATATCAACGGTCTTTTTTTCACGATTTTTGTTGATGATTGGATCAACTTGAGCAAAAGCAAAGCCAGCAGCACTGGCCGCTTCGGTCATATTAGTCATGCTCTTTTCAATGTTACGCCCTGAATACCAATCTCCGGATGAAACAGATACTTTATCTTGTAAAGCTTTTGCAGGTAAGCGTTTAATGTCCGATTTTACTTCTACTTTATCAAGAACATACCGTTCGCCTTCTTCAATAGAAAAAGTTAAGTAAAGGTCTTTTTGATCTACGGAAAGTTCAGCCACAGCAGAAATAATACGGAAATCTGGATAACCATTGTCGTAATAATATTGACGTAAGAAATGTTGATCGGCAACAAATCTTTCTGGGTCATATGTGTCATCAACGGCAAAGAAACGATACCATCGTGACCGCTTTGTGAGCAAAATCTTTTCTAATTTATCGCCATCAATGTGTTTATTACCAATAAAGTTAATTTTACGGACATAAGTAACTTCACCTTCATTAATTTCAAAAACAACATCTACACGATTCTCATCAAGTTTAATAACTTTTGGCTCTACCGTTGCATTATAGCGACCCATTCGTCGATAAAGATCAAGAATACGTTGCTGAGCTGCTTGACTTTTTGTTCGTGAAAGAACCTCGCGGGATTGTAATTGAGCTTCTTCTTGCAATTTATCATCTTTAATTTTGTCGTTTCCTTCAAACGCCACTTTGTGAATAATCGCATTTTCAATAACATCTACAACAATCGTGCCATTTTCATTTTTGATTTGGACATCAGCAAAATAGCCGGTAGCGTATAGATCCTTCAATGCCTGATCAATTGTTGATTGGTCATAAGATGAGTTTGATTTCAATGGGATGTATGAAAGAACTGTTTCTGTTTCAATACGTTTATTCCCTGTGACTTGAATGGAGCGAATAGTCGCTGCCATGGCAGAAGAGGGGAGTAAACAAGAATGAAGTAGTAATCCCGCTAAAATAAAAGAAGACGATTTAAATTTACGCGTCATTGTCACAAACCTTTATTAATTAAACCAGTTAAAAATATTAAACCGGACTAAATCGTTTTTTGTTGATAGAAACATAGTAAAAAGAACAATAGCCAAGCCAACCATAAAGGAAATTTCTTGGGCTTTTGCACTAACAGGCCTGCCTCGGATAACTTCAATGGTATAAAAAACCAAATGCCCACCGTCTAATACGGGAATAGGAAGAAGATTAACAAGACCCAAGTTAATAGATAAAATAGCCATGAACCAGACAATGGAAACTAGGCCACTTTTAGCACTTTGGCCAGCCATTTCACCCATGCCAATAATGCCAACTAATTCATCAGATGATCGATTGCCAGTTAGCATTTGACCAATGTTAACGAGGGTATCCACAGTCATGACGTAAGTTGTTGTTACTGCTTGACTTATAGCATTCAAGGGATTTAGTTGTTTGTAGTCCATTCCACCAGGACGAATGCCTAAATGAGTTGTTGGTTTAAGCTCTTTACTAGTGGCATCCAATGTTGCCATTTTTCCAGTCATAATCACTGTTGATGAAGTGGATTTGCCTTCATCAGGTCGCTCAGCCGTTATTTTTACTGCTTGCCCTTTTAGGTCAGGCACAATCGCTCGAATATCATCAAATGTTTTAACAGTTGTGTCGTTAATTTTAATGATGCGATCATCTTTTTTTAGACCTAAATGTTCAGCAACACTTCCCTGAACAATATCACCAATTTGATTGTTAATAATCGGTTGGCCTTTTATGGCAAAAATACCAGCCATCAAGAAAATTGCTAAAAGATAGTTGGCTGCTGGCCCCGCTGCAACAACAGCCATCCGTTGACCGACTGTTTTGCCATGGAGAGTTTTTGCTTTTTCGGCTTCTTCCATTTGTGAAAGCGTTGCAGAGTCAGCACGACTGCTTCCATCGGCATCACCATACATACGTACATATCCACCAAGGGGGATAAGACTAAATTTCCATCGTGTTTCGGCTTTGTCTGTCCATCCAAAAATTTCTGGACCAAATCCTATAGAGAAAACATCAATTTTAACGCCATTCCAACGAGCCACTAAATAATGGCCAAGCTCATGGATAAAAACAAGAATCGTTAAAACAATAAGAAAAGGTATGACATACTCTGTGATATTTCCAAGCAAGTGGGACATAAAAAATCCTTTTGAACTATTAGCATTATCACACCTTAACCGATTGTTAATCAGTTTAAAATGGTGATTTTAATTAAAATGTAATTTGAGTAATCATTTCTTTTGTCTTAAGGCGTAATTGTTGATCAAAATCAACGATATCCTCAATTGTTGAAAGTGGTTTTGATGATGTTTTTTCTAATAATTGTTCAATAATTTTCGAAATTCCCATAAAAGAAATTGTTCCGTTTAAAAAGTGATCAACGGCGATTTCGTTTGCTGTATTAAAAATAATTCGTTGAGTTTGACCTCTTATCAATGATTCTCTCGCTAATCTAAGAGCGGGGAAACGTTCTAAATCTGGTGCCTCAAACGACAAATTTCTAATGTCGGCTAAATTCAATGGTTGAACCGATGTAGCACATCTGTTAGGCCAACTAAGGGCATAAGAAATGGCTGTCCGCATATCTGGCATGCCAAGCTGCGCTAAAGTTGACCCGTCTTGATAGGCAACCAACGAGTGAATGATTGATTCTGGATGGACAACGACGTCAATTTGATCAGCTGGAACATTAAAAAGCAAAGCTGCTTCGATTAACTCTAGGCCTTTGTTGGCGAGGGTTGCGCAATCAATGGTGATTTTAGCCCCCATTTTCCAATTTGGATGTTTGAGCGCCTTTTCTACACTGATATGGGCAAATTCTGCGGCAGGTAATTGACGAAAAGGACCGCCCGAGGCTGTAAGAATAAGTTTGTGAAGATGTGCTCGATTTGTTTCTTCAAAAACTTGAAAAATAGCACTATGTTCCGAATCAACAGGTAAAATTTTTGTGCCATGTTGGTGGGCTAAAGAAAGAATTTGCTCTCCAGCCGCAACAATTGATTCTTTATTAGCAAGCGCCAACTTTTTGCAATAAGGAATGGCGGCATAGGTGACTTCTAGTCCCGCTAATCCCACCACAGCTGAAACAACTATGTCAACGTGGATTTTTGCCGCTTCAAGAAGACCATCGCGACCGGATAGGGCAATCGTTTTTGCTCCTTGCAATAAGTTTTGTAAAGTCTGATGGAGACTTTTATCGGCGATTACTGCATATTTTGCTTTGGTTTTTAAAGCAATTTTAGCTAGCTCTTTAACATTTTTTTCAGCCGTAATCGCGATGACTTCATAAGCCGAAGGATTTGCAAAAATCAATGCCAGAGTGCTTGTACCAATAGAGCCTGTAGCACCAAAAATAGAAATTTTTTGCACGAGAGACATTTATCTAAATTCCTAATAACAAAAGTAATCCAGCAGCAAATGATGCCAGAAGAGTGCTATCTAATCGATCTAAAAGTCCACCATGTCCAGGAATAAGACAGCCCGAATCCTTGACTTTAAAGTAACGCTTAACAATAGATTCAAGAAGATCACCCAGATGACTCATAAACGATAAGTAGAATGAAACAGCAGCCATCTGTATCCAGCTGCTATATAAATCTTGCAAATAATAACCTAAACTCGTGCCAATAATCATCGAAGCAATAATCCCACCAATGAAACCAGACCAAGTTTTGTTAGGACTAATGTTAGGTGCAAGTTTTGGTCCGCCCCAATTTTTACCAACAAAATAGGCGCCTGTATCAGATGCCCAAACAACGGCTAAAATCCAAATGAAATATAGAGTTAGGCCTTCATGGATAAAATAAAGAATTAGATATATTGACCATGAAATATAAAAAAGACCAATAACATGGAAAATAAAATCTTTGACTAGACGGCGTTGGGTAAAATGAAAAATGGAAAATAATAACAAAGTGCTTAACATATATTGAAGATATTTTTTTAAAGAAAAATCAAAATAAAGAATGCCTAAAGTTAAGATGCAAATTAAATACGGAAAAGGTGTTAGTTGGGTTTTTATCGACATTCGTGACCATTCATTGATCAGCATGAACGCAACGCCAATGGCGAGTATATCAAAATAAGGAGATCCCAATTTTATAAGTGTTACAACAATAGGAATTAAAGCTAATGCACTTAAAATTCTTAACGTTTGGTTGGAAAATTGTTTGTCAGCCAACTGTTGTGCCATACCGTCGTTCTCTGTTTCGATAATCATCAATTGCTTCTTTTAGGTCGTCAGCATCAAAATCTGGCCATAATTTTTTTGTGAAATAAAGCTCAGCATACGCAATCTGCCAAAGAAGGAAATTACTAATCCTAAGTTCTTCCCCTGGCCGAATAAATAAGTCTGGATCAGGAAACGCAGATGTATAAAGGTTTTCACTAAAAAAAGTTTCATTAATTTCATCAAGAGTAATGTGTTTATCTTGTACTTTTTGAGCAATTGTTTTAGCGGCATGCACAATTTCATCCCGTCCACCATAGCTTAAAGCAATAATAAGGTTGATACCGGTATTTTTTTTTGTTTTTTCAATTGCTGCGTCTAAAAGTTCGCGAATGTCACCTGAAATGTTTTTATTATCACCAATGACATGAAGGCAAACATTGTTTTTGATCAAATCTTTAAGCTCAAACTTAAGATAATACTTCAGTAAGTCCATCAGTTCTTGAACCCAAGATGTTGGACGAGACCAATTTTCTGTGGAAAAGGTGTAGACAGTTAAGTAGCGTACACCAAGCTGATCTGCTTCTTTACAAATCGTTTTTAATGTTTCTGCGCCAGCCTTGTGCCCTGCAATTGTTGGAAGTCCGCGTCTTAATGCCCAGCGTCCGTTGCCGTCCATAACAATCGCAATATGGCGCGGAATATCGCTTGTAGATTGATCTTTTGAGGTGTCAGTGCTCATTTATAATGGATCAGAAAGTTAAAATTTTATTAATAATCATACCTTTCTTTTTACAGAGATTATTTTCAGAAATCTAGTAAAAAACAATTTTTGAAGATGAATCTGTGTTTTTTTATTCGAAAATGTACTTGCATTTATAGAGGCATTTTCGCTAATAATCGTAGTGTGCGCCCATAGCTCAGCTGGATAGAGCAACGGCCTTCTAAGCCGCAGGTCGGGGGTTCGAATCCTCCTGGGCGCGCCATTATCGTTTTAAATGTGGAAGCCTCCCACCGAAAAGGTTCTAATTGAATGTTTCAATCACTCTCTTCTAAACTCACTGGCATTTTGGACAAAATAAGAAACCGTGGTGCCTTAAGTGAGGAAGATGTCACGGCGGCGCTGCGTGAAGTGAGGATTGCTCTTCTTGAAGCAGATGTGGCTTTGCCGGTTGTGAAGCAATTTATTGAGTCAGTTCGAGAAAAAGCAATTGGCCAAGATATCATCAAAAGTATCAGTCCTGGTCAAATGGTTGTTAAGATTGTTCAAGATCATCTAACTGAGATGTTGGGTGGTGCAGCAGAAGAATTAAATCTGGCTGCCGTACCCCCTGCTGTTATTTTAATGGTGGGGTTGCAAGGGTCAGGAAAAACCACATCATCGGGCAAACTTGCCAAGTATATTACCAATACACAAAAGAAAAAAGTGATGATGGCGTCGCTGGATATTTATCGTCCTGCGGCTCAACAACAATTAGAAATGCTGGGTCAGCAACTTGATGTTGCCACTGTTCCTATTATTGCTAATGAAAAACCCCTTCAGATCACTGAACGTGCTTTACAACTTGCCAGGGCACAAGGAATTGATGTTTTAATCTTGGATACGGCCGGGCGCCTGCACATTGATGACGTATTAATGGAAGAAGTTTCTGCGATCAAAAAACTTTCGACACCTGTTGAAACATTTTTGGTGGCAGACGCGATGACTGGGCAAGATGCGGTTACAATTGCCAAAGCTTTTAATGAACAAATCGGTGTGACAGGGATTATCTTGACACGACTAGACGGCGATGCACGCGGGGGTGCTGCCTTATCGATGCGGGCGGTGACTGGTTGTCCTATTAAATTTATGGGTGTTGGTGAAAAGCTTGATCAGTTAGAAATTTTTCAACCAGAGCGAATTGCTAGCCGTATTTTGGATATGGGTGACATTGTTAGTTTGGTTGAACGAGCCGCGTCAGTGGTGGATCAAGACGAAGCTGAACGTATGGCCAAAAAGATGCAAAAAGGAAATTTTGATCTTAATGACATGGCTAAACAAATCGAAAGCATGATGAAAATGGGGGGGATGTCCAGCTTGTTTGGCATGCTGCCTGGTGTGGGTCGTATCAAGGATCAAATTGATAAGGTGGGAATGGATGATGGCGTTTTAAAGCGTCAAATTGCGATTATCCAATCAATGACAAAAAAAGAACGCAAAGACCCTAAGTTATTGAATGGCTCAAGACGTAAACGTATCGCCACTGGATCTGGGGTGCAAGTGCAAGATGTCAATAAGCTGATAAAGCAATTTGAACAAATGCAACAGATGATGAAAAAGATGGGAAAAATGGGTCAAAAAGGGCTCATGCGGAGCGGCTTAAAAGGGTTGCTCGGAAGGTAACAAAGATAGAGTTTCTAAAAAAATTCTCAATAAAAGCAGTTTTTTATTGAGAATTTATGAATTCTGCTGTAGATGATAGTAAAATAAGTATTTTAATTGGAGACATTTGTCATGGCTTTGAAAATTCGTTTGGCTCGCGGTGGGTCTAAAAAGCGCCCATTTTATCGTGTCGTGGTTGCAGATGCAGCTAGCCCGCGTGATGGCCGTTTTGTTGAAAAAATTGGTACCTACAATCCATTGTTAGAACAAGGCAATGCAGAACATCTGGTTATTAATAAAGAACGTGCGCAGTATTGGCTTTCTGTAGGCGCACAACCAACAGATCGTGTTAACTCATTTTTGGCAAATATGGGCGTTGTCGAACCAGTTGCAAAGCGTGAATTAACTTTGAAAAATCTTCCAAAGAAAAAAGCTCAAGAACGTTTAAAAGCAGAAGCAGCGGCAAAGGCAGCAGCAGCTGAAGCGCAAGAACAAGCGTAAATTTTAAACCAGAGGCTTTCTCAATTGAATAATAATAATAGACTTCAAGAGAAAGACTCTGGTTCTTCTTTAATTTGCCTTGCAGAAATTACGTCACCTTATGGCCTTAAGGGGGCGGTAAAAATCAAAACTTTTACAGCACATTCTTCTGACATTTCTCATTATAAATTGTTAAAAGATCAAAACGGGGTGGTTTTTAAATATCGCCTTCTTTCAATGTCTAGCTCGCAATCAGCTGTTATTGCAGTCGAAGGTGTTGTAACACGTAATGATGCAGAAAAATTACGTGGTACCAAGTTATACGTGAGCCGTGATGATCTTCCACTCTTGGAAGATGAAGAAGAGTTTTACTATGCTGATCTGATTGGCCTGGCCGTGATTGATAAAGATGGTGTGTCCATTGGTGTTATTTATGCCGTTCATAATCATGGAGCAGGTGATTTTTTTGACATTAAAGTGAATGCTGGTCAGATATTTAGTATTCCATTTACAAAACAAGCCATTCCAGTTGTGGATGTAAAAGCAAAGATCGTGACAATTGATCCAGTGTTTTTGCTTGATAGTAAAGTTTAGCATTCAGAATGCATAATCCTTGGTATGCGACGGTGGTTACTCTTTTTCCTGAAATGTTTCCAGGGCCTTTGGGTTGTTCTATTCTTGGAAATGGATTGCGAAATGGTCTGTGGAAGCTAGATACGATTCAGATTCGCGACCATGCTACCGATAAACATGCCACTGTTGATGACACCCCTTATGGTGGCGGACCAGGAATGGTTCTAAAAGCTGAAGTGGTTGATCAAGCGATGGAAGAGGGGATTTCTCGGCAATCAGGTCGCAAGTTAATTTATCTTAGTCCACGTGGAAAATCCTTAACACAAAGCTATGCTCGGCACCTCGTGAGTAATTTTTCGGGGGTAGTGTTGCTTTGTGGTCGCTTTGAAGGTGTTGATCAACGCATTCTTGATACAAAAGAGCTTGAAGAAATCAGCATAGGAGATTATATTTTAACTGGTGGTGAGATACCGGCTCTTGTTTTATTAGATGTTTGTGCGCGATTGGTTCCTGGTGTTATTGGAAAACAGGAATCTTTGGCACATGAAAGCTTTGAAAATGGGCTGTTAGAGTATCCGCACTATACAAAACCACAATCCTGGAAAAATAAGATCGTGCCAGAGGTACTGCTCTCTGGCGATCATCAAAAAATCGCACAATGGCGGCAGGATCAAGCAGAAAAAATAACTCAAGTACGTCGCCCAGATTTATGGGAAACGTACATCGAAAAAAATAAATATTAGGAGTTAATGATGAATCTGTTGCAACAAATTGAGCAAGAACAGCTGCAAAAACTTGCAGAAGAAAAGAAAATCCCCGACTTTCAAGCAGGCGATTCAGTTCGTGTGCATGTGAAAGTTGTTGAAGGAGAACGAACTCGTACACAGCTTTATGAAGGTGTCGTTATTGGCCGTCGTAATGCTGGTATTCGTTCCACTTTCCGCGTTCGCAAGCTTTCTTCAGGTGAAGGGGTGGAACGTGTGTTTCAACTCTATTCTCCAAACATTACTGTTGAAGTTATCCGCTTTGGTCGTGTTCGCCGTGCAAAATTGTACTATCTTCGTACACGTACTGGTAAACGCGCTCGTATTGCTGAACGTCAACGCAAAACAGTTGCTAAATAAAACTATTCTATACTCTGACGCCGTTGCATAATGGTTCTTTTGAGCCCTTAACAGTATCAATGCGATCCTCAAATCCTCATTTACATAAAGTAAACTCCGGTTTTGCGGTTCTCTTGATACGTTAATCATCTCAAAATATCTTATTATGCAACGGCGTCAATCTACTAAAAGGCGCCTTACAGGCGTCTTTTTTTTTATAACGGAGACTATGCACTAAATCTAACCTGAGTTCGATATAAGAATTGCAGAAAATGTATAAAAAAGAAGAAATCCGTCATCACGAGGCTCCGAAGCTTTAGCGAAGGAGACGTGGTGATCCATGTATTATAGCTAAAGCAACATAATTTCATCAATCTTCTAGATTGATTTTTGTCGAACTTTCGGCACCTCAAAATCCTTAAAGAGACTAACTATTCGCGGATTTTGAGGCTTGAAATTTCGATCAAAACTGCATCATAAAATGTGACATAATTATGTTGCTTTAGCTATAACAGTCTGGATCGCCACACTGCACTTTGTTTCGTTCGCGATGACGCGGATTTTCTGATCTTTCATGACTTCTTACGTCGAATTCACGTCAAATCTAGCAATAATTTGAGATTTGATTAGGCTTTCACCCGGTATCGCATTGATTTCGGCTATTATACCATCAGTTGGCGATTTAAGTGTATTTTCCATTTTCATGGCTTCAATAACCGCAATAACCTGACCACGTTTGACAATATCACCCACGGCTATAGATAAAGAAAGAAGTACACCTGGCATAGGAGAACGAATGAGATGAACATTGTCGTCATTATTTGTTGTTGGTAAGTATTTGAACAATTCAAACACAGAGCTGCGTTCAATAAAAACATAAAGTTGATAGCCGCCAATTGTGAAGTAAAATTGGCCATTTTGAACTTTGACTTTACCTTTGATAAGTTCTTCATTAATTTGGCATTCAAATAATATTTGTTGATGTAGCCAGATGAATGATGTTGTGAAAATGGATTTTTTTATCCGAATCTGATTTCGACCAAGGTAGGTAAGAGCCACAATATCATTACCAAATGAGCATTGCCATTCTGAAACATTAGACAAAAAAGGATCAATTGTCAGTTTGAGGCTAAGAGCAATACATGCGAGCTGCTCTTTAAACTGTTCATTCATCACAAAAGAACCATCGGAAGAAGACAGTTTTTCTGCTTTGTCAGCAATGAGGTTAGTGGTGAGATGCCCTTTAACAACTTCAGGTTCTGCTAGTAATCGTTGCAAATAATTAAGGTTGGAATCAACGCCTTCTACAAAAAATTGACTAAGATATTGATCCATCAATGATAATGCATTTGCCCGATCGCAACCCCGTACAATGATTTTTGCAATCATCGGGTCATAGTAAATGCTGATATTATCACCTTCTCGTGCGCCTGCATCAATACGCAAAGTATCGTTTGGGGGCGGGTGATAATATTGAATAAGCCGGCCTGAACTTGGTAAAAAATCATTATCTGCATCTTCAGCATATAATCGTGCTTCAATAGCATGACCCTTGGGAATCAAAGTTTCTTGAGTTCTACTGAGTGGTTTGCCAGCGGCAATCTGAATCATCATTTCAACTAGGTCTAGGTTGTAAATCCATTCAGTGACAGGATGTTCTACCTGAAGACGGGTGTTGACTTCAAGGAAATAAAATTGTTGATCTGGTGCGACAATAAATTCAACTGTACCAGCAGAAACATAGCCAATGTATCGGGCAAGCTTTAATGCCTCTTCAATGATTTGATGCCGTAAAGCTGTACAAAGATTGGAGGCTGGTGCCTCTTCAATAACTTTTTGATGACGACGTTGAAGCGAGCAATCTCGTTCTCCCAAATGAAGTATTGTGCCGTGCTTATCTCCTAAAATTTGGACTTCAATATGACGGGGGTGTTCGATAAATTTTTCGATAAAAACACGGTCATCATTAAAGCTAGATAATGCTTCGCCAGCTGTACGAATAAGTGCTTGTTCAATGTCTTCTGCCTCATAAACCACCCGCATTCCTTTACCACCGCCGCCAGCGGCTGCCTTTAAAAGAATGGGAAATCCGTGTTGATTTGTAAAGTCCTCTACTTCTTGACGGGTAGTGACAGGTTGAGTAGAGCCTGGAATCAGAGAAATTCCCGCTGCACGAGCAATTTCTTTGGCGCGAAGTTTATCACCCATGTCGTGGATAATTTTGGGAGTAGGGCCAATAAAAATGGCGCCTGCAGCCTCAACAGCTTGTGCAAATTCTGGGTTTTCAGATAAGAATCCATAGCCAGGATGGACAGCATCAGCGTGAGATAGACGTAAAATATCAATGATTTTTGAGATATTCAGATAGCTTTGTTTTGGAGCTGCAGTGCCAACGCAGTAAGCTTCATCAGCCATCGTAACATGCAAGGCACTGCTTTCAATTTCGGAATAAATAGCAACCGTTTTAATTTTTAGCTGTCGAGCGGTGCGAATAATTCGGCACGCAATTTCACCACGATTCGCAATGAGTATTTTCTTGATCACACTCGATTCCTTATTAGGGTTATTCTTTTCCTTTTGATGGCTTTTTGTGTGATGACGTTTCAATGATCGTCGGGTCATCTAACAACGATTTCACTTGTTCTTCTTCCCACTCAGGTTTTAAAAAGGGAAGTACATCCGCAATCATAGGAAAAATCCCAAGTCTAAGGCCTTGGATAACCGCTGAAATTCCAAGTGCAAAAATCACCCAGATAGGCCAAAATCCACCACCTGTCGACATCCAAATAATAATACAGGCAATACAAATGACGCCGTAGACAACTAAATTTGTGTAAAATTCTTTGAGCGCTTTTACGCGTTCACGAATGTGCATTTCATTTTCAGGTAACATTTTTCTCTCTCCATTATGTAATGATCTTTATAAAGGAATATTATCATGCTTTTTCCATGGATTAATAATAGATTTATTTTTTAACATTTCCAATGATCTGGCAATTTTTTCTCGAGTTTGATGAGGCATAATTACATCATCCAAATATCCATAACTGGCAGCAACATAAGGATTTGCAAATTTTTCACGATATTTTTCTGTGAGTTCTGTGATTTTTTCAAGATTATCTTTTTCAGACCTAAAAATAACTTCAACTGCGCCTTTGAGCCCCATGACAGCAATTTCAGCTGCTGGCCACGCATAGTTTACATCCCCACGAATGTGTTTTGAGCTCATCACATCATAAGCGCCCCCATAGGCTTTGCGGGTGATAATAGTGATTTTGGGCACTGTTGCTTCGGCATAGGCAAACAACAATTTTGACCCATGGCTAATAATGCCATTCATTTCTTGATCTATTCCTGGTAAAAACCCTGGTACATCTACAAAAGTGATAATTGGAATATTAAAACAATCACAAAACCTTACAAATCGCGCAGCTTTCCTGGAAGAGTTAATGTCAAGGCAACCTGCTAAAATCATAGGTTGGTTACCAACAATACCAACGGTTTTGCCGCCAATGCGCCCAAAACCAACAACGATATTTTCAGCCCATAAAGGGTGAATTTCAAAAAAATCCCGGTTATCAATAACTTTTAAAATAACCTCTTTGATATCATAGGGTTGGTTGGTGTTTTCCGGAATTAATCGATCAAGGCTTGAATCGTCACGTTGAATCGGATCATTTGTTGAAAGTTGAGGCGGCTGATCGCGATTTGAGCTTGGTAAAAATCCAAGTAGTCGCGTGATTTCATAAATGGCGATATAATCATTTGGAAAAGATAGATTAGCAACACCAGAAATAGAATTGTGGATTTTGGCACCGCCTAAATTCTCACTAGTCACGATCTCATTCGTGACAGTTTTCACAACATCAGGGCCGGTCACAAACATATAAGATGTAGATTCCACCATGGCGACAAAATCTGTCATTGCGGGTGAATACACAGCCCCCCCGGCGCAAGGCCCCATAATAATCGAAATTTGGGGAATGACGCCGGATGCAATGGTGTTTCGTTTAAAGACTTCAGCATATCCACCAAGAGAAGCAACACCTTCTTGAATGCGTGCGCCACCTGAATCACATAATCCGATAATTGGTAAGCCAGTTTCCATGGCTTTGTCCATGATTTTACAGATTTTTTGAGCATTTGTTTCACTGAGGCTGCCGCCAAAAATGGTGAAATCTTGGGAAAAAGCAAAGACCGATCGTCCATTTACTTTACCATAACCGGTGATAACACCGTCTCCTAGTGGTTTTTGTTTATCTAGGCCAAAATCATGACAACAATGTTCGACAAAACGATCCCATTCTTCAAAAGTACCTGGGTCAAAGAGAATTTCTAAGCGTTCGCGTGCCGTCAATTTGCCGCGAGCATGTTGTGCCTGAATGCGTTCTTGGCCACCACTATGCAAAGATTTTTCAACATGATCTTGAAATTTTTGGTACGCAGTTTTCATTTAATCTTTATCAACGGGGGTGGAAAAGTCTTCAAGTTCATCCCAAAGCTCTGCATGGAGATCATCTTTAAACTCTTTAAGTTTTTTTTCGGAAATTTTCGTACCTGATTTTTTGATTGTTGCTACAGCAATATCGGTTGCTTTTTCTAGATATTTTCGCAAATTCTCAGCCGTTTGTTGAGAAGTTTGTGGTGCTGCAAGCGCTTGCAATAAAGGAGAAAGTTCATCTAATGGATTGGCAATTGCAATAGATGTCCAACAAACGAGTGATAAAACATATCCAACTTTAATCATGCGAAAATCCCTCATTATGCAATGGCCTCATTTATTTTTTTAAGGATAGCGCAGGAATCGTAATAATTTAAAGTAAAATTTTAAATTAAAAAGTGATAAAAAATTATCTTTTCAAGTTTTCTTAGGTAGCTGATTGATAATTAATGCGATAAAAATAATAATTAATGCAAGAATATGATGATACTCAAGTTTTTCATCCATAAAGAACACGCCGATCATCACCCCAACAGGTGGAACCAGGTAATTGGTGAGAGATGCAAACGTCGGGTCTGTTCGCAAAATAAGAATCATATACATAAGATAAACAATTCCTGCACAAAACGCACCTAACACAAAAATGCCAAGTAAACTCGAACTTGTAAATGTTAAATTCCACGGTTGATCAATGAAAAGACATAACAAAACCATTGGAATGCAAGCAATAAGTAAAATGTTTCTAACGGAAACAAGGGGAGGAATTGTTGTTGGTAGCTTTTTCAGTAAAATAAGACTAATTGAAAAACTAATAGCCGCACCTAGAATTGCTAATTGACCAATAATGGTTGCATTCCAACCTTCCTGTAAACCAGGCACAATCAGAATGATAATTCCCATAAATCCACATAAAATGCTTACAATGGAAAGCAAATTCAAGTTTTTTCCTGAAACGAAAATGGCGGCAAATAATAATGTAAAAATAGGAATAGTTCCCAGTAAAATAGCAGCAATACTGCCATCCACATGTTGTTGACCGTAAGCGACTAGGAAAAAAGGTAAAACAGCTTCAAAAAGGCTAATAATAAAATAAGTTAAATATAAATTTAGAGATGTCTTTTGGGCTGGGTCATTTTCTTTTTTTGAAAAACAATAAGCTAATAAAGTGACAGTAAGAGCACCAACGAAAATGCGACCCGCTGCAATTGTGAGGGGGGGGAGAGAAGCAATGGCTAATTCCGTAAATGCAAATTGCGATCCCCAAATAAGGGCGATGGCGCCAAGAAGTAAATAATTTATTATTAAAGAGGGCATTTTTCCAAACTTTTAGGTTTATAGATTTGTATCATGATAATCATATCTGTGCATTTTTGCAGAAAAAAATATTGACCGAATCAGGAATTTGAGGCACAAAGAGAAAGTAATGCGGATGGGTGGCTGAGTGGTTGAAAGCACCGGTCTTGAAAACCGGCAAGGGGGCAACCTCTTCGTGGGTTCAAATCCCACCCCATCCGCCATTATACTATTCGATAATCGTATTAAGCATCTCTGGTTTTAAGCTTGCTCCCCCCACCAAAACACCATCCACATTCGGTTGCGAAAGTATTTCTGACGCATTATCTGTGGTAACGGATCCCCCATAAAGAACTTTATCTTTGTGTTGACAGTGTGTAGTAATCATCTGATGCATTTCCACAATGTCACTGAGTGTTGCTGTCAGGCCCGTGCCAATTGCCCAAACGGGTTCATAAGCAATGATAAGAGGTGTCGTTGTTTGGGGAATAGACTGAATAAGCTGTTGTTTTACAACATCAAGATGGTTTTTTGTATTGCGATCATTGAGCGTTTCGCCAACGCAAATAATGGGGGTTAACCCAGTGTGAATGGCCATTTGGCTTTTCTTAAAAACGATATCACTGGTTTCTTGGTGATGTTGACGACGTTCTGAATGCCCAAGAATGACGTATTGGCAACCAATATCTATGAGCATTTCTGCACTAATATCACCTGTAAATGCACCTGCATTATTTGTATGACAGTCTTGTGCACCTAAGTAATAATGATATTCTTTTATGTGTGAACTCACCACACTAAGATAAGGATAAGGCGGGCAAAAAACAACTTTGTGAGGGGACTTCGGGGTTAATTTTTGGAAAAAGGTATTGATAAAAGCGTTTGAGCCGTTCATTTTCCAGTTTGCAACAATAATTTTAGACATTTTTCCTCCAGATGCGGTTTCCAGTTGATTCATGGGCAATTGATTCATTATACTCATTATCATATAGCTTAAATATAAGATAAATGTGTATAACTGATGCTGCAAACATTTCGTGATCATTCTGGTAGTCTTTTTGTAAAAATATTATTTGGTGTCCTAGTGGCAAGCTTTGCTTTATGGGGGGTCGGTGATGTATTTCGAGATTATACAACCATGCGTCCCGTGGCGACGGTAGGTAAAAGTAGTGTTAGTCAAGAAGAATTTTTACAAGCTTATCAGCGCGTTATTAATAATCTTCAAGTGATGTCAAAGGGAAAAGTTTCTATCGAAGAAATCAAGAAGATGAATGTGTATCAGCGTATTCTTGATGATTTAATTGATGTTAAAGTTGTTAAAGACACAATTAATAATTTTGGATTAGTAACAACTGACGACGCTGTTCGTAACTATATTCAATCCATCCCTGCTTTTAAGAACGACAAAGGACAGTTTGATAAAAGCAAATTTGATTTGCTTGTTTCCAATAATGGGCTAACCGAAGCAGGTTTTATCAAAGAAATGCGCGAAACATTGTTGCAACAACAGTTGTTTGGAACTCTTGATCAAGGTGTAGCGTTGCCAGCATTTTATGAAGATAAGATTTTTCAAGAACTACAACAAGAACGCGTCTTTACAGTAGTCAATATTCCTTTATCTCAAATGGAAGTTTCCGGGACACCAACGGATGTTGAGTTGGAACAGATTTATAAGGGAAATCAAGCTGATTTTACATCACCAGAATACAGAAAAATATCATTTTTAATTATTGATCCAAAAGCTGTACGTGACGGTATTAAAATAGATGAAACACAATTGCGCGAAGCATATGAGTCGCGTAAAGGTAATTTTACCATTCCTGAAACCAGAGATGTGACACAGTTTATTTTTGCATCAAAAGAAAATGCGCAAAGTGCTGTAAAAACCTTAATGACTGGCCAAAATACACAAGATGTGGCCAAAAAATACCAAGGGGAAATTCGACAAATTGATCAAGCGACCCCGGATAAATTTGTTCAAAATCAAAGTTCTGCTATTTTTTCTTTAACGGCGGGAACGGTTTCTGACGTTATTGACTCTGCTCTTGGGTATACGATTTTTATGGTGACAAAAATTGTGCCAGAGCGCGTGCAAGATTTTGATACGGTTAAATCCAAGTTAGAAGATGATTTAAAGATCGATCAATCTAATGATGAACTTTATGCCTTAAAAAATAAAATTGACGATGCTTTGGCCAGTGGTGCCAAACTAGTTGATGTTGCAAAAGAACATAATCTTAGTATTCAAATTGTTGAAATGGTTGATAAAAGTGGTGCGGATGCATCAGCGAAGTCCGTCTTGCCAGCTGATTACCAAAATCTTATTTTAGAAAATGCTTTTCTGTTAGCAGAAGGGGCTGATAGTTCAATATTAGAAGCAGCAAACGGTACTGCGGTTGTCGTACATGTGGATAAAATTACTCCTCAAGCTTTGCCAGAATTTACACAAATTAAAGAAAAAATAACAGCAGCATGGCAAGAAATGAAGCGGCAAGAAAAAGCGGCTGAAATAGCTCAGCAGATTGTTAAGGACGCAGATTCTGTAGAAAAATTGACGACTCTGGCAAAGAAAAAAGGCTTAACAGTCAAGGTTTTAAAGCCTGTGAATCGTATTGATATGCAAAAGCAACAAGAACCTTTGGATGATGTTTCAGTAAATATTATTCGTCAAGGCTTTGTGCTTGAACCTCATAAAGCGGCTTATGGACCAACTCCCCATGGGTTTGCTGTTATCATGCTCAATAAAACTGTGCCATTTGATGCTAGTAAAGAAAAAGACAAACGAACATCGTTTAGTGATTCTGTAAAAAACATGCTGCAGCAAGATTTGCGACGCGGATATACCACATATTTACGCCATCATGATAAAGTTTCTATAAATGATGAGATCCTTCATAGACTTATTAATCATTCTTGATTTACATAGTAAACCTGACTCGATGTAAGAAATGATGTAAAGAATCCGTTATGGCGAGGAGCATCGCCATGATGGGTTTTTTTATTTGTTTTATGTCTTTAATAATATTTCTGATGTTGAACTGACGTTACTATAACCTGAGTTCGATATAAGAATTGCAGAAAATGTATAAAAACGAAGAAATCC
>DYSP01000019.1 GCA_020718185.1 Candidatus Odyssella sp. | reverse complement strand
ATAAAAACGAAGAAATCCGTCATCACGAGGCTCCGAAGCTTTAGCGAAGGAGACGTGGTGATCCTGTATTAACGTCTGGATCGCCGCACTGCACTTTGTTTCGTTCGCGATGACGCGGATTTTCTGATCTTTCATGACTTTTTATGTCGAACTGACGTTACTATAGCTATATAGTGACTATATTTCTAAATCATCGTTAAAAGTGATGCATTTCCACCGGCTGCGGTTGTATCTTGTGTAAAAGTTCTCTCGACCATAAACCGTTGTAAATAATAGGGGCCGCCTGCTTTAGGCCCTGTTCCTGAAAGACCTTCGCCACCAAAAGGTTGAACGCCAACTACGGCGCCAATCATGTTCCGGTTCACATATATATTGCCTACTTTTGCATGGTTTTTTACTAATTCAATTGTTTCATTAATACGGCTATGCACACCTAAAGTTAAACCATATCCTTTAGCATTGATTTGTTTTATAACATCTTGAATTTCACCTGCTTTAAATCGAACAACATGTAAAATAGGACCAAAAACTTCTTTGTTAAGAACGGTTGAAGAGGGCAGTTCCCACACTTGTGGTTGAATAAAATAGCCACCTTGCGAGGTAGTTGACTCAGATGTGCTGGCAACCAGTCGCCCAATCTTAGATAAATCCTGAATGTGTGCTAATAGTTCTTGTTGTGCTAAATGATCAATGACCGGTCCCACATCAGTTTTAAAGTTCTTGGGGTGGGTGATTTGTAGTTCCTGCATGGCACCTTTTAGCATTGTCAGAATTTTGTCTGCCACATCTTCTTGGATGAACAATAACCTAAGTGCAGAGCAACGTTGGCCAGCACTTTGAAAAGCGGATGTTATAATGTCCGTTACAACTTGTTCAGGCAAAGCCGTTGAATCAACAATCATTGCATTAATCCCACCTGTTTCCGCAATTAAAGGTGCTATGGCGCATTGTCTGAAGCTTAATGTTTGATTAATTGTTCTGGCAACTTCTGTTGAACCTGTAAAGGCAACGCCGTTGATGCGATGATCTGTTAGCAAGAATTGTCCAATGTCACTGCCTTTGGCGAAAAGGAGTTGAAGAACACCTTCAGGAATCCCCGCTTCCAAAGCAAGTTTGTAGGCATAGTAAGCAATGGTTGGTGTTTGTCCAGCTGGTTTTGCAAGAACAACATTCCCTGTCACAAGGGCTGCGGCAACCTGGCCTATAAAAATGGCTAAAGGAAAATTCCAGGGGCTGATACACACAAAAATACCACGACCATGAAGGCTAAGTTCATTTTTTTCACCCGTTGGCCCGGGAAGCACAAGGGAAGTAGCCATTTGTGCGCACCCTAGATGGGCATAATAACGACAAAAATCCACAGCTTCACGAATTTCAGCCACTGCATCTGCAATCGTTTTTCCTGATTCGTAAACCAATAATCCAATTAACTCAGTGGTATAAGTTTCTAGGCTTTTGGCAAGGTTATTAAGAGCGTTTGCGCGTATGTCAACAGGAGTTGCTGCCCACATATCCTTATTTTGTTCGGCTATAATAAGAGCCTTTTGAATATCTGTCTCATCACATTGTCCGCAAATGGCAACAACTTGTTCAGGGTGACTGGGGTCAATAATCTCAATTGATTTGCGATCTTTAGATCCTACATAATGAGGAAATTGACTGGGCAATTTTGATAAATAAGATTGTAATTTTTCAAGCTCTTGTTGATCGCTAAGGTCATATCCTTTCGAATTCAGTCGCTGTGGTTTTAACATATCTTGAGGCAGAGGAATGCTTGGATGTTGCATGATGGTTAAGTTTTTTGCTTCTTCAATTGGATCTTGAACCATTAAGCTAATCGGAATCAGCGGGTCATAAATTTTATGAACAAAAGAAGAATTAGCGCCGTTTTCCAATAATCTGCGCACTAAATAAGCCAATAAATCATGATGTGCTCCCACGGGGGCATAAATGCGGCAGGGCATGCTGGGGGTGACAAATTGATCATAAAGATGTTCACCCATACCATGTAAACGTTGAAATTCATAATTCTTTCCAGCAGCAATTTCTTGAATTGTAGCAATCGTATAGGCATTATGAGTGGCAAATTGTGGGTAAATTTGAATAGGTGCGGCAAGCATTTTTTTGGCAGCACTAATATAAGAAATGTCAGTAAAAATTTTGCGTGTGAAAACAGGGTAGTCTGTCAGGCCTTTTTCTTGTGTACGTTTGATTTCAGAATCCCAATATGCTCCCTTAACTAAACGAACAGCAAAACGGCGTTTTGTCGCTTTCGCTGTTTCAATCAGCCAGTCAATGACCGCGCCACATCGTTTTTGATAAGCTTGAACGGCGATACCCAACCCATCCCAATCTTTAAGCGACGGGTCTTGTGCCGTGGCTTTGATGAGTTCAAGAGCTAATTCAAGCCTTTCTGATTCTTCCGCATCTATGGTAATAGCAATGCCTTTGGCTTTGGCCGCGCGGCATAAATCAAGGATTCGTGGCAATAGTTCTTCAAAAACGCGTTCTTTAAATGCAATTTCAAAACGTGGATGTAAAGCCGATAATTTAATAGAAAGGCTTGGTTGTGAAAAGATATCCCCGGTGGTTTTTTTGTTGGCAATGGCATCAATGCTCTGGCTATAAGCTTCAAAATATCGAGTCGCATCTGCTGCTGTTTTTGCCCCTTCACCAAGCATATCGTATGAATGTCGGTACCCTTTCTCTTCATTGATTTGAGCGCGTTGTAAAGCTTCTTCAATGGTTTGTCCCATCACAAATTGTTGACCTAAAATTTTCATCGCATGGCTTACTGCTTGACGGATGGTGGGTTCAGTCATTTTGCGAGAAAGAGAAGCAATACCCCGTAAAAAGTTGTTTTTCTCTAAACCCCATGTCAAAAATATATCCGTTGTTGCCAGGCCTAGTGTTGCAATATTCATTGCCCAGGATTCACTTTTTCCTATGTGGGTCAACCAGTTGCCTGAGCCAATTTTGTCTCGAATAAGTGCCGTTTGTGTTTTTTTATCTGGAATGCGAAGTAGTGCTTCGGCTAGGCACATTAACGAAGCACCTTCTTGACTGCTCAGACTATATGTTTGTAGGAAATTCTCAACACTCATTATTTTGTTTTTTTGAGAGCGAACTCCTTCAATGAGCATTACTGCTCGGTTGCTGATGTTAAGTTTTTGATCATCTGTTAATGAAATACTGTTAATTAAAGTTGGAACAAGTGTTTCTTCAGATTGACGATATAATGCATTTAAATCTTGTGTTAACGGTTTAAATATTGTCTCAATTTTATTGGGCATAATTTCCTAACTTTAAACCATGATGGTGATATAAAATGTATTTTAAAAAATTCTGATGAAATATACTATTAAGAAAATATATTTAGTAAAATAAAAATATTCTTGTATAAAAAGTTTAAACAGTTGTATAACAGAAACATTAATATACTTTTTTTGATTAATAAAAAGTATCAAGCTATAAAAAGCGGGGGATATATGAGTAAGCCTCTTCGGCGGGATATACCATTAACCGATTTTTCTGGTCAAAATCCAGTTGTTAGTACGCCTCCAGCAATGGTGAGTTCATTGCTTGTTGAATGCCTAGAGCGCATTTCAGTTTTATCTTCCCAAGCTTTGGAAAGCGAGACTGCAAGTCAACCAACTTCTCCTCTCAAACGATTGGTGCGCGAGGTGCAAGAGTTGATGCAAATGCTATCAATGCACGAAAATCTTTCCCTTATTCATCCGTTTGTTGAGCATCAAGAAAAAATTCAATATATGGCGTTTTATGATAACCTAACAGGTCTTCCTAATCGCCAATTCTTTGAAATGTATGTTCGTCAGTTGATGAAATCGTCTAACTCTGAATCATTATTTTATATTGTTTTTCTTGATCTTGATGGATTTAAAGAAATCAATGATACTCACGGTCATGAAGTAGGAGATACATTGCTTAAGCATGTTTCCAAGCGACTGCGGCATAATTTAAGACAAGATGATATTGTTGCACGGTTTGGTGGTGATGAATTTACGGTTCTTTTAAATTTTGAAGCTAATGAGAATTTAGATTTTATTTTACGTCGTCTCATTACTTCTGTTGCTGAACCTTATGCTGTAGATTCTTTGATATTGAAAATAAATGTTAGTTTGGGTGTTTCTAAATATCCCGTATCAGGTGAATCATGTGAAGAATTGATTAAAAAAGCAGATAAAGCTATGTATATGTCAAAAACAAAAGGTCATAATTTATATACTTTGAATTTTTAAGGCAGTGTTATTATAGCTGAAGCAATATATTTGTATGTCTCTTAAATTATGACTGATAAAAGAATTTGATCTCTTCTTAGGATACGCTTGCTAAGCTAGGGGCATTACAAACCTAATTTAATCTTAACATCCTTTGAGACTTACAATTCACGTTAAAATAAATCTCCCTCCCTACAAAATTTATCATTTTAACCCTATTTTTACTGATTTGAATGCTCAATTGTTATCAATAAGTAAATACGATAAACTATGTAAAAGTCAAAGGTAAGGGAGAATCAGAGTGTCCAAGAAAGAAGTTGTTATCGTTGCTGCAAAACGAACGCCCATTGGGGCTTTTCAAGGTGTTTTTAGCTCTTTAAGTGCAGTGGAGCTGGCATCTGTTGCGATTAAAGGAGCCTTAGACTCAATTCATTTAGAGCCAGAACATGTAGAAGAAGTCTATGTGGGATGTGTGCTTCCAGCCGGACTTGGTCAAGCACCAGCAAGACAAGCATCGATGGGGGCAGGTGTTCCAAATTCAGTGCCTTGTACAACTGTGAATAAAGTTTGTGGTTCTGGAATGAAAACGGTAATGCTCGGATTTGATCAACTACGATTAGGAGATACAAATGTGATTGTGGCCGGTGGTATGGAAAGCATGACTAATGCACCATATTTTCTAGATAAAGCCAGGGCAGGATATCGAATTGGTCATGGTCGAATGCTTGATCATATGTTTTACGATGGCTTGGAAGATTCTTATTATAAAGGTCGTTTGATGGGCACTTTTGCTGAAGATACGGCAGAAAAATATAAATTTACGCGTCAAGATCAAGATCATTTTGCCACACAATCAGCCAAAAGAGCTATTCATGCTATTGACAAAGGATTGTTTGACGACGAAATTACCCCAGTTATTGTAAAATCTAAAAAAGGGGAGGACAGTATTAGTGTTGATGAAAGCCCTTCAAAAATTGACATTGACAAAATCGTAAAGCTAAGACCTGCTTTTAAAGAAAATGGCACGGTGACGGCTGCAAATTCTTCTTCTATTTCTGATGGCGCTGCAGCAGTAGTCTTAATGACAGCTGAGTATGCAAAAGAAAAAAATTATCAACCGTTGGCAACTATCAAAGGCCACGCAACATTTGCTCATGAGCCTGAATGGTTTACCACTGCGCCTGTTGGAGCAATCCAAAAACTGTGTAAAACAGTGGGGTGGGAAATTGAAGATGTTGATTTATTTGAAATCAATGAAGCGTTTGCTGTCGTCGCTATGGCTGCTATGCATGATCACAAAATTCCCCATGAAAAAGTCAATGTTAATGGTGGTGCTTGCGCGATTGGGCATCCTCTGGGAGCCAGTGGAACACGCCTAATTGTTACATTGGTTCATGCTTTGAAAAAGCAAGATGCTAAAAGAGGGATTGCGGCTATCTGCCTAGGGGGTGGAGAAGCAGTTGCTCTTGCGATTGAACGAGATTAGTCACACTGATTTTTTCCTAGACTCTCTTAAAAGGTTGAGATAGTCTGGGGAAAATCTTAAATTTTCTTGATTGCATAATGAACAACAAAAATAAAATGTATCCCTGGGTTTCGTTTCTTATTGTCTGTCTAATTTTTTCATTTTCCTCAATCTCTTGTCAGGCGCGGTTTGCTCAACTAGAAGAAGCAGCAGGGCAATTTGATCTTTTAAATCGTGAGATTACTGTAAAAGTTGATACAAGTGAAGAAATCGTAGAAAGTCGTGTTAAGATACTTAATGAAGCAGGGCGGGAAACATTTGGTGTGTTTCGCACTTCTTTTAATCAAAATATTCAAAAAGTTGAAATTATTGAGGCAAAAACAACGCATAATGGTACTGATTTTCAAGTGCCTTCGCAAAACATTGAAATCAAACCCGTTGCCAGTGAACTGAACGGATTTGATCAAAATATGCAAGTTTCTGTAACTTTTCCAAATGTCTTGGTTGGGGCTACTGTTTGTTTAAAATATAAAATCACAACTCTAAAGCAACCATTGCCAAACTATTTTTCACAAACGTTTATTTTTGGTGGTAATGGCAGGGTGTTGGCACATTATAATACAACAATAAAATCTGAGTTACCTTTGCATTTGATGGTGAACGACCCTCGTCAAAAATTAATTGTTGACAATAAAAAAGACGGTAAAGCTCAAATTATTTCTATCCACCTAAAAGATAAGACAACGTTGTATGAAGATCTAGTGAACGAACCTCAAAACAGTTTTCTAAGTCCAGACGATTCAACAGTAGTGAATGTTTCCACGTTTGATAAATTTGAAGATTTTGCTAAAGCACTGGTGCCAAGTTTTGAAAAAGAAATCGAAAAACCGCTGCCAAATCTTTATAAGGACATCAAAGAACAAGCTCAACAAGCGAAAACACTTAAAGATCAGATTAATATTGTTACTTCCCAGCTTGCTGAAAAAGTACGGTATATTTCTGATCAAACAACAATTGAGGGGCGGTTTTCCCCAAGGTCACTTGACATGACCGTACAAAGTGCTGTTGGTGATTGTAAGGATTATTCGGTTGCTACAGTTGCCATTTTGAGAGCACTGGGCCATAAAGCTTATGTCGTGATTGTGATGCGTGGTGACGGTTATTTAATGCCAAAAAAACTACTACCAGCCATTGAATGTGCAAATCACGCGATGGTTAAAGTTGTGGGTGAGGGTGGCGAGGTTTTATGGATCGATCCAACAAATATCGTCAGTATGGCTGGCGGTATTTTTCCTGATATTGCAAATCGATCTGCTTTTGTTTTGAATCAAGAAAAGCCCTCTTATGAAACGATACCAAATGTTGATCCTCTCCATGCACAATCCATGTTTAAAACAGAAGTCACGCTTGATCAGAATATGCAACATGTGAAGGGGACATTAACCTTAAAAGGTGAGCAAGCGTTAATGATTGCCGGTGCAACGCTCTTTACATCTGAACAAGTCATTAAGGAAGGTCTTATTAAATCTGTTAGTGGTGAGACAACGCCCCTTAATGCTGTGGTTACCTTACCCGATCTTAGGGTACGCATTGTTCCTGAATCATTGATTGTTGATTATGCATATAATCAACAAAATAAGTTATTACGTACTAATGCAGGTCTTGGTATTGCTGTAAATTCCAATTGGGGAGATGCTTATAGCCAGGCAGCAGATGATCAGGAAGGAATACTTTACGTTGGAACCCCGGTGACTCTTAACCGAGTGAAAATAATTAAAAATAAGGTAGCAACCGGTATATCGGCTCTTGATTTTGATATTCAAACACCGTGGGTTCATGCAACTCGAAAGTGCACAGTTCATGATAAAGATACGATTATTGAAGATAATGTGGTTATTTTAAAAAGCTTTATTTCTGCAAGTGAAGTAAAATCAGATGAGTTTAAAAAACTCAAAGAGTTGATTAAAGGTTATTGTCAAAACGTTGCTGTAACTTTTTCTTAATCTTAGGGGGGAGCAGCGGAGCATTAGTGCTTCGCGCTTCTTTGTGACAGATTCTCTTGTTTTTTAATGGTGTAAAGACATAAACACTGTCATTACGGGGTCATCGACCTGTAGTATCCAGTTTCTGGATACTACAGGTCGATGCTCCTCGCCATGATGATTCCTTTTTGTTTGCCTAAGCTTTAAGTTGTTTCTTACGTCGAACTCATGTTAAATAAGCAAAAATTTTTTCATCTAATTTATTCCGTATCACTCATATTGAGCATATCAATGATGGATTTATATTAACTATTTGTAAACCATTGCGAATATCTTTGTTTTTTAGATAAGTTCCCATTGACTCCCATCTTATCCCATGCTATCCCATAATAAGGGGCCAATATTCACAAATATTAAACTATTGAGTGAAAAATGGTATTAAGGAAGAGGGATGGCACTTTTTTTATCAACAACTATTAATAAAATCGATAAAAAAGGTCGTATATCTGTGCCTGCCTCTTTTCGTGCTGCCCTTCAGCTTCAGGATTTTTCCGGTGTTGTTTTGTTTCGATCATTAATCCATCCTATTCTTGAGGGATGTAGTTATGATCGTATGGTGCAACTCAGTCAACATCATGACAATTTAAATTTTGAAACTGCAGCTCACAATAACTATCACTCTATTATTTTTGCTGAGGCTCAATTGTTAAATTTTGACGCAGAGGGGCGTATTTCTATCCCTCAAGATTTGCTTGATTATGCAAATATCTCTGACCAAATCGCTTTTGTTGGTCGTGGAACCACCTTTGAATTATGGAATCCAGAACAAGTTAAAAAGCATCACAATGATTTAAGACAACAAATTAAGCAACGTGGAGACCAAAATGTCTGATGGTCACATTCCCGTATTGCTTTGTGAAATGTTACAATCGTTGAATGTGCAAGACCAAGGTTGCTATCTTGATGCAACGTTTGGGGGTGGGGGATATAGTGAAGCGATTCTAAAACACGCAGATTGTCAAGTATTTGCAATCGATCGTGATCCTCAAGCTGTCGCGCGCGGGCGATTATTAGAGCAACAATATCCTACACGATTTAAAATTTTTGAAGGATGTTTTTCTGATTTATCACACCTTGCGGCTGCTCATTTCTGGAATAAATTTGATGGCATTGTATTCGATTTTGGTGTTTCATCGTTCCAAATTGATCAGCCAGAGCGTGGGTTTTCCTTTCGTTTTGATGGGCCTTTAGATATGCGCATGTCGACCAACGGCATATCTGCTGGTGAAGTTGTGAACACTTTTGAAGTCGAAGATCTAGCTAATCTTATCTATCGGTACGGGGAAGAGCGAAAATCTAGGCGCATTGCCGCGGCAATCGTTCGCCGTCGTGCTGAAAAGCCATTTGAAACCACAGCTGATTTGGCCGGATTCATTGAAAAATTATTGGGACGCAAATTTGGTGCTCAACATCCTGCAACATTAACTTTTCAGGCATTGCGTATTTTTGTAAATAATGAGTTAATAGAGATAGAAGAAGGATTAAATTTTTCTCAAAATTTCTTAAAATCTGGTGGATATTTAGTAACTGTGACATTTCATTCGCTAGAAGATAGAATTGTTAAAACTTTTGTGCGTGCTAGATCGTCGCGCACCAAGGTTGCGTCACGTCTATTACCTGGAGAAATTCAAACCGAACAACCTTTGTTTCTTGATCTATTTCCTAAAGGAATAAGTCCTACAGCTTTAGAAGTTCAACAAAATCCACGTTCCCGTTCAGCTCGCTTGCGTGTTGCGCGACGGTTGTATATAAGTAACGATGAGGTTTTGATATGAGAAGATCAACTTTATTTGTTGTTTGTATGGCATCGGCTGTTGGTTTTGGATTATTCCAGTTAAAGTACGAAGTAATGAAACTTGAAAATCAACATAAACATGTTCGTCGGTCGATTAAAAATACCCACGAAGCCATTTCGATATTGAACGCTGAATGGTCACATTTAACAAGTCCGGATCGTCTTCAAAAGCTAGTTGAAAAACATCTAGAGATTGAGTCTGTATCTGGCAGTCAAATGATTTCACTGCGCAATGTGCCTGTTCATTCTTATCCTGATGAAACTGCAACAATGCAAAATCGATTTGCTTTAGATCAACTGGTTTCAGCAGTCTTAACAGATAATGACATCTTGCCAGAAGATGATGGTCATGATGAATAAGCCAGAGCATTCTGTTAAGAAATTATTGAATCGTTCAGTTCAAATTCTGGCTCATCATTTAAATTCATGGCAACAGATTATGCATGATAAATCGGTGCTAGAAATGGCTCGTAATCGTGCATTAGTCATGGGTGGTTTGTTTTGTCTAGTCTTTATCTTTATCGCTTTTCGTTTATTTGATGTCATGGTGTTACGTTCAAATCCTGACCAACATTTAAGTCGTCCATTTGTGGCTGAACAGGATAGCACCCACCGCGCCGATATCGTTGATCGTAATGGAGAAATTTTGGCAACTCACCTGGTAACAGCGTCAGTCTACGCGAACCCAAAAGTGATTATTAATGCCGAAGAAGCAGCGTTAAAACTATCAACATTATTGCCCGATCTTGGATACGAAAATTTATTGAAAAAGCTAAAATCTGGCAAAGGGTTTGTTTGGATTACTCGTCACATTCCTCCTAAAATACAAAACCAAATGAATTTTTTAGGAATTCCCGGTGTGTATCTGCAAAAAGACCAACGGCGTGTTTATCCCCATGGCAATCTTGTGTCCCATGTCCTTGGTTATTGCGGAGTGGATAACTTAGGGCTAGCTGGTGTTGAAAAACAATTTGATGTGCGTTTGTGTAAAGATAATCAACCTTTGAAACTGGCGCTGGATGTGCGTGTTCAGCACATTGTGCGCGATGAATTAAGTAAAGCCATTTTGCAATTTAAGGCAGAAGGTGCGAATGCCATGGTGATGGATGTGGAAACGGGTGAAATTTTGGCGATGGTTTCCTTGCCTGACTATGACCCTAATCTACCTAATCAAAATTCAGTAGAGGCCACATTTAATAAAAACACGCTTGGCATTTATGAATGCGGCTCGGTTTTTAAAATCTTTAATACAGCCATTTCTCTTGAATCTGGCAAAGCAAATTTGAATACTATGTATGATGCAAGTACCCCAATTCGAGTTGGATCAAAAAGAATTACGGACTTTAAAGGTAAGAATCGCCCATTACAAGTCCGGGAAGTTTTCGTCTATTCTTCCAATATTGGATCAGCTAAAATGGCGTTGGATTTTGGCAGCGAAGTTCAGCAGCAATATTTAGGACGTTTGGGAATGCTAGTGCAACCATCACTAGAGCTTCCTGAAATTGGTGCACCAATGGTGCCAAAAACCTGGGGAGATGTGACGACAATGACTGTGTCTTATGGCTATGGTATTGCTGTAAGTCCATTGATGCTGATTGATGGTGTAAGGACGGTTATTTCCGGTGTAAAGAAATTCAACGCAACGATCCTCAAGCGTGATTTAGATGCACTTGATCACACACAAGCACAACAAATTATCTCAGCCAAAACGGCAGCTCATATGCGTGATTTGCTACGAATGGTGGTGACAGAAGGAACATCTAAAAAAGCAAATGTCCCGGGATATGAAGTTTTAGGGAAAACCGGAACGGCTCATCGCAATACGGGACGATCAGGCTATAATACAAGTCGACGGACAACTTTTGTGGGAGCATTTCCCAAGTCAAAACCAAAATATATTTTGACCGTTTTTATGGATGACCCAAAACCATCAAAAGAAACATATGGATATGCAACTGCTGGCTGGAATGCGGCACCTGTATCTGGTAAGATCATTGCAAGGATGGCTCCTTTGCTTGGTGTTCAACCTATTCAAATAGATAATGAGAATAATAATTCTCTCGGCCGATTAATGCCGATCAATTATGTAAAAAGAGACAATGAAATTAACTAATTTATTTAAAAATGATGAACTTCCTTCTTGTGAAGAAATAACACTTACCGGTCTTTGTTATGATTCAAGACAAGTAAAAGAAGGCGATTTATTTGTGGCCGTCACATGTGACGATGTTATTACTCATGTGGTTTCTGCATTAAAAAGTAAAGCAGCAGCTGTTGTGATTGACAGCGAAATCTTGGCTCAAAACCAATCCCGATTGCCACATGCGATTTATATTCCTGTTAAAAATACAAGGAAACAACTAAGTAAACTTGCTCGACAATTTTACCCCCAACAACCACGGGTTATTGCAGCGATAACGGGAACCAATGGTAAAAGCTCTGTTGCAACATTTGTGCGTCAACTTTGGGAAGCTCTTGGGCTGCGAGCGGCAAGTTTTGGAACTTTAGGGCTAGAATCTTCCAAAGCAAGTTTAGAAAATGTACTATTGCCAAAATTAACCACACCTGATGCTATCTCGTTGCACTCTTTGTTGCAAAATTTGTATCAAGAAGAAATTGATCACTTTGTTTTCGAAGCTTCTAGTCATGGGTTAGATCAGTATCGTTTGCATGGTGCTGATGTGACGGTGGCAGGGCTTACCAATCTAACACAAGATCATCTAGATTATCACCTGACCATGGAAGCGTATTTTGAAGCAAAATCTAAACTGTTTACTGAAGTCTTGCGACCTGAGGGTATGGCTGTCATTAATAATGATTCAATTTATGCAAAATCGCTCATGCTTTTGGTACAGTCTCGTGGAACAAAGATATTAACCTATGGGGTTGATTCTCCAGCTGATTTAAGAGCTATGAACATTACATTACATAATGCCAGTATTCAATTTGACTTAGTGACCAAAAACCAAACATGGCCACAAATTCGTGTGCCAGTTGTTAGTCATTTTCAAGTTGAAAACATCTTGTGTGCCATTGGCATGGTGATGGCTGACAATGTGTCATTAACAGAAATAGTCGCTGTTTTACCTCACTTAACCAGTGCCGTTGGACGAATGCAGCTAGCAGGAACGACCGGCGATGGCGCTGCAATTTATGTGGATTATGCTCACACGCCGGATGCGCTAATTCGGGCGTTGCAAGCCCTAAAGCAGCATTTACCTGAATCCGGAAAGTTGCATGTTGTTTTTGGTTGTGGTGGGAATCGAGATACGGGTAAACGTCATATAATGGGTGGCGTAGCTGATCAACTGGCAGATGTTATTTATGTGACGGATGACAACCCTCGATTTGAAGATCCAAGTTTTATCCGTGCTCAGGTATTAAGTGGCTGCCCTAAAGGTCAAGAAGTCGCTGATCGTTATGTGGCCATTAAAAAAGCCATTGCGGGTTTAGCACCCGATGATATTTTACTGGTGGCTGGAAAAGGGCATGAAACAGGGCAAACTATCTTAAATGAAGTCATTCCTTTTTGCGATGTACAAGTAGTGCAAGAAATTTTAAAAGGGATCTACACATCATGAGCCAAGAAAATAAGATCTTATGGACGGGCGATGAATTAAACCAACTTTTTGGCTCTTCACTGTCATCTGATTTGCAAATCACAGGTGTGTCCATTGACTCAAGAACATTGCAACCAGGTGATCTATATGTTGCCTTACAAGGTGTATCGCAAGACGGACATCTTTTTGTGGAAAAAGCTGTCCAGAATGGTGCTGCAGCTGTACTTGTAAGTCAAGAAATTGTGGGACTAAAATGTCCGCAAATTATTGTTTTCGATACATTAATGGCTTTGGAGGAAATGGGAGATTTTGCTCGCATGCGCAGCCTCGCCACTATTATTGCCATTACTGGAAGCGTTGGAAAAACATCTACAAAGGAAATTTTGGCGTATGTTTTGGCTGAATTTGGAGAGGTTAGTTTTTCCATTGCCAGTTTTAACAATCATTGGGGTGTGCCACTAAGTTTAGCACGGTTATCGCGTAGTGCTAAGTTTGGTATCTTTGAAATTGGGATGAATCATGTGGGTGAAATCGCACCCTTGGTTGCAAAAGTCAAACCGCACATTAGTTTAGTGACGAATGTAGCGCCTGCGCATATTGGCAATATGGGCAATATGCAGGCTATTGCGACAGAAAAATCAGCCATTTATTCTGGTTTGATGGCTGGTGGAGTCGCTATCATTCCATCCGACACAGAATTTTATCTTTTTTTATCCAGTATGGCCGGTCGTTATGCACCAAAACAAATGATTAGCTTTGGCGTTGATGAGCAAGCAGATATTCGCTTGCTTAGTTATCAATCAGATGAGAATGGTGGTATTATTGAAGCAAGTGTCCAAGGCGATATTTTTCAATATACTCTTCCTTTACGTGGAAAACATTTTGCGGTAAACAGTTTAATTGCCTGGGCTGTTGCCGTTTCCTTAAATCTTGATTTAGCAGAAGTGTGCGCGCGCCTTGAAACAATACCACCTATTAAAAATCGGGGTGAGATTTATGAACTAGAGCTAGATGGTAAAAAAATTATTTTGATTGATGATGCGTATAATGCCAATTTAACCTCAATGAAAGCCGGGATCGATGTGCTTATGGACTATCGTTGGCAGTATCAAGGACGACGCATTGCTATTTTGGGTGAGATGTTAGAGCTAGGGGAATATGCACCAGAACATCATGCAGAATTAGGACATTATTTAACTACTCGAGAAGTTGATATTGTTTATCTAACGGGTGGAGAAGCAATGGAGCATTGTTTTGCCGTTTTACCAGAGATCAATCAACATGTGTGCGTACGCCAACCGCTAGATCTAGTACCATCTTTGATGCGTGAATTGCGAAATGGTGATATTTTATTGGTTAAAGGATCAAAAGGAAGTCGAGTAAGTTTGGTTGTTGATGATTTATTAAAAATCGCTGCGACAAAAAACAAAGTGTATGCAAGGTAGATGAGATAGTACGGCATATAGGTAATAAAGGGATGATTCTGAAAAAGATCGTCATTGCGAGGAGCAAGGCTCCGTGGCAATCTAGAAAAAGTAAGAGTAGAATGAAAAATCCTACGTGAATATATATATGAAGATATTATCTAACACAAATATTTTTTTAATGGATTGATTAATAAGTTGTTTATATTATACAAATTATTTCTGGATCACCACGGAGCAAAGCTCCTCGTGATGACGAAGATTCCGAAAAAAAACATAGAATTTAAAGGATTCTTTATTCAATATTCGCATTATTTAACTGATGGTTACGTTGCTTATCTTCTTTGTTATGGTGGTTGTTTTTATAATACTAAATTTCACAATGAGTCAAGGTAGGTAAAATCCATGCTTTATTATTTTTTAACACCTCTTGCTACGGGGTCTGGATTTTTTAATCTTTTTCGTTATTTGACGTTTCGCACGGTTGGGGCTATTCTCACGGCGCTGTTTATTGGACTATTTTTAGGTAGACCTTTTATTAAATGGCTAAAAAGCAAACAAGGCGCAGGGCAGCCCATCCGACTAGATGGCCCTGAAAGTCATTTGCTCACAAAACAGGGTACCCCAACAATGGGAGGGTTACTGATTCTGACTTCTTTGACTATTAGCACATTGCTGTGGGCAAATATTCAAAATGCATATATTTGGGTAGTGTTATTTGTGACCATTGGTTTTGGTGGCTTGGGTGCTTATGATGACTATTTAAAATTAACCAAACGTACGTCAGCGGGAGTGTCTGGTCGTATTAAACTTTTAACCCAAATGGTGATTTCCATCATCGCTACTTTTGCTATTGTGCAATTAAATCAAGCGCACAATGCAACGTTTCTAAGTCTTCCATTTTTCAAAGAAGTGACGCTTGATCTTGGGGTATTCTTTTATCTTTTTTCTGCTTTTGTAATTATTGGTTCATCAAATGCTGTTAACCTTACGGATGGATTAGATGGTTTAGCCATTGTGCCCGTGATGATTGCCACTTTTTGCTTTGCGCTGATTGCGTATTTAGTAGGGAACGCCGTCTTTTCATCATATCTACAAGTACCTCATGTTCCCAATATTGGTGAAATTTCTATTTTTTGCGGTGCTTTGATTGGAGCTGGTCTTGCCTTTTTATGGTTTAATGCTCCACCAGCAAAGGTTTTTATGGGCGATACAGGCTCTCTTGCGGCGGGTGGTGCCCTTGGTGTTGTTAGTGTGATGACGAAGCATGAAATTGTTTTGGGAATTATTGGTGGATTATTTGTCATTGAAGCATTATCGGTGATTTTACAAGTTGGATATTATAAAATGACGAAAAAGCGCATTTTTTTAATGGCACCCATTCATCATCATTTTGAAAAAAAGGGCTGGGTTGAATCAACGATTGTTATCCGTTTTTGGATTATCGCGGCTGTCCTTGCCTTAATTGGTCTTTCAACTCTTAAACTTCGCTAGGTATATTTTTATGGCAGTTTATCCCGTTTCTGGCAAAAAAATTGTTGTGTTTGGGCTCGCTCGATCTGGATTGGCGGCGGTTGCATGGTTGATTGAACAAGGTGCGCACCCAATTGCTGTGGATTCTGATGTTAGCAAACAAAAACAAGCATTGGCATTGGGAGCTCAAGTTTTTTCTTTTGATCAGCTTTTTTGGATGGATATAGCGGCTGTTATTCAAAGCCCAGGGATCCCTCTTTCCCATCCTTTATCACAACAAGCCTTACACCAAGGAATTCCTGTTTTGAGTGATTGTGAGTTATTTCGTCAAGCCAATCCAGAGGCATTTATTGTGGGCGTAACAGGAACAAATGGTAAGTCTACAACGACCGTATTGATTGGACATATTTTAAAGCAAGCAGGTTATCCAGTCGCTATTGGTGGCAATATTGGTATTCCTGTATTGTCTTTGCCTCCTCTTGATGAAGGAGGCATTTATGTATTAGAGCTGTCATCTTATCAACTTGAACTTTCTAATTCTCTTAATATGAATATTGTCGCTTGGTTAAATATTAGCGAAGATCATCTGGAACGCCATGGATCGATGGATCAATATGTTCAAGCAAAATACAAGATTTTTCAGCATGTGAAACAGGCTCCGAAAGCTGTGATTGGAATTGATGATGTTTATTCCCACGAAATTTACGAAAAACACCGAGCTGTTTCATCTCACATTACCATTCCTGTTTCTTGTAAAAAGAAACTTGAAGAAGGGGTATGGGTGCATGATCATCATTTATATGATAGTGATCAGAGTCAACAACAAATGATAAGTGACCTTGCCCGATACACACAATTACAAGGACTTCATAATTATCAAAATATTGCGGTGGCTTACGGTGTGTGTATGCAGCTAGGGTTGACAACGGCCAAAATTCTTGAGGGCATTTCAACATTTCCAGGTCTGGAACATCGCCAAGAGTGGGTGACAGAAATCGATGGTGTTATTTTTATTAACGATAGTAAAGCCACCAATGCCGAAGCTACTTCCAAAGCATTAAGTGTTTATACTTCTGTTTATTGGATTGCAGGTGGCGTGCCAAAAAGTGATGGGATTCATCCTTTAAAAACCTATTTCCCCCAGATTTGTGAAGCTTTTTTATTTGGTCAAGCGGAAACAGAATTTGCCACCACATTGGAAGGAGTTGTGCCTTATTCTTTATGTCAAACATTAGATGTGGCAGTTGAACGAGCCTATAAAGCCGTTAAAAAGTCGGTCGGTGGAAAAGGCGTTATTTTGTTTTCGCCTGCCTGTGCAAGTTTCGATCAATTTCAAGATTTTGAACATCGTGGCCGTACTTTCAAACATCTCGTTTATCAGTTAAAAGGATTACATTTATCATGAATGAAAAAGCAAATTTTTATCAATCCACATTTCCAATCACGAAGAGTATACCATGCTAAGGGATTCATTTTCTAGAAAAGATACAAGTGTGATTGGCCGTTGGTGGTGGACTGTCGATCGATGGTCCTTGGCAGCGGTAATGATTATTATCATGATTGGATTATTGTTAAGCTTTGCAGCAAGTCCATCAGTGGCTGATCGCCTAAATCTTGGTGGTTTTTTCTTTGTGAAGCGCCATTTATTTATGATTATTCCGGCGGTGGGGATTATGTTTGCTGTGTCTCTTTTGACGCCTAAATATCTACGCAGAATGGCAGTATTAATGTATGTCGCGGGTATTGCATTGTTGATTGTGACACTGGTGAATGGAGCTGAAGTCAAAGGGGCGCGTCGATGGATTAGTATCGGCAGCTTTTCCATTCAAGCATCAGAATTCATGAAACCAGCTTTTGCTATTGTTGCTGCTTGGATGCTTTCTGAAAAACTCAAAATTGCCCGTTTTCCAGGAGTAAGTCTTTCGTTTGCGCTGTTGGTTATTCCTGTGTGTTTATTATTACTGCAACCCGATTTAGGAATGACAATTGTGATGGTGAGCACCTGGGTAGGACAGCTGTTTATAGCAGGTATTCCTTTGTTTTGGATGGGCTGCACAGTGGCAGTTGGATTATTTGGCATGGTTGGTGCGTATTGTTTTTTACCCCACGTGGCACGACGTATTGACCAATTTCTTGATCCTTCATCGGGTGACCCAAGGCACGATTTGTATCAGGTGACCCAATCACTTGAAGCTTTTAAAAATGGTGGTTTATTAGGACGAGGACCCGGCGAAGGCATTGTTAAAAAACATATTCCTGATGCGCATGCAGACTTTGTATTTGCTGTTGCTGGGGAAGAATTTGGCATGTTTGTCTGTTTGTTTATTGTGGGATTATTTGCTTTTGTGGTGGTGCGTACTTTTTTGCGTGTTATTAACGATCAAAGTTTATTCGTGATTTTAGCAACTTCAGGTGTTATCTTACAATTTGGGTTGCAGGCTGTCATTAACATGGCATCTACCTTGCATATCATTCCCACAAAGGGAATGACAATGCCGTTTATTAGTTATGGTGGATCTTCTATGGTTGCTTTGGGTATTGGTGTTGGCATGGTTTTATCGTTGACGCGTAAACGACATGGAATGACCGAAGTTATTTAAGAGATCATTAAAATGGTCTCATTTATGGAGGAAGAGGGTAATGAAGGGTAGCATTGCACTGTCTACAGGTGGTTCAGGCGGCCATGTTTTTCCAGCTATTTGTTTGGCGCAAGAGTTAATGAAGCGTGGTTATCATATTTCTTGGTGTACAGATCAACGCGGGGAAAAGTATTTTACACCTGTCGTTGATCCAGATGCTAAGGTAATACCTTCTTTCAATAAGCTAATTTTTCATATTTCTAAAAATGATGGAACGGTTGGAAAACTCAAACAATATTTGACGATTCTTAGTGCAACTTTTAAAGTTTTAAATTCGTTTATAGCGCAAAGACCTGATTTTGTTGTTGGCTTTGGTGGCTATACAACTGCGCCAGTAGTGATTGCTGCCAGTCTTCTTCGTATTCCGATTATTCTTCATGAACAAAATGCGGTTTTGGGCAAAGTAAATCGTTGGATGGCGCGACATGCAAAAGTAATGGTGTTGGGGTTTGAACATACACAATGTATTCCCTCACATTTAAGAACAACTTATGTAGGTAACCCTGTGCGTGCAGATATCGCGCAAATCCGAGACCAAGCTTATCCACCTATCACAGATACATTTAAGATTTTAATCATTGGCGGTAGTCAAGGCGCTGCATTGTTTTCTGCGGTTATTCCGGCAGCAATTGCATTATTACCAAAAGAGATGCAGCAACGAATTGAAGTGGTGCAACAGGCACGAAAAGAGCTTGTAGATTCCACAATGCAGGCATATCAAGATTTGAATGTCAAAGCCACTATTGAACCCTTTTTTAGCAACATGGCCGTTCTTTATGCGCAGGCTCATCTTGTTATTTGTCGAGCAGGTGCCATGACAGTAGCAGAGGTATGTTTAGCGCATCGACCAGCTATTTTTGTGCCTCTGGCAACCGCGATGGATAATCACCAACATTTTAATGCGGCAGAATTATCAACAGCAAAACTATCTTGGCTTATTAAACAAAATGAATGTACGGCCAAGAAATTAGCTGAATATTTAGAAGATATTTTGAACAACCCCGCGATATTAGAAGAAACTTCAGATAAGTTACAAAAAAAATACCGTGTAGATGCAACAGTAAAGCTTGCTAATTACCTTGAAGATTTGGTACCAAAAAGGAAGTAGATTCATATTAACTTATTGGTGCTCATGCGTATTCCTTCCCATTCAGTAAAACAAATTCATTTCGTTGGTATTGGCGGCATCGGGATGAGCGGCATTGCCGAGATCTTGTTTAATTTGGGGTACACAGTGACAGGAAGTGATGCAAGCCTGAATGCCAACGTCAGTCGTTTGCAAGAACTCGGCATTCAAGTTTATATTGGTCACGATGGGAATCACATTCAAGACTCACAAGTTATTGTCATTTCTACCGCTGTGAAGGCTGATAATCCTGAAGTAGTAGCGGCACGTCAATTAAAAATCCCAGTTATTCGTCGCGCAGAAATGTTGGCTGAGTTGATGCAGCTTAAGCTTTCAGTAGCGATTTCTGGAACACATGGTAAAACAACAACAACTTCTCTTGCGGCGGCTTTGTTTGATGAAGCGGGGTTTGATGCGACTGTTATCAATGGTGGAATTATCAATTCTTATGGTACAAATGCGCGTTTAGGGCAGGGCGATTGGATTGTGGTTGAGGCTGATGAGTCGGATGGTAGTTTTTTGAAATTACCAGCAACAATTGCGGTTGTTACAAACATTGATCCTGAACATATGGATTTTTATCCAAACTTTGAAGCGATAAAACAAGCATTTAAAACCTTTATCAATCGTCTTCCTTTTTACGGTTTAGGTGTTTTAGCTATTGACCATCCAGTGGTACGCGAACTAAGCAACCAGATTACCGATCGCCGAATTTTGACCTATGGTTTTTCACCAGATGCTAATGTACGTGCAACAAATCTTCGCGAAACAATGGATGGAATCACCTTTGATGTTGATCTTGTAGGCAATGGGGCTTTTGCTAGTCGTGTGTTAACAAAGGGGCAAGTGAGTGTACTACCACGTAAGATTCGCGATATTTTTCTGCCCATGATGGGACATCATAATGTTCAAAATGCATTGTCTGTTATTGCTATTGCGCAAGAGCTTGGGATGAGTGATGACTGTATTAAACAAGCATTTGCCCAATTTAAAGGTGTTAAGCGGCGCTTTACCAAAACCGGGGTGGTGTCGGGTATCACCATAATAGATGACTATGCCCATCATCCGGTTGAGATTCAAACGGTATTAAAGTCAGCTCGTCAAGCTTGTGGTGGCAAAATTGTGGCCGTCATGCAACCGCATCGATATTCACGTCTACATTACCTTTTTAATGATTTTGCGCATTGCTTTGAACAAGCAGATGAAATTTACATTGCTCCCGTTTATGCAGCTGGTGAAGAAGCGATTGAAAGGGCTTGTGCTGAATCTTTAGTAAAAGCAATTCAGGCTACTGGAAAAGCAAATGTTTATTTCCTTCCTGAATCCGATGCTCTTGCTGCGACTCTTGCTCCTCGAGTACAAGAAGGGGACATGATCCTTTGTTTAGGTGCGGGTACGATAACTTATTGGGCCGCAGCTTTGCCGCAACAGCTTGAAACACTGATTGATTCTTGCAAGAAATGTGCGACTGTATGACTTGGTATAATAATCTTCCCGTTGTTAAGGGTCGTTATCAACCAAATGCCTTGTTATCACAGCACACTTGGTTTCAGGTAGGAGGGCCTGCAGAGTTATTGTTTCGCCCTCACTCAACCCAGGATTTAGCTGTCTTTTTGCAATCAAAACCAGCAGATATTCCTGTTACTATTATTGGTGCTGGATCAAACGTGCTTGTGCGCGATGTGGGAATTTCTGGCGTTGTCATTCGTTTAGGCCGTGACTTTGCTGATGTCTTCATTGATGGCCCAAGCGTTATTATTGGGGCGGCCGCACTGGATCGAACAGTAGCACTTACGTGTGCAGATGCAGGGCTATCAGGGTTAGAGTTTTTAGTAGGGGTGCCTGGCACAATTGGGGGCGCCGTAAAAATGAATGCAGGCTGTTATAATCAAGAAGTAAAAGATGTTTTGCGTTGGGTAGAAGTGATGGATCACCAAGGTAGTGTAACACGCCTTTCGAATGCGGAACTTGGATTTTCTTACCGCCACAGTGCGTTGTCTGCTGACCAAATTGTTATTCGAGCCTGTTTTGATTTACAAACTGAAAATACAACTGTTATTCATCAACGCCTTACACAATTATTAGCAGAACGTGAAAAAAGCCAACCCATACGTGGGCGAACAGGGGGAAGTACTTTTAAAAATCCACCTGGTCAAAAAGCCTGGATCCTAATTGATCAAGCTGGTGGAAGAGGGGCTAAAATTGGTGATGCGCAAGTATCGGAAAAGCATTGTAATTTTTTGTTAAATTTAGGCGCGGCTCAGGCCAAAGATTTGGAATCATTGGGCGAGCAAATCCGCCAACGTGTGCTTGAAACCTCAGGTGTTCTTTTAGAATGGGAAATCATTCGTTTGGGATGATAGTCACCCTGAATAAAAAATTTAAAATATCGGTTGTTTGAGAGGTTTGACCATAACCTAATTGACTATAAGCAAAAAACCCTCGAATCAGCTCCGAGAGTTTTTTATAAATAACTTTTTATCTCAACAAAAGATTAATGCTTTGTTTTTGAGATATTTTTTTCTTGCGCTTCAAATGCACTTGTCGCGCTTTCATGATATCTAGCATGCATAAGATCAAAAATTTCTTTTTGACTTTTTGCCAATGTTGACGTGATGTTAGCACCATGGTCAAATGCTTTTTGCACTTGATCTTTAATATGGTTAGAATGCTTTTCAACCGCTTCTTTGCTTGGTTTTGGATTGGCCAGTCTTTCACGCATCAGTGATGTCATATCTTCAAATGTTTGCTTGACGTATTGGCTTTGCAAATGGGCAAGGGATTTCATGACCTCGACCGCCATTTTATTAGCTTCTGTCAATGCTTCCATATTTTTTTTATGGCTGTTCATCATTGCCTCTTTATCTAATGTAGGCATCTTTTTAGATATATTATTCACTGTCTCTTTCATTGTGTCTTTGACTTTTTGAAATTGATTCTGTGTCATGATTTCCCCCATATTTTTAAAAATCTTATCTACATTTTACATTCCCTGCTCAAAGAGTCAAGGAATTGCTTAATAATTAAAATGGTATTTTTATTGAAACTCTCAAGCCACCAAAAGGAGATTTTTCTAATCTTATTGACCCACCATGACTTAAGATCACATTACGGGCAATACTTAAACCCAAGCCTACGCCTCCTGTTTCTAGGCTGCGCGATTCATCCACTCGATAAAATGGCCTAAAAACATTTGTCATTTCTTTAACCGGAATACCAGGCCCATTATCGTCTACGTGAATAAGGATATTTTTATCCTGGGATTCAACCGATATCCAACTTTGGGTGCCATACCTGTCTGAATTTAACAACAAATTAGTTAAGCAACGGTTAAAGCTAAGCGTGCGAAGATTAATTTGTATGTTTTCTGGGATGTTTAGGTGAATTTTGATATTTAAATGATTTAAATCACCGATCACATTTTCAAAATATGGTTTTAACATCACCAAATCAGAAGGTTCATGTTCTGATCCACGTGCAAAATCTAAAAACCCTTGCACCATCAATCGCATAGATTCTACATCTTCTTGAAGATCTGTTACATCTTCGGTTTGTGGCATAAGTGTCAACTGTAGTTTCATTCGGGTTAACGGAGTGCGTAAGTCATGAGAAACACCCGCCAACATTTCCATGCGATCATTAAGCTGTCGATTAATTCGTTCACGCATAATATTATATGCTCTGCCGGCTCGTCGTACTTCTGTTGCCCCCTCAATCGGAATAGGGCCTTTATCAATGCCTTTACCAAAGTTTTCCGATGCTTTTGATAAGCGAATAATGGGTTTTAATTGATTGCGCATAAAAATAGAAGAAATAATCAGCAATAATGCAGCTGAAATAGTTGTCCAAATAATCACAAACGGTGTTGTTTGGCTATAAAGTCGTTTGCGCGGCGTCGTAATATGCAACACTCCCATCGGGTGCGCCACATCAATATAAATATTGTCACGATCAATGCGTAAAAAATAAAGAAATTTAAGGTTTTTGTCTAATGCATCTGTCATGAACTGATATAGCCATCGATCTTTATCCACTCCAGATCGAGGTATTTTTGCTTCTTTTTCTAGTGTTACTTTAAAATCAAAATTCTTGGCAATCTCCACAACTCTAGAAAAAGCCAGGTTATCATTGGTAAGTTCAGCGACAGTCTGAACATCAGCCACAATTGATTTTGCTAATAAATTTAAAATAATTTCTGTGTGACGATCGAAAAAAATATAACTTAAGATCATCTGAACAACAATCAGTGGAGTAATAAGAATAATAAGAGATCGCCCTAGCAGGCTTTGAGGTAAGGCTCTTTTCAGCATAGAAAATGGCGTAAAAGTCATTGAGGCAAAGCTTTCTCATCTGAATCTGGGTAAAGAGTATACCCAATATGCCTGACCGTTTGAATAAATTGTGGATGACGAGAATCATCGCGTAACTTTCGCCGTAGACGTGTAATCTGCACATCAACTGTGCGCTCTTCAACACGATGCCCGATTCGTTGTGCAAGATCTTCACGAGAAAATGGTTGGCGTGGTGACTGTGCCATCGTTTTTAACAAAATAAGCTCAGTTGACGTTAGTGGGATTTTCTCAGCACCTTCTCGCAGTACACTATCTTTTAGGGAAAAAGTTAGCTCGCCAAAATACAAAATTTTTTCTTCTTTTCCTTCTTTGACAGGGGTATGGCGTCTTAAAATTGCCCGAATACGCGCTATTAGTTCACTTGGTTCAAACGGTTTTGTTAAATAATCGTCGGCGCCATTTTCTAATCCTTCAATTTTTTCATCAACCGAATCTTTAGCGGTTAAAAAAAGAATGGGGATTTCACTGCCTGTTGTACGCAAGCTTTGTGTAAGCTCTAGACCACTTTCACCAGGCATCATGATATCTAAAACGATTAAAGCCACTTTATTTAATGCCAATTGGGCACGTGCTTCAGCTGCAGAATGCGCTGAGCATACGCGAAAGCCCTTTTCTTTTAAAAACTTAACAAGCAAATCTCGCAGTCGGCGATCGTCATCAACAACCAGAATTAAAGAATTTTGCATAAAGAATTCATCCCCATATCAATCACATTTTGTTGAGAAAACCATATCATCTGCTTGATATATACTCAAGTAGACTGAAGTCCACAAAATTATGGCATAATAGGTTCAATAATCTTTATATTATAAGCGCGAAACAAAAGGTCATGTACGAATGGGGAAGCATTTTGGGGCAGATTGACTCTTTCAAACCAGGCAATGATTGCCCAAGTTTCTCCTTGCCGACTTGCCATTCTAAGTAAATCTGGAATACTGCGATGATCCCAGGCGTATTTAGAAAATGCACTCGTATGAAGATCATATTTTTCTTTAATAAATAACAGATTTCCTTCTTGGCATTTCTCATCCACATATCTACGTAGTCGACAAAGATTTTTTTTGACCCCGTAACAACCGCGGGTTAGTCTTTTTAGATATGCACGCACTGCCCAAGGTTCTTCCGTATGAACCCCCTTTTTTAAAAATGATTTTGCCCTTTTTTTTGGTGATTTGAAGGGATAATATCCTTGATAAATGGCATCTAGTTTGAGTGGTTTTGCCCAAGTATATTTTTCCTGATATTGCTGTTCAATAATATCTCGCTTATAAGGTTTTGCTTCCGGTGTTCCATAACGGTTGAGAAATCTTGTTTCTGTTTCTAGAAAAGTTCGAAGAGCCCATGGGTTGCCTAGAGCCATTTGCCCTAATAAAAACGCCCGTGCTGCTTGTGTATTGTTTTTAATGTAAAAATGCCCATTGGCGTTAAGAAGATTATAATGTGTCTGAAGTGCCCATGGGTGCCTTGCTTGTACATGAGTATCAAGCAAATCAAAAGGGCGCGGTTCATCTTTTTTTAAAAAATGGGAAGACCCTCTTAATTTCTCAAATAAAATAGAACTGGCTTTTTGACTTCCCAAAAGTGACTGTTCTTCTAAAAAATGATGAGCAGCGTGAATATCTTTTTGATATCCATATTTTCCTGTAAGTAAACCAATTAATTTTAAATCAATTGCTTCTTCATTACCTAAACTGACCATAAAATCAAAAATCGATGGCACAAGGATTTTCTTAAAATTTTGTTGAAATCCATGGTCAAGCTTAGTGGTTATGGTTGCGACTTTATCAAAATTCATGATTAAATTATAACGACTGCTATAATCTTCAGGCGCAAAAGGAAGAGCAGCACATAATTTTTTTCTATCTGAGATTAAACCTATATCAGCATCTTTTGCCATTATTACTTCCACTTCATAATGCTCAAACGTTCGAATATGGTTTTGAATAATTTTATCTCCACAATTATGTAGAGATTGACGTTCCACAAGTGTTAAATAAGGAAAAATTTGCGAGGTTACATCATAAGGCAAAGTGCTAAGTCGTAGCAGGTGATTTTGTTCTGGAATATCCTGTGCTTGGCACACGTCGATAAAATGAACAACCGTCCACCAAACAAAGATGTATTTAAACATGATACCACCAAATAAAGTTTGCTATCATTAGTAAATAACATCAATATTAACTAAAAGTAAAATAATCTGCATAATTTCATGAAAAATTTGCATTAAACAATCAAATACGCTTAAATTTTTGTTTGATCAACAAAAAAATATCAAAAAATAATCAACTAACAATTGCAATTAAAAAAAGAATATCTAATATGTAAAATAGCAAAATCATTGTAACGAGTTATAATAATGAAAAAATACGTATTACTATCAAATATTCTTGCCACATCAGTTGGATTATGCAGCTATACATTCGCTCGCGATGACCACATTCCCTTCAATGCGCCTCCTGCATCTAGCGGTCGTTTAGCGCAACAACAACACGAGGTGCCAGCTTCTGATCCATTAGATGTTTGGATGAAAGAATCAGGTGCAATAAGTAAGTGCCAATTCAAAGGTCAAATTCGTTTTATTAAAGATGCTTTAAAAGATTACTCTGATGATGCTCAACGAAAAGCTGTAACCACATGGATGAAAGTCTCAGGTGCTTTGGATATATTGCAAGATGGAGGGCAAATTGGCTCTATCTTCCATGTCTTAAAAGGTTATTCTGATCAACACCGAGAAGTCGTAATGACATTTATGGACTCAGGCGTAATAAGTAAGTGCCAAAATGTAAAGCAAATTCGCTCTATCTTGTATGCTTTAAAAGATTACCCTGACGATGTTCAGCGAGAAGTCGTAATGACATGGATGAAAAATTCAAAGACAATAGATAAATGTCAAGATAGTGATCAAATTTGCTCGACTCTTGATATTTTAAAAAGTTATCTTGATAAACATAAACAAGGAGAAGCTGTAACCACATGGATGAAAGACTCAGGCGTTTGGGACAAATGCCAATCTGGATATGAAATTGATTCTATCTTCTATGCTTTAAAAGATTATTCTGATGATGCTCAAAGAAAATCTGTGACCACATGGATGAAAGATTCAGGTGCTTTGGAGAAATGCCAAAATGGTCATCAGATTACCCAGATCTTCTATGTTTTAAAAGATTACTCTGATAAACAACGAGAAGTTGTAATGACACGGATGAAAGACTCAGGTGCTTTGGATAAGTACCGAAATGGTGATCAAATTTGCTCTGCAATTAAATTGCAAAAAACAATCAACTAATAATTGCAATTAAAAAAATAATGCCTATATAAAAATGATTATTAGTAAAATAGAGAACAAGAATGAAAAAATACTTATTATTAACAACCTTATTTAATACATCAGCGCGATGACCACATTCCCTTCAATGCGCTCCTGCATCTAGCGGTCGTTTAGCGCAACAACAACACGAACGAGGTGCCGGCTTCTGATCCATTAGATGTTTGGATGAAAGAATCAGGTGCAATAAGTAAGTGTAAAAACAAGGGTGAGGTTTCTGCAATCTTAAGTATATTAAAGACTTATTCTAAAGATCAGCTGCCAATTATTTGTTCATGGGAAAAAAAATCAAGAGCATTTGATCGCTGTCAAAACATCGATGAGATTGTTCAAATTCTTAGCAAATTACAAATCTATTCTAAAGATCGGCTACCAATCGTTTTTTCCTTGATGCGATTTAGATGTGAGGAGACTTTTGCTCTTCGTACTCTCGTTAGTTTAAACAAGTATCCGCCGACTCGATTAGGTATTTTTATTGATTGGATGAAAAATTTAAGAGTATTTGATAAATTCAAAAACGTAGATGACGTTAGTTATTGCATCAGTGCGTTAAATACTTATCCTGAAGATCAATTGCTAATTATTTTTTCCTTGATGAAACGTCTAATAGCACTTGATAAATTTGGTGCAAATTTGGCCTTCCACACTCTCAATGCGTTTCCTGTGTGTTTTTCAAATTGGTTAGGTGTTCTTGAACAAGCCATTGAGAAAGGAGAGCATAATGGCGCGATTAGACCTATCCTCAATGTCTTAGGCGATTATCTTCATAAAGATCAACTAATTGCCTGGATGAAAAGCTCAGGCGCTTTGGATAAATGCCAAAATGGTGATCAAATTGCCCGGATCTTCAAAACTTTAAGAGATTATCCTGATGCACAACGAGGAGTTGTAACCACTTGGATGAAAAGTTCAGGTATTTGGGATAAATGTCAAGAGGGAGAGGAAATTGCTGCTTATTTAGCTACATTCATAGATTTTGACTTTAACTTATTAAAACAAACAACCAAAGCGCTTCCTTTAGATCAAAAAATGCACTCATGTATACTCTCAATCTTGTCCTTAACCCTCAAGATCAACGCTTCAAGAATGCTCTTGAAGCGTTGATCGCAACTGATGCACATCGTTTAGAAATCATAAAAGCTATCAGTTATTTCTGTGGTGAGAATAGTGATATTGCTCAACACTTCATTCGGTTGGCCATTGGTTATGTATACTGCCCCTAGTTTGTTTGAAAAAAGGTTGAATTAAGAGAGTCTTTTTGTTGAGTTAAAC
>DYSP01000047.1 GCA_020718185.1 Candidatus Odyssella sp. | reverse complement strand
TCCTTCGCTAAAGCTTCGGAGCCTCGTGATGACGGATTTCTTCGTTTTTATACACTTTCGCAATTCTTATATCGAACTCAGGTTAATTAATTAAATTTAGTTTGTTATTTTAGTATTTTTTAGCTTAATAAATCAGCAAACTTAAATAGATTTAAGTTTTATGAGGAAATGTTACTTCAGAACTAGAAATAATATGATTATTGCCGTCTAGATCAACCAATAGAAGCCCACCATCATCTGTAATTGTTTTAAATTGGCCAAAAATTTGCCCGTGCCGGCCAGAAGTAGCTTGTACAATATCGCCTATACCATTCGCAAAGCTTAACCATTCATCCTTGAGCACAGCAAATCCTTCTTGCTGCCAAATAATATATAGAGCATTAAAGTTATCAATATAGTGCTGAAGAAATTCTTTCGGCTGAGGCAACAAGCCGACAATATCTTTTAGTGAAGTTGCTGAGTAGACTGTTAATTCGGGGGCACTTTGCATATTCACACCAATGCCAAGATAACACGGTGTTCCTTGAGTCAAATGACTATCAATATCTGTTTCAACAAGAATTCCTGCAACTTTTTGTCGATTAATTAAAACATCATTAGGCCACTTTAAGGAAACAATCGCACGACCAACTATATAATGTTGAATCACCTTTGCTAAAGCCAACCCCGCAACAAGCGATAATTGACTCAGAACCTCTATTGGCACATGCGGTTTTAATAATATTGTAAAGTAAAGATTACCCATGGGCGAAATCCAACGCCGACCCAACCGCCCTCTTCCCGCCGTTTGGGTCTTGGCGATCACCACCGTTCCTTCGGGTAATCCCTGGTGGCACAGGCGCTTAGCCTCACTATTCGTGCTATCTATCGAATCATAATAAACAAACTGATAGGCAATCATTGAAGGAATAGCCCTTGTGAAGCTGTTAAAATCGATTTTAGGAAAAATTCAGGTTTAACAAAAAACCATGTCAAGCCACCAATGATCAATCCCGTGACAAACAACGCACCGGTTTCAGTTTTCTCACCACCACCCACAAATCGCAATGATCCTGGTTTAAGTTCATCTATAACAATCACTTTAATAACGTATAAATAATAAGCTGCAGCTAAAACGCTTGCACATACACCAATCATGGCAACGCCTATCATGTCAGCATGTAAAACGGCTTTAAACACATATAGTTTCCCTAAAAACCCTGACAGCGGTGGGACTCCCGCAAATGAAAATAGTAAAAACACCATCGCCGCGGCTACCTGAGGATAAAGACGGAACAGGCCTGATAAATCTGTAATATTTTGAATTTGATGGCCTCGACGACTAACTAATAACAAACAAATAAAGAATGCCAATACACTAACAGCATAAACGGCGATATAAATTAAACTTGCTTCGATACCATAAGCATCGCCCGACAACAATCCTAATAAAGCATAGCCCATATTCATAATCGAGCTATAGGCTAGTAACCGCTTAATATTGTGCTGGTTAAGAGCCCCAAAAACGCCAACAATCATGGTGATAACCGCCAAAACAGCAATCATATAACGCCAATGTGTATAAGCACCTAACATCGGTTCCACCAACAATCGCGTAATCATACAAAACGCGGCAACTTTAGGAACAGACGCAAAAAAACTAACAATCGTGGTTGGTGCCCCTTCATAAACATCAGGTGCCCACATATGAAAAGGAACGGCTGAAATTTTAAAGACTGTTCCAGCAATCACTAACCCCATTCCCAAATAAAAAGCCATAGGTACAGAGTCAATAGTTTTCAAAAAGACTTTGATTTCCCCAAAACCAATATTACCAACAGTACCATAAATAAAGGTCATCCCATATAACATGATTCCTGTCGCAAGTGACCCTAATAAAAAGTACTTTACACCGGCCTCTGAACACTTGGTATCATCACGTCGAATAGCCGTCATTACATATAATGAAAGGCTTTGTAATTCCAGCCCCATAAAAAGTGACAGAAAACTCGTGGCCGAAACCATCACCATCATTCCCAAAATGGATAATAAAATCAAAACAGAGTATTCAGGTGCATCCACACCATCTTTTTTCAGAAAATCATGATTTGAAATTGCCAACAGAACACTGACGCTCAACACAATCAATTTTGAAAGTCGTGCAAAACTATCATTGACAATTTGATTGTAAAGTAACGGTATTTTTGAAGGTTCAGCAAATATTGTGGCAATTAAAGCCACCAATAAAATGGCAATTGTCGTAATAGTAACAGCACGCAAAACGCCTTGTTTTACAAAAACCGTTAGCATAAGCAATATCATTGCCCCTACAAAAATAATTAACTCTGGCAAAAGAGCAAGTATATCTTGAATGACCATTTACTGTTTCTTTCCATCGACAACGTCTACCGAATTGGTCAACGATTTTATTTTATAAGAATAAACATATTCTTGGTGCTTATCGGTAAGTCTTTTAACGGCGGGAGTAATAATATTCGTAAAGTATCCAGGGCTAATCCCTATCCAAAAAACGGCTGTTGCGAGAGACGTTAAAATAACAATTTCGCGGCCATTCAAATCTACCAAGGATTTTAAATCAAGGTTTGTAATTTTACCAAAAACAATCCGGCGGTAAAGCCACAATGCATAAGCTGCCCCTAACACCATGCCAGTTGACGCAAGGGTTGCAAAAACTGGTGTTACTTTATAAGATCCCACAATTACTAAAAACTCACCCACGAACCCACTGGTTCCTGGCAAGCCAATAGATGCTAAAGTGAAAATCATAAACATCACTGCAAACAAGGGCATTATTTTCACAACACCACCGTATTTGGCAATTTCCCGCGTGTGTAATCTGTCATAAAGCACCCCAACACAAAGAAAAAGTGCTGCGGCAACAATGCCATGGCTGAGCATTTGAATCACTGCCCCTGTTGCCGATTGTAAAGTGGCAGCAAAAATACCCAAAGTTACAAACCCCATATGCGCTATAGATGAATAGGCAATGAGCTTTTTCATATCTTGCTGAACCAATGCCACAAGAGACGTATAAATAATGGCAATAACGCTTAAAGTCATAACGAAAGGAGTAAAATAGATGCTCGCATCAGGGAATAAAGGTAATGAGAATCGCAAAAATCCATAGCCACCCATTTTAAGCAAGACACCAGCTAAGATGACTGACCCAGCTGTCGGAGCTTCCACGTGGGCATCAGGTAACCAAGTATGCACCGGCCACATGGGAACTTTAACGGCAAAAGAGGCAAAGAAAGCAAGCCATAACCATTTTTGTAGAGATGGTGCAAATTGATGCGCAGCCACAACAGCTAAGTCAGTCGTCCCCACTTGCAAGTAAATAGCGACAATCGCTAATAACATAACTACTGAACCAAAAAAGGTGTAGAGAAAGAACTTAAAACACGAATAAATACGGCGCTCTCCGCCCCAAATACCAATGATCAAAAACATCGGAATCAGGACACCTTCAAAAAAAACATAAAATAAAACCAAATCCAATGCGCAAAACATACCAATCATAAGGGTTTCTAAAAACAAGAAAGCCAGCATATACGCACGCACGCGTTTGGTGATAGCTGTCCAACTGGACAAAATGCATAAGGGGGTTAAAAAAGTTGACAATAAAACAAATAAAATAGAAATACCATCCACACCCACGTGATATCGAATTTTAAGGTCTTCTATCCACGGTGTATTTTCAACGAATTGATAGGCTGCGCCACTGGGTTCATAATTCACAACCAAGAAAATAGATAAAATAAAGGTAAGAACACTTGTCCACAACGCGACAATACGTGAATTATGGTCAACTCTTTCTTCTTCACCGCGAATAAGAATAATGAAGATGGCACCAACTAGCGGTAAAAATATAATAATTGAAAGTAAAGAGAAATCATCTAACATAACTTACGCCCAATTCACTATAGAGATAAAATGTCATGACCAGTAAAACACCAATAATCATTGCAAATGCATAATGATAAACATAGCCTGTCTGCAATCGACTGACTAGACGCGCCATCGCCAGCGACATTTGAGAAACCCCATCTGGCCCTAACCGATCAATCATCTTTTTATCGCCCGTTTGCCAGAAAAATGTACCAAATGAAAGGGATCGCCTGACAAATAAATAGTCATATAATTCATCAAAATACCACTTATTCTTGAAAAACAAGTAGACAGGACGGAAAATAGTGGTAATCACATCGGCAACACCACGTTTCCCCCCATAAATAAGATAAGCTAAAATAATGCCTGAAACTGCACAAATTAAAGGTGCAATCATAATGAAAAAAGGAATTTCATGGTGAACCGTGTGCACAGCAATTGAATTTCCCCAAAAAACCTCTGCCTCATATCCGACAAATAAATTATGAGTTAAATAACCACTAAATATTGCGCCAAGCGATAAAACACCTAAGGGCAACAACATTGTCCATGGCGATTCATGGATATGCGCCATAACTTTATCATTCGCGTTGGGTTTCCCATGAAAAGTTAAAAGCAACAATCGCCAAGAATAAAAAGCTGTTAAAAAGGCAACAAACAACCCAATCACAAAGGCAAAATAAGAAAACGTTGAACCAGATAGAAAAGCTGTTTCCAAAATTGAATCTTTAGAATAATATCCCGCAAAATAAGGAATTCCAGCTAAGGCTAAGCTGCCAACCCACATAAATGCGTAAGTTTTGGGAATCAATCGATAAACACCACCCATGTGTTCCATATCTTGTTCATCTGACATGGCATGAATCACTGATCCCGCGCCTAAAAACAACAATCCTTTAAAGAAAGCATGCGTCATTAAATGGAACATGGCTGCCCCATATCCAGAACAACCGGCCGCAAAAAACATATAACCCAACTGGCTACACGTGGAATAAGCAATCACGCGTTTAATATCAGTTTGAGTCATCGCCACGGTCGCAGCAAACAATGCCGTGACCGCCCCCACAATAATAATGAGATGACGCGCAATCGGCGCCATTTCATAAAGAAAAGAAAGTCGTGCCACCAAAAACACGCCTGCGGTAACCATTGTCGCAGCATGAATTAAGGCAGATACAGGTGTTGGTCCTTCCATCGCATCGGGCAACCAAGTGTGAAGCCCAATTTGCGCAGATTTTCCCATTGCTCCAATAAATAAAAGAATACCGATCAGTGTTAATAGATCAACCTCATAGCCCCAAAAATCAAATAACGGGCGAGTATTAGCAGCATCAACAGTTTTAATTGCTAATAAAAATTGGTCAATATCCACTGTATGAAATACAGCAAAAATTGTGGCAATGCCAAGGGCTAAACCCACATCACCGACGCGATTCACAATAAATGCTTTCATAGATGCAGCACCGGTACTGGCACGTTCATACCAAAACCCAATCAATAAGTACGACGCAAGTCCAACCCCTTCCCACCCGAAAAAGAGCTGAACAAAATTTGGCGCAGTGACGAGCATTAACATGGCAAAGGTAAAGAAGCTTAAATAAGCCATAAATCGCGAAATAGATTTATCGTGGCTCATATATCCCACTGAATACAGATGGATGAGAAAAGAAACAACAGTAACCACAACAATCATCAAAGCGCTGAGTGTATCAATCTTCAACCCCCAACTGACGTCAAAACTTCCCACTTGGATCCAAGGGAAAAGTATCACAACAGTGCTTTGATGGTCAAATGCAACTTTTTGGAATAACAAAGCACCGGCCACAAGACTGGCAAACATTAACCCACATGCCACCCCTTGAGCACCGCGATCTGTGATATATTTTTGACCGAGGCCGGCCACTAAAAAACCAACTAATGGCAATAAAACCACGAGTTCGCTTAACATGCTAATTGTCATTGCAAGCCTTTTTTTGCCACTTATTATGCTAACTTTAACATGTCTATAGCTTCACGCCAATGGGTGATTCAGCGCTTTATAAACAATTTTAATGAGAGTAACGTTAAAACCTTAAAAAAATACTTGTAAATACAACATTAAATACCCACATGCATTTACAAGTATTAAACAAGTAAAACAGGTAGATAAAGAATATGCTAAAAATATTATTGACGATAAGCTTAGCTCTTCCAGCAGTGGGAGCCGAGATTGATACCCCAGAACAAAAACATGAAAAAAACGTCCTAACTGTCTTTAAAGAACGTATACATCAATACCTAGTACCACGAGACATAGTTCATCTTTCCATGGTGAAATCTCAAAACCATTATAAATTCTTTTCAAAAGAACCTTTATCTGGCTCATTCATCAAAAATTTGGAAAGTTATAAAGAATTAGCCAGCTTCACAATTGAAAACCAAAAAGAAATAATAGGTGATCAAATAAGCAGGCAGATATCATCAAAACTGTTAGCTTGTATTAAAAAAACGTACCCTCTTGAAATGGAATTATTTTATTACTAAAAACAAATATGAATTCCATAGAGTAATGGCAGAACAGAGACATCTTCTTCCAAAAAATAGTCAATTAATGAGTTTTATAAACTGTACTATTCACACGCTGTTTGCAAATAAAATGGATCAAAAAAGGTTCTTTGAATTTAGAGCAACAGCAGGAGATCAAGCGGCTTTTAATCAACAATTAGATTTTACGATGGAAAGTGGAAGAAAATACCTTGACATTAGAGTAGCACAAGGAGATCAAGATGCAAAAAATCGGCTTAATTACGCTGCTTTTAGTCAACAATTAGGTTTTACGACAGAAAAAGAAGCACAAGATTTACCTAATGATGAAGCTTTGCATCAAATAGATGAATATGATGGACATTATTACCACTTGTTCATGTCCACGCCAGAAGATATAAGACAATATATTGATAGTAATAAGGAAAATCAATATATGAAAGAGTTAGTTGATAGTGCTGTTATGTATCAAAAATTAGGATTTACACAAGAAGATGGTATAAAATGTGCATACTTTAAACAAGGAGCAGATCAGGGAAATAGACTGGTACAAATGTATTTTGATTATACCTTTATTAAACAATTTATATTACTAGATAAACATGAATCTTTATGGAATATAATTATGAGCAGCAATGGATATCGCGTCTATGAAATGTTCTATGATAGCTTCATTCTCGAAAGCAACTTTATATCAAAAGAGTCTAAAATATTATACATAATGGGCAGAATTTGGTTGAGTGATTACAAAATATTAACAACTCCTCAGAGCTTATTTTATGAAAATAGAACCGCTTTTTATTATTATGCCTTTTTAGGATATATTCCTTTGACACATCAGTAAAAATTAGTAGGGGTTGGTGTTTTTGAAACATGCGAAATTGGCATAATTATGTTGCTTTAGCTATACCATCCCCACCTTCACCACAATCATCTTTTATCCTTATTCTACTTCAAAAGAAACCCTGAAAAAGTTTTTTTCTTATATTTAATAAAATTTAATTTAAATTAAATAACATTATTTTTATACTTAATAATAAACAAATATAACCAGAACATTTAAATTTCTTATGAATTATTTCTCACACACAATTCGAGACCATTTGATACCGTTAAGGGCTCAAAAGAACCGTTATGCAATGGTCTCAACTCATTTAAAAGGATAGATGCTCTATGTTAAAGCTTAGATACTGTTGCATAATCATGATGAGTATTTTATTTGCCTTAGATTATCAAGCTGAACGAGAAGCAGCACTTATTGGAAGGCCATGGTACAGTAACGCGTTCATCCCCTCTGTAATGCCCCCAGTTTAGCAAGCATATTTTAAAGGAGTCTGTTGTTGTTTATT
>DYSP01000001.1 GCA_020718185.1 Candidatus Odyssella sp. | reverse complement strand
TTTAAAGTTGGATTATCTTTTGCCTCAAAAGGGTCTTTTCCTGCGTCTAGCTCAATGCTACATGCATCAATAATTGCATTTAAATGAAGACGGTTGTTTTTTGACCCTGTAATCAAGGCCGCAACTTTTTGTTCTTCCAGGACTTTCCATTGAATAAAATCAATCACATCCGGGTGGTCAATATCCACAATCACCATTTTAGCGGCGCGGCGTGTTGTACCACCTGATTTGATGGCGCCTGCAGAACGATCACCAATTTTTAAAAAGCTCATTAGTCCAGAAGATCTACCACCACCTGATAAAGGTTCACCGGTTCCACGTAAATTTGAAAAATTGGTACCCGTTCCTGATCCATATTTGAATAAACGGGCTTCACGTACCCAAAGATCCATAATACCGCCATCTCCGACAAGATCATCTTTAATCCCTTGAATAAAACAAGCATGTGGTTGAGGGTGTTCATAGGCAGAGTCAGATTTTTTTAATTCTCCGGTTTTGAAATCAACATAAAAGTGACCCTGAGCAGGCCCATTTGTACCATACGCCCAGTGGATGCCAGTGTTAAACCATTGAGGTGAGTTAGGAGCCACCATTTGCTGACAAAGCATATAGCGCACTTCATCATAAAAAGTGTGGGCGTCAGATTCTGCATCAAAATAGCCACCTTTCCATCCCCAATAGGCCCAAGTTCCGGCAAGGCGGTCAAAAACTTGCTTAGCACTTGTTTCGCCGACAAGTTTTGCGCCTGGTGCTGCTTGACGTCGCCATAACCATTCTGGAACCCCTTCTTCTGGGACTGCTGCTAATGTATCTGGAATGCCTGCTTTACGAAAATATTTCTGAGCTAATACATCGCACGCTACTTGTGACCAATTTAAGGGGACGTCAATGTTTTCTTGACGAAAAACGATAGATCCATCAGGATTGCGAATTTCACTGCTTGTTTTTTGAAAATCAATAGTTGAATAAGGACATTGATTAGGCTTGGTAAACGACCGCTGGATCTTCATGAAAAAACTCCTTTACCACAAAATATAGAATTTTAGGGAAATATTAACACAACATATTGTGATCAATGTGGCATATGCAAAATAAAAAAAACAGTCTTGAAATTTTTTTTTTATCGTGATAGCGCATTTAAAAAAGAGGGCCCGCATTGATAAAAAATTTGACTGAACCTAAATTATTATAAAAAACGATGTGGAAATTAATACATAATGATACTATACTCAACTTTGACTATTTTAGATGGGTTGATTTTTCAGCCTAACGACATAATTAAATAATATATCAGTATGAGTCGATTTTGAGTAATAATGATGGATAAAAAAATTCCAATGACGCAACGTGGTTATGATCAGTTGCAAGAAGAACTAAAGCATTTAAAGCAAGTTGAACGCTATGCGGTGATTAAAGCGATTGCTGACGCACGTGTGCACGGCGATTTATCTGAAAATGCTGAATATCATGCCGCTAAAGAGCGTCAAGGTTTTATTGAAGGGCGAATTATAGAGCTTGAAGACAAAGTAAGTCGTGGCGAAATTATTGATGTCAGTAAATTATCTGGTAATAATATTAAGTTTGGTGCTTCAGTAACATTGATTGATGAAGATACTGAGGAAACAAATACCTATCAAATTGTAGGTGGTGATGAGGCAGATATCCGGCAAGGGCTTCTTTCAATAACGTCACCATTGGCACGTGCATTAATTGGGAAAACAGTTGATGATACTGTCGAAGTGACAACACCTAGTGGTAGCAAAGCTTATTCTGTGATTAATGTAAAATTTATCTAAGCTCACTCTTGTTAAAAGTCAGCGTATGAGTGATTCTATCTCGTGCGCTTTTTCTTTTTAATTCAATGGTCTCTAATTGACTATTTTTTAAAAAAGCAGTTATTATGGAAGTTAGTTAGCTTCTTGTTCCTGGTGATGTGCAATGTTTTTAATCTCACGACGCCGTAAAAATGATCAGCTTGATATTTGGCCTGGTTTTGTTGATGCAATTTCAACATTATTACTTGTCATTATTTTTGTGTTGATGTCGTTTGTCTTGGCGCAATTTTATTTAACAGATGCGCTTAGTACTAAGGAACAAAGTCTTTCTTCTTTAAATAGACAATTAGCCCATTTGGAAACATCTCTTCTTTCTGAAAAAGTGCAAAAACAGATGTCTGAAAAAGAAATTATTCAATTGCGAGAAGCATTAGAGAAATTTAGCCACACGTTTAAGCTATCAGAAGAGCAGTTAGCAACAACACAAAAACAACTTGCTACTCATCAAACAGAAAAAACAAACCTTCAAGGGCAGACACTTACGTTAAAGCAACAACTAGCTGCGTTAGAAGAAAAAATTAAGCTACTAACAGAAAATCTTGCAGTAGAATCTACGAATGCTTCGGTAAAAGATGTAAAATTGGCTGATCTTTCTGCGCAACTAGAAAAGTTACTTAATCAAAATACTTCCCTTACAGAAGAAAACAAAAAATTTAAAGGTGGTATTGGGGGGTATCGTTCTGAATTTTTTGCTAAACTTAAAGAAGCTATTGGCAATCGTTCTGATATGCGTGTGGTGGGAGATCGATTTGTTTTTCAATCAGAGATCTTGTTTGAAATTGCCTCTGCCGATTTGGGTGAAGATGGAAAGAAGCAGCTTGCACCCTTGATTAAAACACTAAAAGAAATCACCTTAACTATTCCTAAAAATATTAATTGGATATTACGAGTCGATGGACATACAGATAACTTGCCTATACGTACAAAATTTCCCTCAAATTGGGAACTCTCATCGGCGCGAGCGATTTCAGTTGTTAAGTATTTAATTGCTGAGGGAATTCCTTCTCAACGGCTTGTCGCTGCGGGGTTTGGGGAGTTTCAGCCGTTAGAAGCGAGTGATACCAAAGAGCTTGCTAAGAATCGCCGTATTGAGTTTAAGCTTGATCAACGTTGATTAGAATATATTGCTTTAGCTATATCTGAAACATCATTCAATATAACAAAACAAAAGTAGATTGCTCAGTTATATAAAAATTAAACTTCTGAATCAAATTAACGTGAATTCGATGTAAAAAATAACTTAAGCTTAGAAAAGTTAAGAAGAATTGTCGGGGGCTTTGTTCCTTGTAATGAACGATTCCCTCTTAGATCATTCCTTACATCGCATTCACGTTAATTAACTATACTTGATATAATAATGACTTCTTGCTTTCTTCTTCATCAAAAATTCGATAAAGGCAATAAAAAACCCTCTTCATCAAAAGAGACGAAGAGGGCTTTTGAAACCAAACAGCTATAGAGCTTAGTTGATGTTTGTAACTGCAACACGGTTTTGTGAATGTTGATCTTCAGTTTGTGCATCTGCAACAAACGGACGATCTTTACCGTAAGAAATAGTTTTCAAACGCGCTTTATCAACGCCCAACTTAGTCAATTCTTTTGATGCGGAGTGCGCACGACGTGCACCTAATGCAAGGTTGTATTCGCGTGTACCACGGTTGTCAGCATGACCTTCGATCGTTGCTGTCGTGTTTGGATAAGTCTTCAACCAACCAGCTTGTGCTTCAAGAGCGCGAGCAGATTCTGCTGAAACTGTTGACTTATTAAACGCGAAGAAAACGCGATCTTTAATATTTTGTTTGAAGTCTTCAGCAGTTCCTGGCTGTACAGCAGATCCAACATTAACTTCTTGTTCTGGAGCGCATTCACAGGCAGCCAAGAGGGCGGCTGTACCTAAAATAGCTAAAATTTTGTTACGCATAACTTTTTTTCCCTCAGTTCACTGTTATTATATTACAATGAATATTAAACCAACTAAACATTAACAAATAATTTATTTGCAAGAAATACAAAAGCCCATAAATTTTATTTGAATTTGATCAAGTGTAGATAAAATGCAACAGATATGATTCCTCTAGTCAATTTTTTTAAAACTGCTAGAGGTATTTGAGGCAAAAAAACAGCTGATTCGTTTAAAAAAATGAAATTTACGACCCTTTATAAATCTTATGTAGTTATTGTAATAAAATTTAAGAAATTAACAAGTAAATATTTTAAAGATAAAAATTTTCTTTAATAAAATAAAAGATGGAGAAAAATCTCCACCTTATAATAAATAAGTATTATTGCGAGCGCGTGGCATTGCTCGATGTGACTAATCTTTGATAATAATCAGGATCAAATTTTTGAGTCCACCGAACTAACGTCATAGGAAGAGCCATTAATTGTTTCTTGACTTCATCCAAGTCGCTTTGCTGATAGTTAGTTAAGGTGCCTTGACTTATTAGACTTACTATTTCACGGTGACGTTTATACGCTTGCGATAAAGCATGATGACCCATATACATAGATTCTTGTGCAACTTTTAAAGTATCATTAACCTTTCGTGAATCTCCATGCATTGCTGACCAACCAAAACAAGTACCAGATGTAAAGTATAAATCTGGTTTTGCAAAAAGATCATCAGATTTCTCAGCTGTTGCAAAATAGTAGCTACCTGCGAGCCTAAAAACTTCGCCCATCAAAAAATGACGGTCTTTAGCTTTCATTTGATGCTCAAGACTATTAATATCTAATCCAAGACGGTAATATTTTAAGGCCAAAAGATCAATGCTATCATCTTTTGAAAATCCTTGCTTAACAATTAGTGATGCAGGACACTTTTCATATAGAGAAGATGGAATTACCACTGTTGCGCGTTGTAATTTCTGCATAAAAGCTTTAATAAGATGCCATTTTGCTTGTTGTTTTAAAGTCTGTTTGGTGGATTGTTTATCATCATCCTCGGTCGTAATAATAAGCCCATTATTATGAGAATTCACTGAAACATTAAGTTTTTTTCCTTCTTTATTCATGTTATCCAAAAATGCTGTCCATTGATCAAACGGTAACATTTCATTGATTTGATTGGGGGTAAACGGATTGTTTGCTAATAATTCTTCAAAATCGATTGTTTCTAAATTAATGCGGAGGGGTAGTGGTTCTTCATATGTTACTAAATTGTAGCCTGTTCGGATGATTAGTGGTAGTTGAGAAGTTGTGCTGAGTGGTAAATCGTATTGTTGCCGAATTTGATTTATGGGTGATAAGGTTTTTTTTAGAGTCTTTTTTTCTAAAGGGCTATCTGTTTTTTCTAGGGGAACATCCATTGCTGAAAGGGGTGGTAGTAAAAGAAAGGAACCAAAGAGCTGAGTACCTAATAATAAGAAACAAATTCTTTTTCTCATGAGTCTCACCATAAAAATATTATTTCCAATATAAATTGTTAAATGGAATTAAATAATAAATTATTAAGAAAAATAGTTTTTTACGGGATAGGCGACCCATTTAAAGCAAGGAAATGGGTCGATAGTAGGAAAGTTATATTAAAAATTTAATAAGCAACCCGACAATCATGCCAGATAAGCAGCTGGCTAGACCACCAGCAATTAAAGATTTAAAACTTAGGGAAATAACGTTTTGCCTCTGTTCCGGCACCATTGTACTTAAGCCTCCCAGCATAAAAATTTGCAAAACCACACAAGGCATAGACCATGATTGTAATGGTAGATGGGCTTAATAAGGAAGCTTGAGATTTTAAATTAGAAAAAGCAATAATTTCATTAAGAACTGTTTTAATTCCAAGTAATTGTGCAGCCGTTTGACTTTCTGCCCAGGGAATACCCATTAACCATGCCAACGGTGCTAGTAAAAACCCAAGGATTTTTTCAAGAGTTAAAGCTGAACCATCTGCAAGTGTAATAGATCCCAAAATCATATTACACAGGCTAACAAGAGCTAACGCTACAATCAACATTGCAATCACATTTAAGAAAATAGAAAGACCATCACTTGTGCCGCGAGAAATAGCATCCATCGGTCCGCTGAATTGATAAGGTACAGTCACACCTGCTTCGGTGGCAGGTTGTGTGTTGGGAATCATAATTTGAGAAATCGCAATGGCGGCGGGAATGTTAAGAAGAGTTGCAGCAATTAAATGTTGCATAGGAAAATCAATTGTTCCAGTCAAAATATCTCCATAAATGGGCATAACGGCCATTGCTGTACTTGCTGTTCCACACACCATAAGTGTGAAAATTTCAGAGCGGCTAAAGTCTTTTAAATAGGGACGAACCAATAATGCTGTTTCCACATTGCCCAGAAAAACTTTGGCTGCAGCAGCTGTACCAAGGGCGCCGCCGATGTTTAAAACACGTCGCAACGCAACTGAGATAATTTTGACCATAAAAGGTAATATTCGCCAATAAAATAAAAGCATCGACAACGCGCTAACGACAATAACAATGGGAAGGGCTTGTAGCGCAAAAATAAACGTACTGGCTGTGGCATCAGGATTTATGTGAAAAGGAGATTCTCCACCGCCCAGATATCCAAAGACAAACTTGGTTCCTTCGAGTGTTGAATGCTTAAGGGCATCAATTACCATTGCCATTTTTAAAATAAGATAGCTGACAAACGGTACTTTAAAAATTAAAACAGCTAAAATCAGCTGCAACGCCAATGCTTTAATAACAGGAACATATTGAATTTGTTTTTTATTTTCACTGATTATCCAACAAAAACACAGTAAACTAATAATCCCGAGCACTGCTTGCATAATAAATCTCGCCTGTTTTTTAAATGTTTCTGGTAAAGTAAACCAGACTATGAAATTAATAAGGTAGTTAATTCTTAATCTTTTTTAAACCACAATGATTGACTATAATTCAATATTTTTCATTCTTCTTGGCATTTTTATTGTGGGAACCATCGTGTGGTTCATCACCCGTCTTCAGTGGCGTCACACATTAGAACGAGCAGATCAAGAGCTACAACGTCTCGACTTAATGGCAAGTCAAGTGCGTCAAGATCTTGAGCGCGAAAAAGATAACGCTTTTACTTTGCAGCAAGAACTGACATTAGAACGTCGAACGGTCGGGATTTTGGAAGAAAAAACCAGTCGGTTAGAAAAAATTGAATTACTCAATTCTCAGTATCAAAGCTATATTACACAACTGCAAAATAAAAATACTGAGTTGCTTTCGGCGTTGGATTATGAACGCCAGCAAGCACAAGAAAAGTTGCAGATGTTGGAAACGGCGCAAATTCGACTCTCAGAAACGTTTAAAAGCCTATCAGCCGAAGCGCTATCTGCAAATAATCAAAACTTTCTACATTTGGCTAAATCAACACTGGAACGATTTCAATCGTCAGCCACGCAAGATCTTTCACAACGCCAAAAATCCATTGCTGAAATGTTGAATCCTATGCATCAAGCCTTACTTAAGTTTGACGGTAAGGTTCAAGATTTGGAAAAACAACGTGTGGGCGCTTATGAGGTCTTACGTCAACAAGTTAGCGACTTAGTCGTTAGCCAAAAAGAACTCCGCAACGAAACCTCAAACCTTGTGAAAGCCCTGCGATCGCCATCTGTACGTGGCCAATGGGGTGAAATGCAACTTAAGCGCGTGGTTGAGATGGCGGGCATGGTCTCGCATTGCGATTTTCTAGAGCAGGTGAGTGCTCAAACAGATGTGGGGCGTATGCGACCCGATATGGTGATTAATCTACCTGGCAATAAAAAAGTGATTGTCGATGCTAAGGCACCTTTGTCGGCCTATCTTGAGGCTTTAGAAGCACCAGATGAAGTCACGCGCATAGAAAAACTTCAAGAACATGCGCGACAAGTGCGAACACATGTGCGAGCTTTGGGTCAGCGTGCTTATTGGGATCAATTTGATTTTACACCAGAATTTGTGGTTTTATTTTTGCCGGGCGAAACGTTTTTTAGCGCGGCGTTAGAACAAGATCCGTCTCTTATTGAGATGGGGGTAAAAGAAAAAGTGATTTTAGCAACGCCAACAACACTAATTGCTTTGTTGAGGGCTGTTGCTTATGGCTGGCGTCAAGAAGGAATTGCTGAAAACGCAAGGCATATCAGCGACTTAGGTCGAGATTTGTATAAGAGAATTGGCGATTTGGGTACACATGTGAGCCGCTTAGGTCGACACTTAGGTCAGGCCGTTGAAAGCTATAATCAAACGGTGGGTACATTAGAGCGTCGCGTATTAGTTACTGCGCGTAAATTTAAAGATCTTGATTCCAGTGCTCCTGAAATTGATGAAGTTAGTCCTCTTGAGCACAACCCCAGAATCGTTCAATCTGATGAGTTGACAGGCATTGAGTCAACCTTAGAAGCTACAATTGCAAAAATTGCTTCTTAATCAGTTAGGTTTATTTTGAAAAAAGGCTAGAAAATCGCTTGATTGGCGCTGTCTTAATCTGGCACAAAAGAGATAATATATTAAATTAATTTGAAGAAGAATAATGGCTGGACATTCACAATTTAAAAACATTATGCATCGTAAGGGCGCTCAGGATGCGAAACGCGCTAAAATGTTTGCAAAAATTGCTCGTGAAATCATTGTTTCGGCAAAATCAGGCCTTCCTGACCCAAATTTTAATCCACGCTTGCGTGCCGCGATTTCTGCGGCAAGAGCCGCCAATATGCCAAGGGATAATATTGAGCGAGCGATGAAAAAAGCTTTGGGTGGTGATGATACATCAAACTTTGAAGAAATTCGTTATGAAGGCTATGGCCCTGGTGGCACAGCGTTAATTGTTGAAGTTTTAACTGATAACCGTAATCGTATTGGCCCAGAAGTAAGAGCTGCATTTGCCAAATATGGCGGTAATCTTGGGGAAACCGGTAGTGTTGCGTTTATGTTTGACCGCGTTGGCATCGTTCGTCTTCCTGCAACAGTCGGTTCTTTTGATGCAATTTTTGAAAAAGCAGTTGAGGCTGGTGCTGATAATATGGAAGAAGTCGACGATGCATTTGAGGTCACCACATCGATGGACGATTTTGCAGCCGTTCGTGACACATTTAGCAATGCGTATGATGATCAAGTTGAATCTAAACTCATATGGCGACCAACAAATACGATTGATTGTAATGAAGAGGTGGCACAAAAACTCTTTAAGCTAATTGATGTGTTAGAAGATAATGACGACGTACAAAATGTGTATGCAAATTTTGAGGTTTCTGACGAAATCATGGAACGTTTAGGTTAATGCAAGTGGCACTTGCGATGACGCGTATTATAGGATTAGATCCTGGCCTTCGTCATACAGGCTGGGGGATCATTGAAACGCAGGGGAATCGTTTGCGATATGTTGGCCATGGAATCATTGCACCGTGTCCCACTCTTGAACTTGCCCAACGCTTAAATAAACTATTTCAAGGATTGATAGACGTTATTCATAACTTTAGCCCTGATGAAGCTGCTGTTGAAGAAACATTTGTGAATGCGGTCAATGCAGCATCGGCATTAAAGCTTGGAATGGCAAGAGGGGTAGTATTAATGGCACCTGCGTCAGCCAATCTGCTTGTTGCTGAATATTCAGCTAATAAAGTTAAAAAATCCGTTGTCGGCGTTGGGCATGCTGATAAAGCTCAAGTCTCAATGATGGTTCAACGTCTTTTGCCAACGTGTGGCGTAGTTAAAGCAGACGCAGCAGATGCATTAGCAGTAGCTATTTGCCATGCGCACCATCGACAAACATCTCTTTTAATGCGAGCTTAGGCCTTTTCAATATTCAGCAAACATGCTTTGGTTTCAAGTCCACCTGCAAATCCTGTTAATTTACCATTAGAACCAATCACTCGGTGACAAGGAACAACGATGGAAATTGGGTTTTTGCCGTTAGCAGCGCCAACAGCACGAACAGCTTTTGGGTTGCCAATTTGCTTGGCTATTTGTCCATAACTTCGAGTTTCACCATAGGGAATAGTTCGTAATGCTTCCCAAACGTTTTTTTGAAAATCCGTCCCTGCTGCATCAAGTCTTAAAGAAAATCCTTTTAGATTGCCAGCAAAGTAATCATTTAATTGACGTTCAGTCTCAAGAAGTACGTGGTGATTTTTATCTTCTGAAAGTGGACTTAAGCGAACGCGCTTAGGATTATCGTTTTCCCAAAGAATTGCAGCTAGCCCTTTATCACCTGCGATTAATTTCAAAAGCCCAACCGGTGATTTTATTGTTTTATATACATATGTCATTTGAAGCTCTCTTTTGTGGGGAATCTTTCTATAGTTTTATTTTTCATCATAACGAAATCATATTCTGGATGCAGCTAATTTAAACTGTTAAAGTCGATATAATAACTTTGGGACGAAAAGCTAGCAATCCATGAAACCGATAGATTTATCAAAATTAAGAGTGTTTTACGTCGTAGCGCGGGAAGAAAATATGACGCGTGCAGCTGAAAAATTAAGAATAAGTCAGCCTGGTGTAAGCCAATTGATTAGTGATTTAGAACATAATCTTAAAACCAAATTATTTGATAGACTTTCTCGTGGTGCACGTCTTACGCCCCAAGGCGAACGATTATATAGTCATGCAAAAAAAATGATGGAAGAACATGAAGCATTTGAGAAAGTTTTTTATGAAAAAGACGATGATATTGAAGGTGAATTAAAAATTGTTACTACACCTTATTTGGGGTCAGAATGGCTAATGTTTAAGATAAAGGATTTTTTGCAAGAACACCCTAAGCTAAAAGTGAGAATTGTCGTTCGTGAAGATAAAGATGTATATATAGAAGAAGGGGATGTTGCTATTGCAACACCACTTCATCATCAGCCTCATCTTATTCAAAAACGGCTTGCAATATTTTATATGAAATTAATTTCTAGCCCCAGCTATTTGCAAAAATATGGAACACCAACAAAATCAGAAGATCTAGATTCGCATCAGCTTATTACCTATGGCGGTGGTGGTTATAACCCTTATGGAAGCACAAATTGGATTCTTAATTTAGGTAAGAGTGATTATGAAGCTTCGAGAGAATCTTATCTTGAGATTAATTCACTTCAAGGTATTATTAATGCAACTCTTGAAGGACATGGGATCGCTGAAGTGCCGAATTTCCCTGGTGTATTAAGGCCTGGCCTTGTAGATGTTACATTGGATAAGCAGAATCCAAAATTTGCTTTTGATATACACTATATTTTTCATGAAAAGCGACGCAACTCTAAAAAAATTAATTTATTATTTAAATGTTTGACCAAAAAAGAAAAATAAAAAATTGATTTTTTGACTAGAAATTCTGAATGTAAACAGGGAGTGTAATAAGTAATGCTTATGGTAAAAATTAAGGGTTAATATTTGATGTTTTATGGAAAAATCCTTACTACAACAAAACAGGTAACTGTCGTTTGCTTTACGAGGAATATCTGTAAATGTCTTCTGCCCTTGGATCTCCGTTAGCACAAGAAGTTAAAGCTCATCTTGCTTCTATTCAAAGCAATGAATTAATTTTTTCGTATAGTCTTGATAGCACGTTTTTTTCAACAGGAATGAACCTGATTGTTAATCAACAAGAAACCGGTTTTTCTTTGATTATTCGAGTGGAAAAAAAAGAAGAAGCCTTGTATGTGAATGGCTTTACTTTAATTGGTGATACGTCACTAGAAATTCAAAGTCTGTCTCTTTATGATGCTGCGGTGATTGAAATTGTTCTTCAATCCTTAATTCTTTTGTTTTTTGTAGCTAAATCTCAAGATATTGAAAGCATAAGTTTTACTTTGGTCAAAAATGAAGTGGAACATTTGTCAACATTTGATCATTTTTTTGATATGCATCCTACTCATTTAATTCTTTCTACATCTAAGAAAGCTTATGGTGATTTTGTGAAGCATACACAAATTTTGAAAATAAAAGTGCGCTGTGGATTGTGGAGTCGTCAACGAGATGATCATTACTTAAGACACTATTTACAAGCGCATCAAAAAGGTAAAATTTTTTCTATAAGCCCTGTAGAAGAAAAAAATGAATCAATTGTTGTTGTGGAAAATGTAGTTGCTTTTCCATCTGTTTCCAAAGAGGTGTTAACGGATAAAGCGATATAAAGATATCAAACTTGTCCTAGCGAATGAATAATATGTTTGGCCAGCATTGCTGCAGCTTTAGATAGATTTTCACGCAGTAATAACGTAATTTCAGCATGTGGTAATTCAGGAAGGCCACTGTCCGAATCAAGTACTGTTAGCCCATGTGGCACCATGTTTTTAGGTAATACAGTTACACCTAAGCCTGCTTTCACCGCAGCAATTGTACCGGCTAAGCTTGGGCTGGTATAAGCCACACGCCATTGGCGATGTACTTTGTCTAATGACTCAAATGCGCGTTTGCGATAGATACACGGTTGAGGTGCGAGCACAAGAGGGACGACAGCTTTTGCGTTGGGTGACGTATCACCTGTAACCCATACAAGTGGTTTGTGCCAAATCATAACGCCTTCGGTTGTTGTAGCTGCTTCGCGTTTAAGCAAAACCATATCGTATTCACCGCGTTCAAACCCTTCATGCAAATGAAGGGTCAAATCACACCTGACATTAAGCTGTGTGTGCGGGTGGCTACGTGCAAAACCAGCAAGCACCTGGGGTAGATACGCAGTTGCAAAATCTTCAGGTGTTCCCAAACGCACTTCTCCTTCCAAATTAGATTCTTCAAATCGATTTTTTAATTCTTGGGAAATAGTCAGCATTCGACGGGCATACGCGATCATTATTTCACCTGCAGTCGTTAGAAAAACTTTTTTGTGAGTGCGTTCTAAAAGAGATTTGCCAGTTATTTCTTCGAGTCGTTTTATTTGTAAACTAACTGCGGCTTGGGTTCGCCCCATACTCTGTGCTGTTTGTGTGAAACTGCCTGTTTCTGCAACTCTTAAAAAAGTTTTTAAAAGAGCCATGTCTAAATCATAACCAGAATATTTCATGGGTTAAGTGATATCTATAAAAAATAGTTATTGATTCTATAAAAATAATAAACTTTACTTATTAAGTCAACGTTCATAAATTGGTGACAGAATTAAGAGATAAGGTGATGACAATGAAGATGGAAATGAGGGAAAATAAGGAAATAATGACTCAGCCATTCAATGATACTTACGCTGTAGAAGAAGCATTTCATCTTTGGTGTGCTCATTTTTCGGCTAAAAAATTAGAAAGCCTTATTAGCCTTTATGAGCCTAGTGCCATTTTACTACCTACGTTGGCGGATAATATCATCAAAAATCATGAAGATCGCTTGGCGTATTTTGCAAACCTCATGAAAAATCCAAAACTTCGTGTCACCGTTATAGAATCTCATATACGTCTTATCAATGATATTGCCATCAATAGTGGTTTTTATACATTTTCTTTTGAAAAAGATGGTCAGCTTGTTGAAATTCCTTCCCGTTTTACTTTTATTTATAAGAAAAAATCAACAGGTTGGATGATCCTGGATCATCACTCTTCACAAATGCCCCAAGTTTAGTGATCATCTATAGTCAAAACACCTAACAATTGGCCATTTTATCGTAATCTATGGAATTACTTTAAAATCAAGTTCCTCGTTCTTAACGGTGATTTGAATTGTTTGCCCATTCATAATCTCTCCTCCTAAAATTTTTGTAGCGAGTGGATCTTGGATGGTGCGTTGAATAACGCGTTTTAAGGGGCGGGCACCGTATATAGGATCATATCCTGCATCACCCAGCCATTTTTTTGCATTAGAATCTACATCCAGACGGATGGCGTATTCATCAAGTCGTCTTTGCAGGCGATTTAATTGAATATCCACAATTTGGCTCATATTTTCGCGTGTTAAGCGATGAAAGATCAATATATCATCCAAACGATTAAGAAATTCAGGGCGGAACGCATCTCGCACAGCATGCATGACTAAATCACGGACTTTAGGTGTGATATCGGTTGAGGCATGCTCTGCTAAATAATCAGCGCCAAGGTTGGATGTCAAAATAATGACCGTATTGCGAAAATCCACTTTACGTCCTTGACTATCAGTAAGGCGACCTTCATCTAATACTTGAAGTAAAATGTTGAAAACATCTGGATGTGCTTTTTCAATTTCGTCAAATAAAATCACTTGATAAGGGCGGCGGCGTACAGCTTCTGTTAATTCACCACCTTGTTCATATCCTACATATCCAGGAGGGGCACCAATTAGCCGGGCAACGGAATGTTTTTCCATGTATTCTGACATATCGATGCGAACCATGTTTGTTTCATCGTCAAACAAAAATTCTGCTAGAGCCTTGGTTAGCTCTGTTTTGCCGACACCTGTAGGGCCTAAAAACAAGAAAGAACCCAGTGGTTGATTTGGGTCTTGTAATCCTGCTCTTGCGCGGCGAACAGCTTGACTAATGGTTGTAATCGCTTCTTCTTGCCCAATGACGCGTTGCTGCAGGTTGGTTTCCATAGACAGCAATTTTTCTCTTTCTCCTGTCAGCATTTTTTCAACAGGAATACCCGTCCACCGTGCAACAATCGTTGCAATATCTTCAGGTGTTACTTCTTCTTGAAGTGATCTGTCATCCTGACTTTCTTCCAGGCCAGCGAGTTTTTTCTCAAGATCAGGGATCAACCCATAAAGGATTTGACCGGCACGAGATAAATCTCCACGTCGTTGCGCGACTTCTAATTCTTGACGTAGATTATCTAGTTGTTCTTTTAATTTTTGAGCAGATAAGATGATGTCTTTTTCTTGGCGCCAAGTGTCTGTAAGTTCGCTTGAACGTGCTTCAAGTTCTTTAAGATCTTGCTCTAATTTGCCAAGGCGTTCTTTAGAGGCGGAATCATTTTCTCTTTTTAAAGCTTCACGTTCAATTTGCATTTGCATAATGCGTCGATCAAGCTCATCTAATTCTTCAGGTTTTGAATCAATAGCCATACGGACTCTGCTGGCCGCTTCATCCATTAAATCAATCGCTTTATCAGGCAAAAATCGATCGCTAATATAACGATTTGATAATGTACAAGCAGCAACAATGGTGTTATCGCTAATGCGAACACCGTGATGAAGCTCGTATTTTTCTTTAATGCCTCGTAAAATTGAAATAGATTCTTCAAGTGAAGGCTCTTCAACCATGACGGGTTGAAATCTGCGGGCGAGGGCCGCGTCTTTTTCAATATGTTGACGGTATTCGTCAAGCGTTGTCGCGCCTACGCAATGTAATTCTCCACGTGCCAAAGCTGGTTTTAGCATATTGGATGCATCCATTGATCCTTCGGCTTTGCCGGCGCCCACAAGAGTATGTAGTTCATCAATAAATAAAACGATTTCACCGTTGGCACTGGCAATTTCTTTTAAAACTGCTTTTAATCTTTCTTCAAACTCACCACGATATTTAGCACCGGCAATTAATGCTCCAAGATCTAGCGACATCAGTTGAATGTTTTTTAAATTTTCCGGCACATCTCCATTAACAATACGAATGGCGAGCCCTTCCACAACTGCAGTTTTTCCAACACCAGGCTCACCTATGAGGACGGGGTTGTTTTTTGTGCGGCGCGAAAGCACTTGAATGGTTCTGCGGATTTCTTCTTCCCGACCAATGACGGGATCAATTTTACCTTCGCGGGCAATTTGAGTTAGGTCTTTGGCATATCTATTCAGAGCATCAAAAGAATCTTCGGCGTTTTCAGAATCAGCTTTACGACCTTTACGCATCTCAGTGATAGATTTTTGAATTTTGTTAGGTGTTGCACCTGATTCAAGGCAAATTTTATGAGTGGGAGGTTGGTTAACAAGAGCTAACAAAAGCATTTCAACAGTTACATAGCGATCTTCTGCTTTTGTTGAAGATTGTTCTGCAAATTCAAAAATTTTAGCAAGTTCTTGTGAAAGATAAACTTGACCTGAACCACTGCCTGAAACTGTTGGAAGGTTGCTGAGTTCTGCCTCTGTTGCCACAAGTAATTGGCGTGAATTTGCTGAGGCTTGGGCCAGAATCCGTGATGCCAATCCTTCTGGATCATCAAGAATAATTTTTAAAAGATGAAATGGAGTAAGTTGCTGATGCCCTTCGCGAAGGGCAAGCATTTGAGCAGATTGAATCATGCCCTGGGCGCGTGTAGTATATTGTTCTTGATTCATAACAACCTCTTTTTATAAGACCTATTATGGAATGGTTAAAGCATATACTAATTGACACCCAAATTCTATAAAGACTGAGAAAAATCTAAGCGGCGTTGGAATCTGTCACTGTTTCACCTGGGGTACAAGCCTCTGGAGCTAAAGTCACAGGGATACATCAGCCTCATCAATAATCTCTTTGTTGGTAGAGGTTATGGTGTCAACGACAGGTTGTTGTGCTTTAAAGTCATTGATCAAACGCAAATAATGCTCTGCATGTTGATAAAATCCCTCAGCAGCAATTCTATCACCAGTAGTAACGGCTTCGCGTGCAAGACCAAGATATTTATCGAGATTTTGCTTAACATTTGCTGATTTTGGTTTAAAGTCTGAATTGCTGCTATAGCCAGACTTAGATTTTCCCGGGGTTGAACGGGGTTTAGAACGCTTCATCATGTTAAATAACGTCATGCTTTAATATAATCATAAAAATATTGAGAAAGTTAAAATTGCAAATTAGTTGGTGTGGAACTTAATCTTCCATGACCTTAACAAGAAATACTATGTATTACTAGTGAAAATATTTTAATGGAGATGATTAAATTATGCTTCTATAAGCAGTGGGCTGCGTCAATGTGATTCTCAAATTCTCACATATTCTACATACGTACCGTTTTTGCGATCCTTTTGACATGTTAAGCTTGTCAAAATTTTTCATTATATAATAGTCTTTAATTGTAAAAAACCCTCTTACAAATAATAGAAGAGGGTTCTTTTATAAAAATAACTAAACGTTAAGTATTAGATTATTTTTTTTCTGCATCTTTAGCTGCATCTTTTGCGTCTTTAGCTGCATCTTTTGCATCTTTAGCATCAGCTTTTACATCTTTAGCATCAGCTTTTACATCTTTAGCATCAGTTTTTGCTTTTTTATGATGTTTTTTATGCTTGTGGTGCGCAGCTTTTACATCGGTGTCATGGCCAATTTTGCCTTCGCCCTTGTCTTCATTGACTAGACGATCACGATCACTGTTATCAAGCGGTTCAAAATTTTCAGATTTTGTCGCACAAAATGCACCTTCTGGAAGGCCTTTGATGTAACGAGCATCAGCAATTGCTAACCAATCATTATCAGCTGCATTTTGATTTTGCCCTTCGCGTGCATTAGGCATATCGCTTTTTTGAACAAAATCAATGGTTGTCAATCCGTTTGGTGTGCCGCGAGAAAGAGCTGCACGTGCTTTTGCAACGATAGCAATGCCTACGCCATCGCGCCAGATGCTGTCACCCGTAGTCGCACTTTTTCCAACAAGTGTTGGTTGGCCAGAGTGAACAATATATGTATCATCGCCACCAATACAAACTAATGGTGCATCTGGGTCGTTAAAATTATCAACTGCAGCTGAAAGCTCAGTATCTTCATCGCCACGACCTTTACCCGTTGCTGAACCTAGTTCACCAACGCCATTCAAAAAGGCAATACCCGCAATACCTTTGTCAGCAAATACTTTTTTAACACCGTCAAAGCGAGCTCTTGCTTCTGAACCACTTTGCTTGTTGTCAGCAAATGCGGCACCAATAGATAAGCTAGCCATCAATGCTAACTTTAACAAATTTTTCATTACTTTAATCTCCACATGAATATCTACACAGGTTTATGCTATGATTAATTTTAAGGAAACACAAACAAAAATAAATATTTTTACTAATTTTTTAACCAAATAAAATGAATGTTAATAAATGTCACTCATTCACCACTATCAAAGCCCAAATTTTGATGAAAGACCCAATCATCAATGTCTGGATTTAATCATCATTCACTACACTGGCATGGAAAAAGTTAAAGAGGCGTTAACACGTTTGTGTGACCCCTTGGCAAAAGTAAGTGCACACTATCTTATTGATCAAAAAGGGCAATGTTATCAGCTTGTTGATGATCAAAAACGTGCCTGGCATGCTGGGGTGAGTTATTGGCAAGGAATCCGGGATATTAATGGTATTTCCTTGGGAATTGAACTAGATAACGGAGGGCATGATGGTGGATTGCCATTTTTTCTTGAGCCTCAAATTCAAGCGTTATTATCTCTTCTTACATGTCTGTCGCAAAAATATCACATTAACAAGAAAAAAATAATTGGGCACAGTGATATTGCGCCTTTACGCAAAATGGATCCAGGTGAACTTTTTCCGTGGCTTACTCTTCATCAGCATGGATTTGGATTATGGCCGACATCTACACCTCAACAAGCAGTGCCACAGTCGATCCGTGATGTGCAAAAAATCTTGCGGATTATTGGTTATGATTGTCCATTAAATGGTATTATTGATCATCAAACCGAGGCGGTGATCCGAGCCTTTCAGCGTCATTTTACCCCGACTGAAATCACTGGGACTCTAACAAGTCAATTAAAAGATACATTAAGTTGTTTTGAGGCTTGATGTTTGAGCAAATATGACTATATTAAGAAAGCCAGACGATCGGGTAACCGCTGGAACTTAAGGGTTCTGGAGGAAAGTCCGGGCTCCGCATAGATAGGATGACGGATAACGTCCGCCGGGGTCAGTTGATAAAGACTGGTTCAAGGGAAAGTGCAACAGAAATGATACCGCCATCTTTTGATGGTAAGGGTGAAATGGGGCGGTAAGAGCGCACCGCACGGCTGGTAACAGGCGTGGCAAGGCAAACCCCATCCGGAGCAAGACCGAATAGGAGTGAGCGATGAAAGTCACATGTGTCTATGCATGGTCACTCGGGTTGGTCGCAAGAGGTGTTTTGGTAACAAACATCCCAGATGAATGGTTACACAGTAATGGCAGGGATTTATCTCCAACCGTTATGGACAGAACCCGGCTTATAGGTCGTCTGGCGCCTATTAAGTATTATCATACTTGTACGATGTAATCCCGTCCCTAAAATTCTAAATTTTATAAATTGGTTATATTAAAATTTCCAATGTTTACTTTATGTAAATCTTTTTAAATTACATTCAGTGCATGAAACTGGTGTTTTGAGGTAATTTAAATGAAAAAAATATTTATTTTGGTGTCTATGCTTCATCTAAGCACAAGTCTATCTGCTTTGGCAAATCCAGCTGTTTCAGAGGCACTTTTGAGTCCACCGACGCAATTACCTGATGCATCAGTGAATGCTGTAAAAACGGAGCCATCTGATCCAAATTTACTCTTAAAACCAACAATTTCACCTTCCCTTGAAGATTCAGGTAACTCTTCTCCTCAAATGACAAATGAAAAAACAGAAGAAGACATGGCTCCGCAATTACCAACAAAACCAACAATTTCACCTTCTCTTGAAGATGTTATTCATTCTCCATCAACAATGGTGGATATAGATGGAGGTACTTCAAAAGAAGATATTTCTAGTGAAAAAAATGAAATTGCTTCTGCTGTAATAGATAACTCTGTAAGTAAAGAACCATTATCAAAAGAAGTAAGTGTTGATGATAGTATTAATGTACCTCAATTAACGACAGGTCATTTAGAGGTGTTAAGAGAGATAAAAGACCGTGCAAATATTAAAAAAGAAGTTGTCACGATTAATGATATTCCAATAGCAAAGCTAGAAGTAACGCCTACCTTTAGATATATTCTCTATGGCTTGAAAAATGTTGATCAAAAAAACATTAATCCAGATGAAATTGTATCGATGGCTGTGCGAGAAATGCTTAAGACAATTCAAATGAAAATTAAAGCTCTCAAAGCCAAAGATTCATCCTATACTGAAGGAGATCGTATTTATGCAGATATGCAAAATGATTTTGAAAGAGTTGTAGGGAGTGCTGTTGATTTAACTTTGAAGGCAATACGTGAAGAAGTTGTAATGATTGTGGATAATGACTATGAAGTCTTTTATCATGCCCATTTGCCTACATTAAGACTATATTATGATATGTTATCGTCAATTGTTAGTTACTTTAAAATTCAAAAAATTGATTATTTAAAAGTTATTAGAGATAAGCAATTAACAAATGAATTTGTAGATATTCCTAGTTATCTGCAAACATTCAATCAGCAATTTGAAGCTTATTCTGACAATAAAGAATTACCTGTTTTTAGCGATAAAGACCCTAAGCTTTTAGGCTTTGGTTCAGGCCCAGATCATTTATTATGGGCAAAAATCAATATGATTTCAGCCAACCTTTCTCTTTTAGGCAACAGATACAAATTAGGTGAAAATACTTTCTATTATTTCTTTAATGCCTTTAGCCATATTAATAGCTTAGATTTTCTTTTTGAATCTTTATTAAAGAAATTGTTGATTAACAAGACGGACGCAGAAATTAAAACACGTGTGCAACAATACACTTTGTTATTTGAAAGATATATGGCGCAAGGTGGTGGTAATCTTTTGCAAATTTTTATAAAATCACCTGCTGTTAAAAAAATGACCTATTTTTCTTGGCCATATGGTATTCCTGTTTGGTTAGATCATACAAGGCATTTAGCTGTCATCAATAATTCTATAAATTCACCCCTACCGATGTTATGGCTTCCTAATGAAAGTTTTATTTATGAAACAGAACAACGACGCTTTATGTTACCTGATCCAATGGTTGATTTAAAATTATATAGAACAAATCCCGAAGCTTTTATTGCAAAATACGCACCCAATGGCATGGTGCTTAATCAAAAAACAAAAAATCAAATTTATGATCGTCAGCAAGTACGTATTGTTACCAATATGGCTTTAATTACGGATCCAAACATTATGTCTATAAAAGCATATACAAGATATCAGATTCCTGAAAAAATCAATAAAATTTACGAAGTCAAACTTCATCAAATGATTAAAGACGATATGGAGTATTATTTAAATAATTCACAAGGTGATAAAGAATCCTCTCTTGGCAGATTACAACGATATATCAGTCAAGGAAATCAATATAATCAAACGAAAACAGGCGTTAAGTAACTCTATTAAGTAAGACATTGGGGGGGTGAGTTTACATTTGTACCCCCTCTTCTAATTACGAAAAAGTGCTAATTAAAGAACTATACATGACGTATATGGTTAATCAAATTTACGTGTAAATATTGTGATATTTCACGAGTGATGTTATGTTCATTGTATCTAAAATATATTGAAAGTTGTTCGTATATGAAGCTTTTGCAGCCTATAACCATCGGTGAACTCAATCTTCCCAATCGTGTGATCATGGCGCCATTAACAAGGTGTCGTGCCATTGGTAACCGTGTGCCCAACCAATTAATGGCCGATTATTATGCGCAGAGGGCTTCTGTTGGGTTAATAATTAGTGAAGCAACGTCTGTTGACCCAATGGGCGTTGGTTATCCAGATACACCTGGTATTTGGAACGATGATCAAACACAAGGATGGCAAAAGGTAACAAAAGCTGTTCATGCCAAAAGTGGGCGGATTTTCTTGCAATTGTGGCATGTGGGACGTATATCACATTCAATGTATTTGGATGGAAAACAGCCCGTGGCTTCAAGTGCTATTGCAGCCGATGGTCAGGTTAGTTTAGTGCGACCTATTACAGCATTTCCAGAACCACGTGCCCTAAGTTTAAAGGAAATTCCGGCAATCATTCAAGCTTATAAACTAGGTGCAATTAATGCACAAAAAGCAGGCTTTGATGGTGTTGAGATTCATGGTGCAAATGGTTATTTGTTGGATCAATTTTTGCAAGATTCCGCAAATCATCGAAATGATGAATACGGTGGGAGCATTGAGAATCGAGCTCGTTTGATGCTGGAAGTAACAGATGCGGTTGTTTCGATTTGGGGAGCTGGCCGGATTGGTATGCATCTTGCGCCGCGTGGAGATGCTCATAGTATGGGAGATTCAGATAAATTTACGACCTTTAGTTATGTTGCCAAAGAATTGGGGAAGCGGAATCTAGCCTTTATTTGTGCGCGAGAGTATGTTGCAGAGGATAGCCTGGGGTCAAAGTTGAAAAAAATCTTTGGTGGGGTGTATATTGCCAATGAAGCTATGACCCCAGAATCAGGCGAAGCACTTTTGCAACAAGGCAAAGCTGATGCAATTGCTTTTGGGAAGACCATTATTGCAAATCCCGATCTTCCTGCTCGGATTCAGTTTGGCCATTCATTAAATGAGCCCAATCCTAAGACTTTTTATGCATCAACTGCTGAAGGATATACAGATTATCCGTTTATGTAAAAAAAGCTTAGACTTTTAAGGGCAATATCTTAAATAGTCACTCAGCATAAATTCTGCATAATTATTATTTTCGGTTAAAGTTTTATACATCGTTTGGCTAGCGTGTGCGACAAATCCTTGGGCAATAGTCAAAGAGATGAGTAATAAACCCCAATAATGGATAAGAAACCTTGAAACCCTTCGGATTAACGGCTCTTTTCCTGACATCAGAACCCTAAAAATACTCAAATAGACTAACTATTCTGCGTTTTTTATGAACCTGATATCAAGAAATCGCTCGTTACTCCTTGCGTTTAAAGCATCCTTATCCATTACTGGGGTTAATAAAATAGCAAACAATTTTGTTTTTAAGAGGTATTGTATTATCCTTCCTTTCATAGAGCTTTTAGGATCGCCGAGAAAGGTAAAAATTTTATTAAAAATTTATAATGTTTTTCCTGTTTTTACCCACCAATTTGGATAACTTTGTTGAAGGTGTTTAGCAAGAATACATGCTGTTTTAGCGTTTGGAGCTAGCACAAAATAAGTAGATCCACTGCCTGTTTGTCTGACGATGAGGGGGGGATCTACCAAATCTTTAACAATACTTGAAATATCTGGAATTTTTGGATAGGCCTGACAAGCGGGTTGCTGAAGGTCATTTTGTGTGTGAGATACGAATGTCAGCGTTTGTGATGTTGATGTTATAACTGGCGTAGGAATTGCTATCGAAAAAGATTGATTAAGGCTTTGAAAAACAGTGCCCGTATTCACAGCAACCCCAGGATTGATCAAAATAATATCAATAGACTCTTCAAATTTAAGTGTTTGTGGCAGTTCTTTCGCTCCAGATCCGTCCAACCAAAAATAATACCCTAGACCCAGCTGAAAAGCTAAGCAAACAGGTACATCAGCGCCAAGCATTCCGCTAGCAATGACCAATTGTTGTTTTTGAGCGAGTGATAATTCCAACTGATGTATGTCTATTAGGGCGGCAATCATTGCAGCTGCATCACTTGTGCCACCACCAATGCCGGCAGCCACGGGCAGGTTTTTTTTAAGTTTAATTTGAAAGGATAAAGCGGGTAAATCAAAATAGTGATAAAACCATTGTTTGGCTTGCAGAACACTATTAATACTAGGTTTTTTTAAGGCGTCTGCAAAGATACCTGTGAGCGTTAGGGTATCTTGCTGGTGCTCATCAGTTGTTAGTTCTAAAACATCACAGCAGTCAACGAAAGCCATGAGAGTTTGCAAATGGTGATAGCCGTTGTCTAATCGTTTGATCACATGCAACATTAAATTAATTTTTGCAGGAGCTAATCGCCGAAAGTGCATCTACATGCTGCCATAATTCGGACCACTCCCACCTTCTGGGGGCGTCCAATGAATATTTTGAAGCGGGTCTTTAATATCGCAAGTTTTGCAATGAATGCAATTGGCGCTATTAATTTGCAATCGAGGTGTTTCGTTTTCTTTGACGATTTCATAGACGCCCGCCGGGCAATAACGCTGTTCAGGGCTGTCATATAATTTATAGTTATAGTCAATTGCAAGTTCTGGATCGTTTAAAATTAAATGATTGGGCTGGTTTTCTGGATGATGCGTACTACATAAGTAAACAGAACTCAATCGATCAAATGTGATTTTTCCATCAGGTTTAGGATAGTAAATCGGTGTGGATTTAGAAGCAAGTCTTAAGCTTTCATTGTCGCGATGATGATTGAGAGTCCACGGTGATTTGCCCCTGGTAATGTAAGTTTCAAAAGCGGCATTTATAAGTCCTGGAATTAGTCCATATTTAAATCCAGGACGAATATTGCGAACTTGTTTTAATTCCTTTGCAACCCAACTATCTTCAAGGCGTTTTTGATAATCATTAGGGCGTCCTTGCAAAAACTCATGTGCGCCTTCTGCGGCAAGCATACCAGATTTCATGGCCGTATGAGATCCTTTAATCTTTGGTACATTTAAAAATCCTGCTGCACACCCGATAATGGCGCCTCCGGGAAATACAAGACGTGGCAACGACTGCCATCCACCTTCATTTAGTGCACGAGCCCCATATGCAATACGTTTGGCACCTTCAAAAAGGGTGCAAATTTTAGGATGTGTTTTAAAGCGTTGAAATTCTTCAAAAGGGGAAAGATAGGGATTTGCATAATCTAAGGCGACAACATAACCAACTAATACTTGGTTATCTTCAAAATGATAAAGAAAAGATCCCCCGTACGTTTTATAATCCATTGGCCAGCCAATGGCATGTTCAATATAACCGGGGTGATGCTTGGCTGGATCAATCTGCCAGATTTCTTTAAATCCAAGTGCATAGGTTTGAAGATTAGTCTCTGCACATAGGTCATATGCTTGAATAACTTCACCTGTCAGACTGCCGCGACATCCTTCTGCTAGCAACACTTGTTTGGCATAAATCTCCATTCCTGATTGATACTGGTCTGTGAGATTACCATTTTTATCAAGGCCCATATCTCCTGTTCGAACACCAACAACTTCATTTTTCTCATTCTTTAAAACGCAAGTGCCAGCAAAACCAGGATAAATTTCAACACCCATATTTGCCGCTTGAATGGCTAACCATCGACAAAGATTGGCAAGAGAGATAATGTAATTGCCGTTGCTGTGCATTTGTGGAGGGGTAGGTAAGCGAAAGCGATTGGTTTTTGTCATAAAATAAAAACCATCTTCTTGTGCTTTGCAGGTCAATGGTGCGCCTTTTTCTTGCCAGTCAGGGATTAGTTCGTCAAGCGCACGTGGCTCAAACACATTACCAGATAAAATATGCGCCCCGATTTCTGAGCCTTTTTCCAATAAACAGACAGAAATTGCTTCATCTAATTGTTTCAATCGGATGGCTGCTGATAACCCGGCAGGCCCTCCGCCAACAATAATTACATCATAATGCATAGATTCTGCAGACATATTCCCTCTTACCTGCTATTATTCGCCTATAATTCATATTATAGTCTTAAATCAGTAATTATTAAAAATGAAAAGATGATGGTCAATCTTCAAGCTATTTTGAATTGGTATGTGGATGCTGGTATTACCGTTGCAGTAGGAGACGTTCCAAGTTCCTTGTATGCGAATAATGTTGCAGAAGATGATGCTCGTCCTATGATCTCACCACCAGAAATAGCTTCAAAGGTACCTTTATCTAATCTTACTCAATTTAGTCCTTCTCAAATACTGGATGCAAATCCGATGAAAAAATTAATGCCTTCAACAGGAAATTTATTGGCTCAGCAATGTCAAACTCTTGATGATTTACGCCATGCACTACAAGAATATAATGATTGCCCCCTTAAATTTACAGCGACAAATTTAGTTTTTAGCGATGGGAATCCTAACGCTAAAGTAATGGTGATTGGTGAAGCACCAGGTGCAGATGAGGATATTCAAGGAAAACCGTTTGTAGGATTAAGTGGACAATTGCTTGATCGAATGTTTGCAACCATTGGCTTATCGCGACAGACTAATTTGTATATTACCAATATCAGCCCGTGGCGGCCGCCAGCAAATCGCCAACCAACTTTCCAAGAAATTGCGCAATGTTTACCATTTGTGCAACGCCATATTGAACTCATAAATCCCCAAGTCTTAATTTTGGTAGGCGGAGTATCGGCAAAAGCAGTTTTGAATACAAATGAAGGTGTTATGCGCCTTCGTGGCAATTGGCAAAATTATACATCACCTGGTCTTGCCACACCTATTAAATGTATAGCAACATTTCATCCTGCCTTTTTACTACGCTCACCAGGTCAAAAAGCTCAAGTGTGGCAAGATTTGTTGCTGATTCAACAAGAAATTTTTAATGCATCAAAAACATCTTAAGTGAATTTTGTAATCATATTTCTCCTTGATGTTGTAATTTTATATAAATATGTTGATAGCAGGCAAAACAATACAAAACATCAAAAGGAATGATAATGATGAAATTATTGAAAACGGTCTTAATTCTAGTAAGTATGCATTTTACAACTCAGATTAATGCTGCAGAATCTACGAAAGTTTTAGTGGATCATGATAAAGAGATTCCAACTATTCATGTGACAACACCAACACATACGGCTAGATTTATAGAGCCTAATGATATTGAAGAAATTGATCGTCTTTGTCGTGCAAGCTATCCAGAAGGATTGCCTGATGATTCTAGTAAGTGGGCTGCCAACCTGATTGATCGCCGAAACAACAAGAATTATTATAACTGCTTAGTTGTTAGTAAGGCTGATCAAATTGTAGCTGCTCTTGGACTTGGAAGAATGCCTGCTCTTAATTATGATCCAGCTTTTACTGATATTATTGATACCTGGTTGGATTTTGGTGTTGTAAAAAAGAAAGACCTAACAGGTGGTTATGAAAAAGATAACTTTGAACGCTGTGACAATGCAGGAATTGCTTTCATATTGCCTATTATTCCAACAGGTCTTGAATCTTCAGATAAAGATGAAATTATTAAGATGGGTACAGATGTTGTCAAGTTTTTCAAGGATCAAGATTTTCTATTGCCTCTAGAAAATACAAGTCCGCATTATGTGATAACTTTATTATCGCCTAATGATATACTCGGTAAAAATTTTACCAATATAGATTTTTTGCGTCTTGAAAAAGAAGGATTTTTAAAATTCTACGATGATAACCCACGTGATATGTTTTACAAAGTTTTATAATCATTCTAAAAAGGAAAAGGGGGGGGAAACCCTTCCTTTTTTATTGCAAACATTCGACTAGGCCATTGGCCACGCGCCGCATAATTTCAAAATAACAATCCGGCCCTTTATCTAAATCGCTGCCTAAATAGTCTATGACTTGAGTAGGAATGCCTGTGTTTTCAATCAACATTTGCGTGGTTTTTGACTTATGTGGTTCAATAATTAAGCATTTGGCATTGCCACTTGTTAACTTGCTTTCCACTTGGCGCAAAAATTTTGGTGTTGGTTCAGAATGAGACGCATCTAAAACAGTTCCCACACCATCTGTGCCAAAGTAACGGTCAAAATATTGACTAAAATCGTGAATCATCATATATGGTTTGTTTTTGATAGGTGTAACAACCCTTGTAATTTCCAGCTCTAACTCATTTAATCGATTTATAATTTTTTTAGAATTTGCCAAATAATCCGTCGCGTGTTGTGGATCAAGGGTCGTAAGTGTTTGGGTAACTTGCGTAACAATGGCCTTAGCGTTGTTTGGAGCAAGCCATAAATGCCCATCTTTTGAAAAGGGTTCATGAGAGTGATCCTTTGAGGAATGTTGACAATGACAATCGCCTTCTTTTTCATTGCTTGTATCACAAGAATCGCACGTATGTTGACAGGCACCTGTGCCCCAGAAACCACCTTGGCGAATGGGGTAAAGCCTTACGTTCTTTGTTTTTGATAAGTTAACAATGATTTTATTATCTTCTAGATTTTCTAGACGATTTTTGAGGGCTGTTTCATAAATTTCACCTATCCAAATAATAACTTCTGCCCTATCCAACATCTCTGCTTCACTTGGTTTAATGGCATGCACGTGCGGCGAAGAATTATCTTGAATCAGTAATTGTGGTTCAGCAATTCCTTGCATAACGGCCGCGACAAGTGAATGGATAGGTTTAATGGTTACCACCACTTGAGGGGTATGAGGCTGCCAACCTAATATTGCCTTTTTTTTGTGGACATGGTGGTGCGTGTGTTTCTTTTTATGAGGTGCCTTTTTTTGTATCTTTGCTGGAGGAGGGCATACAGGTGTTTCAGCATGTATAGTTTCCCCCATTGTAAATAATGAAAACAAAAGAATTATGGCTCGTAGATATAGAAATTTCATCATTAAATGGATAGCTTAAATTTAAAAGTGGGATTTTTTTTTATAACCTGTTAAAAGTTATCATATTCTTAATAATAAAAACAATAGTTGCATTGATTGATATCTCAGATAATTTGGTCCCATGGTTGGGGATTTGATGCTTCTTTTTTTAAACCATTATGTCATGCGCTTCCAGAATATGATCATTTGGTCATCGATTGGGGCTATTTTGGTCAGAAACATCTACCTAAACCCTACGGTGATCAGCCTTTAATTGGCATTGGTCATTCTTTAGGTTTTGCAAAACTTTTAGAACTAGATTTTCCATTTTCTCGGCTTATTAGTCTTGGAGGATTTACTCGTTTTTGCCAAACGGATGAGTTCGAAGAAGGCATGTCTCAGAGAGTTTTACAACGTATGCAAACAAAATTTAAGAAAAATCCTCAGCAAGTGTTGATAGATTTTCAAGTTTCGTGCGGTTATTCGCACCCCATTTTGCCAGTAGAATCGATAAATGAGCAACTATTGCAAGCAGATCTTGATAAACTTATGACAGTAGCATTACTTTTGCCGTCAATTCCTTGTTTAGCCATTGCGGGGCTAGCAGATCAAGTTTGCCCGCTACCTCAACAACAGACTCTTTTTTCGTCTGTAAAAATTATGTCGGGTGAGCATAATTTTCCGCAAGTCTCTCCTTTTGAAACAGCAAAAACCATTCAAAATTTTTTACGAGACATAATATGAAACCTGGCGTTAAGCATCGCTTTTCAGTAGCTGTGGATACATATGATCAATATGCTGATTTGCAACGTTATGTTGCAGATTGCCTAATGAATTATATCATTAAAGGAGATTATTCTCCCCCTCATTCTATCTTGGAAATTGGTTGTGGAACGGGTTATTTAACGAAAAAAATGGGCGATCTTTATCCAATTAGTGATTTGATTGGTATCGATATTGTTCCATCGATGCTTAAAAAATGTCAAGAAAGGTATTCGTGTGGTCACTATCTAGTCGCGGATGGAGAACATTTACCTTTCAATCAGTCTTTTGATTTAATTGCTAGCAATCTTTGTTTGCAATGGTTTCAAAATCCGTCAACGAGTCTTCAGCAGATTGTCAAATTAGGTAAGACATTGGTATTATCGACCTTTGGCTCACGTAGTTTTGAAGAATGGCATGATGTATGTAGGCAATATGACTTGCCAATTCGAACCCAAAAATTTTTATCTATAGACGAATTAAAAGTTATTCTAGGGTCAAATTATTGTATTGAATCACAATTAATTAAAAAATCTTTTGCGAGTTGGTGGGCATTTTGGCACCAAATTCGCAAAATAGGGGCGAGTCAAGGAATTGGTTCGACCGCTCCTTCATCTCTTAAAAATCTTAAGCAAGCTTTAATGATTGAAGAAATTAAGGTCACTCACGAAATTATCTTTATTCATAATATCAATAATTCTGGTATCGTTAAAGAAGAGTGATCAACAAAAAGTTTAGTCGTATGTTAAAAAGAATTTTTTTCTCGTTTATGCTACTGGTGTGTCTGGCTCTTCCTGGACAAGCCAATGAACCTCTTATCAACTTTGCTGAATTTGATGCGTATGTTGAAAAATCAATGCAAGATTGGTTGGTGCCTGGTGCGGCGGTTGCAATTGTTAAGGATGGTAAAACTGTTCATCTTAAAACGTATGGTGTGCGAAGCTTAGCGACAAAAAAACCTGTGACACTGGATACAATCTTTTATCTTGCTTCTTTAACCAAAGGATTTACAGCGGCAGTCATTTCGCATCTTGTGGATGAAGGAAAAATTCAGTGGGATGATAAAGTTAGAAAATACTTTCCTGATTTTAAAATTGCTGATGAACAAGCATCCGCAGAATTTACCATTGAAGATCTTTTGTCACATCGTAGTGGGTTGCCAGGATTTGCTGCGGATAGCCTTGTTGAAACGGGTTGGACGGCCAAAGAAGTATATCAAGTGCTTGACAAAATTCCCTTAAAAGATCCCTTTAGATCAGTTTACAATTACCAAAATGTTTTCCCCGGCATTGCTGGGTGGATCGCAGCTCAAGTGACCGGCTTGCCATTATCAGAATTATATGAAAATTATCTTTTTCAACCTCTTCATTTTAGCCACACATCCATCGGTCGGAATGGGTTAACGGGGGGAGAATCTTGGTGGACTCAGTTTAAAAAGAAAATAAATGCTTATTTTTCAGATCGAACGGATCAATATTGTCAATTAGATGGCAAACCTCTTGATATACCAGGCGGTAATGATGCTCTTTATTGTTTTGAAGCTTCGCGTGGCGTTAACAGCTCAATTACAGATATGGCAAAATGGATGATTTTCCAATTAAACAATGGTGTTGAAGACGGAAAATCACTGATTTCCGAGGCGAATATCCAACGCATGCGCACGTCTCATATTAATGTAGGGGCACCGCAGGGTGGACGCCTTTTTCCTAAGGAAAGAGTGAAAAATATTGCTTATGGAATGGGATGGTTTATTCATGATTATGACCGTTTAGAAGTTCTCGGTCATATGGGGGGCATGACAGGGACACGTTCGATTATTGCTATTATTCCTGGTGAAAAAGTTGGAATTGTTGTGCTATCAAATATGGGTGGCATGCGTGTTAGTTTATTTCCCGAAGCGATTCGTTCAAAATTCCTTGACCTTTATTTAAAGTTACCCGATCAACATGATTGGAGCAAAGAGCTGGTGAGTGAATCACAAGCTTCTGCTCTTAGAATAAATCAATCTCGACAAAGTGAGCGATTGAAAAATCCTATATCCGAACGTAAAACAGAGGCGTATGTTGGCGTTTTTCACAATGATTTGTATGGCACTATCAATGTGATATCTGAAAATGGGCGTTTGTTTATCAATTATCGCACGTTAAAGGTAGGATTAACTCATTGGAATGCAGATGATTTCAGCTTTCAACCAAATGAATTTGCAAAATCTTATTCCGGAACAGATATTGGGAATGCCGCTTTTTATATAACTAAATCATCGTTGGGAATAGAGACATTGCTGGGTATGAATTTCTTGCAAGAAGGCGCAGATAAAATTTTTCATCGTCAGGGTGCAGGTTAGGTTAACCTTAGATAACGACGATATCAGCGATCAATTGTTCAGGGTCAACAAATTTGATAGAAAATTGTTGGCCTTTAACATTTGTACATGTCACAAGAAGTTCTTTTTTGTTAAATATTTGGTCGTTGCTTACTAGCCCATCATAAAAAAAGGTGATGGGTACACCAAGAATTTTGCTGAGCTGTAACAGCCGGCTGGCAGCTAGGCGATCAACCCCTTTTTCATATTTATGAATTTGCTGACTGGTTATGCCTAAGGTTTCTGCCAGTTGCGCTTGTGTTAATTTTAAGGCTTGTCGCTGACGTTTTACTTGTTGGCTGATACGACGTTCAATCTCGCAAATCATAAGGGGAAAGCAATGATGTTTGAGGGGTGCGGTTGCGCTGGTATAAATTCTGCGGCTGAAAACCCCTGCCCCTTTTGGTTGTTTTGCAGATAATTACGCAAGTAACGGTCGTGTCCTTGACGTTGCCACAACTCACGCCGGATGGTTGTTTTCAGTATTTCTGTTTTATTAACAAACATATCATAATCTTGCGAAGCTGTTTGAAGGATGCAATGCGCATCAAAAAAACACGTAAACGTAGATAAATGCACCGCTTCGTCTTTTGAGATGATAAACGCTATTTCGGGTTGGTCAACATGGTCAGCCACCATGAATAATAAATCTAGCGCTTGTAAGACAATTTCCACCACCGCGGCATCGTATAAAGATAAACTTTGCTGTTCAAGATTAGATTTCTCAACTAAAGAAAATTTCGTGACACTCAGTTCTTCATCTTGTTCTTTCAGTTGAACCGTTAAAGAAAATCCAGTTTCTTGTTGTTGAAGAGTGAAATTCATTCCATTAGTGATTAGCTGTTTTTGACAGCTATAAGAAAAAATAAGATTATCTTCTTCCCATCCCTGACTAATTGCCGATAAATCAACATCGAACATTGTGAAATCCTTTTAATGTGTGGTTGTTGAAGATATATAGAGAGGATAGCCAATCAATTACAGTGCATTGATGATAGTATTATCCAAACAAATACGTATAGCAAAAATGTCAACGATGAAAAATTTATAAAATGAAAACGGAAAAATTTTAACCTCTTTTTTTCAGAAGAAAAATAGGATATAAGAACTTGAAACAATAAGTTGTTACGCAGATAGTTCGTAAATTTTTGATACATGTGCATATGATATACATTTTTGATAGGTCTATCCTTCATTTAGATAGATAAATTGGTTATAGGAAAAACTAATGCACAATCACGTGGATCTAATGACAGCATTGAGTAACAATTTCTAAAAAATAATAAGAAGAAGTGTTATGCAGAAATTACAAATTGAGAGTGTGATAATTCGACCAATTTATTGCATAGCTATTACTCAAGAATAGATAATGATTGTTTTTTATTGTTTCAAATATTCAAACAATAAATTTATTTTTTTAGAATGCTGTCGTTTGCCTGAAAAAATATAATGTACACTAAATTGAGGCCCTCGTTTTCTTGGTAAAACTCTGATTAATCCAGCACTTAGTACAGAAGGATCGTTCGATGCCTCAATAATGCCGATCCCCGCCACGGCGCTGTTAAGCAATCCTTGTAAAGTATCTATTTCTAAAAAAGATTGCCTGGATGGTTGACCTAATTCCTTCCCCAAATTTAAAACCCAACTTGCGTTTCCATAGGGATTATAAATATTACTACCATAAGTGATTAATCGATGATAATCTAGATCTTCAACGGTTTGAGGCGTGCCAAATCTATCGAGGTATTCTTGACTAGCAAATAAACAAATATTTGATTTAAAAAGAAGTTTTTGAATCAGATGAGGAGCTAAAGCAATAGAAGAAGTGATAGCTACATCTGCTTCTTCAACAACAATATCCTTATTATGCCGAAGAATCATTTTAACGCGCACTTGTGGATAATCATCAGTAAATTTTCTTATTTTAGGAACTAACCATTCTGCTCCTAGATGAGGTGTTGCCATAATCTTCAGCTCACCCTCTACCTCGTCTGTTTTTTCGCGAAGAGCTTTTTCAAAGGTGTTGGCTTCATTGATCATTTTTTTAGCAAAGTCATAAAGTCGTTCACCATCAGCTGTTAATTCAACACCGCGACGATGGCGGATTAAAAGAGTAAGCTTGAGGCGATATTCAAATAACGTCATTGCTCTACTGATGGCGGGTTGTGACGTATGGAGTTTTTCGGCAGCCCCTGTTAGGCTGCCTTCTTCAACAACGATTGCAAATTTTTTAAGTAATTCTAAGTCCATAGAGTGGGAACTCTTTTTTCATGTTTTTTCTATGATACAATGATTTTTCTTAATTTTTTATTGAAATTTTGAGGCTTTTCATGCTTTTAGCAAAGAATCAAGTCTGCCAATTGAATCTAGTGCTTGTAAATCGTCATAACCACCAATGGGTTTATCATTGATAAAAATTTGCGGAACGGTGCGTCGCCCTTCGGCTTTTGCCAGCATTTCTTCTTGTTTTTTTGGATCATTGGTAATATCTATTTCTTCAAAAGCAACTCCTTTTTTAGCTAAAAGATTTTTAGCTTTGACACAGTAGGGGCAATAATCTTTACTATAAACAACAACTTTTACCATTATATTTCTCCATAAATTACTAAGGTTATATTAGCTACCCTTAATGGCTCTGGCGAGCGTTAAAACATAAACATCTTTAGCACCTGCTTTTTTAAATGTTTTGATACAAGCATTAAGTGTTGCCCCCGTCGTCCACACATCATCCACCAATAAGAATGATTTTTTTTCACCAAAGCTAAGTGCTGGGGCGCAATTTTAAAGATGCTTTTTACATTTTCTTCACGAGATTTACGTGATTTTCTCATGTTGAGAGGTATTATTTTTTGTTCGAATCAAAACATTTGTAAGATAAGGAAGGTTGCTGTTAGAGCTAATTTCCCGCGCTAGCAAAGTCGCTTGATTATACCGACGCTTTAATAAACGCCATCGATGGAGTGGCACAGGAATAATGCAATCACATTTTGCCAATAAATCTTCTCCACTTCGTGTCATCCAGCGACCAAGTGGTTTGGCAAGATAAGTGGCGTCGCCGTGTTTGAATTTTAAAATAAGCTCACGGATTAATGAATCATAGCGAAAGGCAGATCGGCCACCGGTAAAAAGCGGAGGCTAGTGAAGGCATTCTCCACAAATTAAATGGGATTGATCTACAACAAAGGGATGCCCACATTTTTCGCAGTAAGGTGTTGTAATAAATTCGAGAGACTTCCAACAAGTTCCACATAATTGATGGGGTTCACTTGCATGTTCTCCACAGCTTAAGCATCGAGGAGGTAATAATAAATTGAGCCCCAACGTTGACCAATGGTTAAGATGAGGCAGGATTATGCTTGATAAAAAGGACAATTTTACCTACAGTCAAAGTATAAAATATAACGGTGATTTTAATTCTTATGCTAACAAAAATTTTATTCTCTTTGTCAATAGTAACAATGTTGACTTGTTCCACATTAATAACTGAGAGCCAAGCAGAAGCGGCATCTCAGGCTAATTCTGCAGCCTCAAATGCTGATAAATCATTAGCTAAAAAAGATCTGGAAGTGATAATTTATTCATCCAAAAGCTGTTCTTATTGCAATTCAGTGAAAGACGTATTTACAGAAAAGAACGTCCCTTTTACAGAAATAAATGTTGATAATAATGCAGCAAAATTAAAAGAACTAGAGGATAAAACTGGAAAAAAGACAGTTCCTCAAGTGATGATTAATGGTAAACATGTGGGCAGTTACCTTGATATTGTTTGGGGTGATGTGGACGAAATGCTTAAAAATCCACCAGAAAATGTTAAAAATTAATTGACGATCAAGCTTTGGAAATATTAGAATTTATAATTCCAAAGCTTATTTTGTTTAAAAAATTACAGAGGAACTTCCTATGCGTTGTTGTTGCATTTCTATTTTAAAAACGTCACCTAGAAAAATTAAAAATAACTTATCGAGATTAATATGGCCTATCAACGACACCCCTTTATAAAATATTTGATTCTTGCCGCTGTTACTTTTGCGAGCATTTTTTTCTTCCTTTTTCCTAAAGACAAATCCCAAGATCTTCCGATTATCGCCATCACCCAAATTATTGATCACCATACGCTAGATGAAGTTCGTATCAGCATGATTGATGCTTTAGCGACTCATGGATTTAAAGATAGTGAAACCGTCAAAATTATCTATGAAAATGCGAATGGTAACGTATCAGTTGCCGCAGAAATTGCTAAAAAATTTCAAATGTTAAAACCTGTTGTGATGGTGGCATTATCGACTCAAAGTGCACAAACATTACTTCCGATTGCCAGACAAGCTCAAATTCCCTTGGTGTTTACGGCTGTGACAGACCCTGTGGCGGCAAAGCTCGTGTCCGCCTATGATCAAACACAAGCAGGGGTTACAGGGATTAGTGATTTTATGCCTGTGGAACCACAAATCGCTTTGATTAAGGCTTTTGTACCATCTTTAAAAAAAATTGGCGTTCTTTATAACCCCGCTGAAGTTAACTCTGTTGCTATTTTGAAACAAATGGAACAAGTAGCAGCACAGCATCAAATTGACCTTGTTTTTGCAGCCGCTAATAACACGTCAGAAGTGGTATCGGCTACAAAATCATTGATTGGTAAAGTTGATGCGATTTATTTTCCCAACGACAATACGGTTATGGCTGCGGCGTCTGCCGTTGCGAATGCTGCGAATCAAGCAAAGATTCCTGTTTTTGCCAATGACTCTGCTTCGGTTGCCAGTGGTGTGTTGGCTGCAGTTGCTTATGATCGTAAAGCTATGGGTAAAAAAACTGCAGAAATGATCATAGGATTAATGGCAGGTAAGACAACAGCTGACTTTCCTGTAACTCATGATGTGCCTCAAGAAGTTGTCCTCAATTCAAAAACACAAGAATTGTTGGCAATTGCTGTACCTGAAAGTTATGCAAAGCAGATTCGCCAACTTTCATGACATTTCATCAATCTCTATTGGATTGGTATGATCGGTCTCATCGACATCTTCCCTGGCGTGCAAATCCAGGGAAGACGCCCAACCCTTACTATGTTCTTTTAAGTGAAATTATGTTGCAGCAAACCACTGTTGCAACTGTCATTGATTATTTTAGATATTTTATTGAAAAATGGCCAACGATTGAAAATTTTGCTGCAGCCACACAAGATGAGATTTATCATGCGTGGCAAGGACTTGGATATTATTCACGTGCTCGTAATCTTCATAAATGCACACAAATCATAGTAAATGAACACCAAGGGCGAGTGCCACAAGAATTGCCCCAGTTGTTAGCCTTGCCTGGTATCGGTCCTTATACAGCAGCAGCGATTGCCTCAATTGCTTATGATCAATCTGTTGTGCCAGTGGATGGTAACATCGTTCGTGTTTTTTCACGGGTTCTTTGTTTAGAAAAAGAATTGCCTCAATTGCTTGATGAGGTGCGATTAAAGGTAAAAGACTATGTGCCTGACAACAGGCGCGGTGATTTTGCTCAAGCCTTAATGGATTTAGGGGCAACAATTTGTAGGCCAAATAAGCCGCTATGCCATGATTGTCCCATTGAATCTTATTGTCTTGTAGCAAACACTGAAAAAGCGACAACGTTACCTCGTAAAAAAGCAAAAATCCCAAGGCCTGTTCGCTATGGAATTACTTATTGGTATATGGATGAGCAAAATCATGTGTGGTTGCGCCGTCGCCCAGAAAAAGGATTGCTTGCAAATTTGATGGAATTTCCGGGAACCGCTTGGCAAGATCATCCTTATGAAGTTGCGCAAACAATCTCAAAACAACTTCCTTTCGCAAATTGGGTCGTTTTACCACACGAAGTGATTCATACATTTACCCATTTTCAATTGCGTCTTACTATTGTTAAGGCAATAGGTCTTGATCAGCCTGGTGATTTATTAGTTGATCCAAAAAATCTTGATGATTATGCGTTGCCAACGCTAATGCGTAAAGTCGCCGCGCATGTGGAAAAATATCGGAACATCACCTAACAATATTAGTAAATTTATCCTTTGTTAGTTTCGAAGGCAATGTCTACGACGCCTCTTGGGGCAAACATGTCAATAAAATGCCTGTATATTTCTTGTTTATCCTCGTTGTTGACCGTTGTAAAAAACAAACTCTGGCAATAGATGGCAATATCTTCCACAATTCGTTCATGCCGATAATAAGCTAAAATTATTCTATTGATTTCAGTGTTTTCATAACCTTTATAAAATAGATTTTCTTCAGACGGTTTATTCCAAACATTACCGACACCTCCACCAATAAACATCAGATCACGTTCCTTTGGTGCCATAATGGGGGCATCCCAATCGACAATATAAAGATTATTGCTTTTATCGATCAAGACATTCCCTCCATGAATATCAGAATGACATAACACGATTTTAGGCGACGCATTGTAAAGCTTATGGGCTAGCTGCTCAGCTCGATCTACTAACCGGTGAATGATTTTCTTATTTTTTTTCATAAAATCTAATAGCTTTATTGCTGTTTCATCGCTAGGTGCACCGGTTTCAAGATAAGGGTAAAATGATCGCACAAACTCTCGCCATTTGGAAGAGTACGTTTCTCTTCGAATATGGTGTTGTATTGACAAAGGCACATCAATTTCGTGAATTTGTCTTAATGTCTTACCCAGAATGAGCCATTGATCATCTGTTAGTGAACGGCTAAAACCATCCTGTCCCTCAATAAATGGATAAACAATAAAAGTAAAGTTATCGGTATGCTGAGCTAGTTGTCCACGAATTGTTTTGATAGGCATAATAACATGCTGAATCTTGGCATCATGTAATAGTTCTATGATGGCAGTACTAATATCATCATGATGATCACGTTTTAATTTTACAAAGTAAGATCGCTGTTCATGTGTCTCTGCTTTGTACACTGATGCATCCATATCTGCTCCCAATGGAAGGAATGTAAGCTTAATAACATCAATACCATAATGGGATTTTAGGCAATCTATAATGAATTGATCTGAAGAAAGATTGTTCACTTTGTTTCTGGCTGCTTAGCAATTTCTATAAAGGTCATGATAATGAATTAAGACTATATTGTATACTCTTCATGATCTTATGCAAGATCTCTGAAATGATTTGTTTTATTAAAAATCAATCTAATAGATTGAAATATTTCATTATTTTTTAATGTTTCACCCTTAGCATTATCTCTTCGATTCATTTTAACAAATAAAGCGAGGTGTGAAGATGTTCATCAATAAATTGATTATGGCGATTGTTATTTGCTTTGGATATGGAAGCACTGGATATGCAACTGATCAGCCGCTAGGTGAAGATTATCCTTTGCAATTCCACCCAAACTATTTAGAAATGACCATTGAAGGTGACAAATGGTTTGCAACAAATGCTAAAGAATCTGATACCAATTTTTTAAATTATCTATTTTTAGATGCAGAGATTATGAAATTTTATGGAGCCGGGCCTTCTGTAAATTCACAAGACGTACTCGATCGTACACTAAATCTGTGGTTGCCAAGATTCAGAGCCGGTGAGCCACATGGGGGGCTAATCGTTTGGGACAAATCTAATAAAACACCACTAGGATTCATTCTTGCTGGGCTGACCAGCAAACCGGGTATTGCAGGTTTAAGTTATGCTTATATTCCCAGTATTTGGGGAAAAGGAATTGGATCTGATGTCCTCAAAGGATTTATCGAGCAATGGGCACCTGAAGTGCGTAAGCGCGGGCTTGGAAAAGATACAAGTGCAACTCCATTTAAATGTTATAAGGGAGAAGCACTTTCTCAGTTTGAAGCTGTAGTCAGCCCAGATAACATTGGATCACTTAAAGTATTGGCAAGAAATGGATTTGAAAATTGGCTCGTAGATGAAGATCCTTTAATGGATTTTTCTTCATTAACGCGCAATTCTTTTCATAGTGTTGAACGTAATATTACTGATTTTATAGCGCTTAAAGAACTTGCCATTGAACGCGGAAAATATTACAAGCTAATTGATTTTGAAGGGCAAGAACGAACTTTTAGCATTCCCACCACCTATGAAAGTCTTAAATATCATTTAATGTATCAGTTGTAAGTAATTTTGCAATGGGGGCAAAGCTGCGTCGATGATGCACAGTTACCCCAAATTCTCTCAAAGCAGCTTGATGTTTTGCAGTGCCATAGCCCGCATTGTGGCTCCATCCATAAACTGGAAATTCTCGATCAAGGTCTTTCATCAATCGGTCACGAGTAACTTTTGCGATGATAGAAGCAGCAGCAATAGAATAAGATTTTTGATCTCCTTTCACTACCGTAATAACTTGTTGTTGAGGCAAGATGGGCTTACGAATACCATCAATCAAGGCAACAGTTGGTTTTAGAGAAAGGCTATTGATGGCGCGTTCCATCGCTAGGCGTGTGGCCTTGCCAATATTGATTGTATCAATTTCTTCAACGCTGGCCATACCGATGCTATAGAAAAATTGATGTTCAGGTAATTGGATTAATTGTTCAAAGATGCTATCACGTTTTTTGGAAGTTAACATTTTTGAGTCGTTAATAAGAGTTAAAAGGGGTGCTAACTTATCTCGGTCGCGCAGTATGCAAGCACCTGCAACAACGGGTCCGGCCCATGGGCCGCATCCAGCTTCATCAATGCCGACTACAATGCCAGAATGTTCGGATTCAAGAGCAAAACTCGGTTGAGTTGGTTTGGTTTTAAGATTCATCTTCATCTAAAATATCAGGTTTAGGTTTTCTTATTTTTGTTTTTAATCTCGAATACCAACCAGATCGTCCACCACCCGCTTTCATGATCATTTCGCGAAAGATACTTCCATTAGCAAGAGAAGCGCGTTGTTTTAGGCGTCTTGCAATAGAAAGCCATACAGGACTAAACGCGAGAGATAAGACAGTTAACGCAATGATAAGTTTTTGACCATAACTATCGATAATTTTTGTTTCATAGCCGACCGTTGCTAAGAGAAAGGCAAATTCCCCTAATTGAGCTAAAACAACTCCAATCAAAAATGATTGGGACCATGGTAGTCGCAAAAGATGTAAAATGCCAATATTAAGGGCTGTTTTAACAAAGGTAATCACAAACAATAACACCAAGACCATAGTCCAATGATCCATAATGAAATTAATGTCTAAAAGCAATCCTATGGATAGGAAAAACACCATTAAAAGAGTGCTTTGAATAGGTTGAGTCGTTTCTAAAAGAATCAAACGTTCATGAGTGTTCCCTAAGACAAGTCCCGCCAAAAAAGCACCATAAGCAGCAGATAAACCAATTAGACCCGAAATGGCAGCTGCGGCAAAACAAAATGTTAAGCAAGCAAGAGGCGTTAATTCTTTGATACCCGAAATCATTTGGGTTAGGGGTAGTCGAACACGTTGTTTGCGAGATAGATAAGAAATTAAAATAACAATAAAGCTAACAGATAAAACCAATTTCATGATCAGACTAGGGTCAAAGCCTGATTTTCCTAAGTTACGTAAAATCAGAATCATTGGAACGATGGCTAAATCTTGAGCGATTAATACACCAATAGCATATTGACCTGTTTCAGTTCGATATTCGTTAATATTTTCTAGCATATTGACAACAACAGCTGTTGAAGACAAAGACATCACAAAGCCAACTAAAAGCGACATTCCAACCGACCACCCAAAAAGAGGGGCGAGTAAAAAGGTAATGGCTAATGCCGAGGCAACTTGAAGACCAGTGCACAGAGTTGTAATTACCCATGCTTTTTTGAATGTTCTAAGATTAAGTTCCATGCCGACAACGAAAAGAAGCAATAACACACCTAGTTCAGCCAGAGTTGAGACTATCTCTCGTGATTCAATTAATGCTAAACCAGAAGGGCCAAGGATAATGCCTGCTAAAATATACCCCAAAATAGGGGGTTGCTTAAGGCGCACAAGGGCAAGGCCACCAGCAAGTGCGGCGACAACGACAAGGGTAATCTCTGTTAAGTGTATATCTGAATGCATGGGCTTAGGGTAACATATGATAAAACCCTGACGCAAACCCTAATTGCCATGATATGAACCTTTTTATAAGTTGATGATTTATTAACTAAATTTATTAATTTTAAATGCCCTTTATTCTTGTTGTTATACATTTTACTATATATTGTGAATAATTTTTTAGAGGTGGGATTTATAAGTGATGATGCAATATATTTTATTAACGACGTTTGCTTCTATTCTTTCTGTAGGAGCAATGGATGAACAGCAATCACAAAAACCTCAAGGCTCTAATGCATCAAAGCAGTCGTATGTGGTTGACTATGAGGAATTGTATGCAAAGGGAACTCCAGATGGAGAAATCACGACGATTCATAATAAAGAAGATCAAAGACTATCAGGAATAATGGATAGCTTGCGAACTGCACTCAAGATGTTAAAATGGTCTTATTCGTCAGGCGCTTTCCAAAGTTCAAGCAGAGCAAGAGGATAATATGCATCGCTGGTCTGAAGGTTTTACGAAGCATGCACCTCAGGTATCTTGTGCACCTCCCGCTGATACGTCTAGTACAGCTATGTCTAATACAACAACTGTCGTTGAGAACCCAAGTAAGGACATATCTCAATAACATAAATTAAAGAGATCATTGCATAATGGTTCTTTTAAGCTCTTAACAGTGTCAATGCGATTCAAAATATCTCATTATGCAATGGTCTCATAAAAGTTATATAGGGAATTCTGTTAATCTTTAGGGTTTACATATGAATGATACGATGACATTTGATGACTTTATGCAACGTCTCTTGAGCCTTAAAGAGAAATTGTTGTTGATGCCTGAAGAATTAACCTTAACAGAAGCGTTTCAAGAAGAACAAGACAAACTATCTGGTCTGTTAGATGATTTGCTAACTTTTTCAGCGGATGAACAGGCTATTGCGCGTGAACAAATGCGGATTTTTGCTGAGCAACTCAATGAAAAGCTTCTTCAACTTCAAGACCGTTATGAAACTTTACGCAAAAATATGGATGATTCTCAATTGCGGCTTAAAGGCGTAAAAGCCTATGCTAAAGGACGGATGACCTAGATGGATTATGGGTTAATGATAAAGTCGCTAGGTGTTTTAGTATTCATAATTGTCCTAATTTTATTAGTTGCAAAAGTGACGAAAAGTCATTTCATCAAAGAAAAATTCGCCTTATATGGAAAAGATTCTTCCTACTTAAAAATTATGAAACGTCAAGCAATTGACATTAATCGCAGTCTTATCCAATTTCAAGATCAGCATCACACATATCTTGTTCTCCTTGGTCAACAAAATGAACATGTTTTACATAAACAAGCGCGTGTGGCGGAGAATGTTAGTGACTTTTAAGGGCAAATTAGTGCTGTTGATGCTGCTCAGTATTCTGTTGATATCACCGAGTATGGCGGAAAGTTTAACGCTTGATCTTGGTAATGCCAATGGGTCTTTCAGTGGCAGAATGATTCAGCTTTTCCTAATTTTTTCGGTTTTAAGTGTTGCGCCTTCATTGATTATTATGGTGACATCTTTTACGCGTATTATCGTGGTTTTATCTTTTTTACGCAATTCAATGGGTTTGCAGCAGTCGCCACCCAATATGGTATTAATTAGTTTAGCTATGTTTTTAACAGTTTTTGTGATGGAGCCGACGTTTGAAAAAGCCTATCAACAAGGTGTTGTACCGTTGATAGAAGAAAAAATAAAAGAAGAAGAAGCTGTTGAGAAATGTGTGCAACCATTTAAAGAATTTATGCTCAGTAATGTTCGTGAACAAGATTTACGATTGTTTATGGATTTGGCCAAAGTAGGATCAGTGCATGAACCAAGTGCTACACCTTTAAAATTCTCGTGCCAGCTTTTATGATTAGTGAACTGCGGCGTTCTTTTGAAATTGGATTTCTTATCTTCATTCCTTTTTTGATTATCGATTTGGTTGTTGCATCTGTCTTAATGTCGATGGGGATGATGATGTTACCACCGGTGATGATTTCATTGCCATTTAAGGTCATTTTTTTTGTGCTGATTGACGGATGGCTTTTGTTATCCGGTAGTCTCGTTAATAGTTTTTCCTTACCTAATTAAAAACAAATAGAATTTTGTGAGAAGATTTTAATAAATCCTCTTGCGTTGAGAGGGCATAAAGTCCTAAAACCTTATATTAAGATTATCTAATTAATTTGGAAAAAAATGAAAATCCTATCCAAACTGTTTGGGAAACTATCTGCCGATATGGCAATTGATCTTGGAACTGCTAATACACTTGTTTACGTAAAAGGTCGTGGGATTGTTCTTGATGAGCCATCTGTTGTAGCGATTGCTACATCCAAAGGAAAACGTCAAGTACTTGCCGTTGGTGAGGAAGCAAAATTAATGGTTGGTCGGACACCTGGCAACATTCAAGCTATCAGACCATTGCGAGATGGAGTGATTGCTGATTTTGAAGTTGCTGAAGAAATGATTAAACATTTTATTCGCAAAGTTCATAATCGTCGCAGCTTTGCAGCGCCTCAAATTGTTATTTGTGTTCCTTCAGGGTCAACCGCTGTTGAGCGTCGAGCCATTCAAGAATCTGCAGAAAGTGCAGGCGGACGACGCGTTTTCTTAATTGAAGAACCGATGGCAGCTGCTATTGGGGCGGGATTGCCAGTTACTGAGCCGACGGGTTCAATGGTTGTTGATATTGGAGGAGGAACGACAGAGGTTGCTATCCTTTCGCTGGGGGGGATTGTTTATGCTTGTTCCGTACGGGTTGGTGGTGACAAAATGGATGACGCCATTATCAATTATATTCGCCGGACACATAATTTGTTGATTGGTGAAGGAACAGCCGAAAAAATCAAAAAAGAAATTGCATCAGCAACAATTAATCCTGATAGCACTGCGATTACTATGGCAATTAAAGGACGTAGTTTAACGAACGGCACGCCGGTAGAAGTTGAAATTAACCAACATCAAATAGCAGAAAGCCTAAATGATGTAATTGCACAAATTATTGAAGGTGTTAAAACAGCCCTTGAAAATACTGCACCCGAGCTCTCTGCTGATATTGTTGACAGAGGAATTGTGATGACAGGCGGGGGATCTTTGTTAAAAAATCTTGATAAAGTTCTAGCTAAAGCCACAGGGCTACCTGTATTTATTGCTGAAAATCCATTGAGTTGCGTTGTTCGTGGAACGGGTCGAACGTTAGAAGAAATGCGTGCACTTCAAAGTGTACTTGTTAATATGTATTAATTAATGGTAAATATTTCGAAATTTATTAGAATGTAATCTGATGAAGTATGAGGAGATAAAATGCGACTTTTATCGGTTGTAGGATTAAAAACTGTTGGGGGACGGCGAGCAACTATTGTTCATTCCTCCTATTCTTCTTCTCGACGTATGGGTAAAATTAGTCGCACAGTTAAATTTTGTCTTTTATTGGTATGCCTTTTTGCCGGTGTTATTCTACAAGCTAAGCAAAATTTAGTGGCGATTCGTATTCAAGAATCGGTCATTAGTTTTTGTTCGCCTCTCTCCACTGTTTTGGCAAAACCATATGAATGGGGGGTGAATGCTGCGACGCTTTTTCGTTCAAAAACTGATCTTATTGCTGAAAATGAAGCTCTAAGATTGCAAAATGATTTTTTAGTGAGAGAAAACCATCACCATAGTCATATTTATTCGGAAAATTCAAAATTAAAAGAAGCTCTTAACGTTAAATCCATTATCACAGAAGATATTACGACCGCCCATATTACTCATCATGTATATGACGGTTATTCTGCCACGTATTTTATTGCGGCGACTCAAAATGATGGCGTTAAGAAAAACAACCCTATTTTAACAACTGCTGGTTATTTAGTCGGCCGTATTATATCGGTTGGCGAAAAAAATTCTCGCTTTATGCCAATCACCGATGTCAGTTCTCGAGTGCCTATTAAAATTGAATCTTTTAATGATCACGCTATTTTGGTAGGAACAGGTAAGGAGAAATTTATACTTTCTCATATTGAAAATACTGCTTCTATTAAAGTAGGTGATGAATTAGTAACATCTGGCGTAGGTGGGATTTTCCCCCCAAATGTTCCCGTGGCCGTGGTTGTCTCAATTGAGGGGGCTAAAGTGACAGCAGCACCTCTTGCCCATGCAAAAGATCTAGATTTTGTATTGGTCATTTCTCAATATCAAGAAGAGTATAGCGGGGATTAACCCCTAAAATAGCGCGTAGTTTTAATCACAATATGTATAATCAAGAATCTTTCCTTAGTACAAAAAATATTAAACCTACAGTTATTTCTTGTTTACTTGTTGCTCTTAGCTTAATTTCTTTTCTCCCCATCTGGACACATTTGGGATTCTCCCCTAATTTTTTTGTAATGGTGCTATATTTATGGCTTATCTATCGCCCTGACCTTATTCAATTTTGGGGATTAATGATGGTGGGGTTAATTCAGGATGGTTTATATGGGTATCCTTTGGGTATTTCAATTCTTGGAATTCTACAGTTGATTTTCTTTGCGAAAATCTTTAGAAAACTAATTTTACGAAAATCTTTTGGATTTGTTTTTTGTGGATATATTGCATATCTTCTTGTTTATTCCATTACAAAATGGGCAGTTTTATCCATTTTTAAACAAGAATGGTTACCTGTTTTGCCTATTCTAAATTTTATAGGATTTAGCATTTTAACGTATCCTGTTGTTTGCCAGATAAGCTTATCTTTGCAAAAATATATTGATCGCCATTAAAAACTCTGTTGAAGAGATCTTACGTAGACATAAACGTATGATCCATAATCCTCAAATATAAAAGGCACAGTAAATTGATCGATAATGATAAGGAAAATTTATTTACCAGACGTGCTTTTATTTTAGGAGGTGCGCAGGCTCTCTTATTGTCCACTATTGTGGGTCGAATGTACTATTTAGAAATTCTGTCAAACCAACATTACAAAACGCTTTCGGACAAAAATCGTATTCACTCTCGATTGATTGCGCCGTTGCGTGGGCAAATTGTCGATCGTAATGGTCAAATACTAGCTACCAATCAGAATGTTTACCGTGCTGTTATTGTTCGTGATCAAGTAGATGATTGGCAGCAAACTCTCAGTGTTATTAAACCTCTTTTAAATTTAACGCAAGAAGATATCGTTGTTATTTCCAAAGATATTAAAAATAAGTCCAAATTTATTCCAGTAACCCTTAAAGAAAATATTACCTGGACAGAAGTAACGAAACTTGAGCTGCATTTGCCAGATCTACCTGGCGTAATAATTGAAGAAGGACGAAATCGTTTTTATCCCCACCCAATAGAAACATCGCATTTCATTGGGTATGTAGCTACTCCTTCCGAAACCGACTTAGACGGCGACCCATTATTAGAATTGCCTGGATTCAAAATTGGAAAAAGTGGATTAGAAAAAACCTTGGAAGAAGATTTACGAGGTGTGCCCGGAATTAAACAAGTTGAAGTTAATGCGGTACGTAAAGTTGTACGAGAACTTTCTACTGCTGAGGGGAACTCAGGCCATAAGATGGAACTTGCAATTGATCTTAGATTGCAGCAATTTGCGTATAATCGGTTAGTAGAACATCAAAGTGGTTCGGCGATTGTTTTAGATGTACGAAGTGGCGAAGTTTTGGCCTATGTTTCAGTGCCAGGATTTGATAATAATCTTTTCGTTCATGGTATTCCCCAAAAAGAGTGGAAAGAACTTCTCGATCATCCTTATAAAGCACTTATTAATAAACCAACCATGGGGCAATATTCACCTGGTTCTACTTTCAAAATGATTGTTGCGCTTGCTGCGTTGGAAGCCGGTGTGATAACACAGCAAACAGCTGTTGAATGTACAGGACATGTCAATGTAGGATCACACAAATTTCATTGTTGGCGGAAAGGTGGGCATGGATCTGTGACTATGGAAATGGCGATGGCAGGCTCATGTGACACATATTTCTTTCATGTTGCGAGTCTTTTAGGAATTGATGCTATTGCGGCCATGGCTAAGCGTTTTGGGCTTGGAGAGGTGACAGGCATAGAAATTGCTGGAGAGAAAAAAGGTCTTATTCCTTCACGCAGTTGGAAGCAGGTCGTATTAGGCCAAAAGTGGAGCTTGGGAGAAACCTACAATGCTAGCATTGGACAGGGATACGTATTAGTTACGCCAATGCAATTGGCGGTGATGACGGCTCGTTTAGCAACGGGGAAAAAGGTAACGCCTACATTTTTAAAACGCTCTTCCCAAAATTTTACGTCTTTGGATATTAATCCAAAATTCTTGCAATTAATGACACAAGGAATGAATCAAGTAGTTAACACCCCCGGAAGTACAGCCTATGGGTGCCGAATCATGGAAGAAAGGATGGAAATGGCTGGAAAAACCGGAACGACTCAAGTGCGCCGTATTACTGAAAAAGAACGAGCCTCTGGTCAAACAAGCTCTGCCAATTGGGTTTGGCATCACCGAGATCATGCTTTTTTTGTAGCTTTTGCCCCTGTGCATAATCCACGGTTTGCAGCCATTGTATTTGTTGAACATGGTGTTAGCGGAGCAAAAGTGGCGGGGCCAATTGCGCGAGATATTTTGTTGTTAGCACAACAACTATACCCTTCATGAATGCAAAGGTGGCACGTAAATGATTTTACAATATTGGCAAAAATTCAAAAAACTTAATTACTGGCCTATATTTTTGATCAGCTTGATTGCAAGTATTGGATTTGCAATTTTATACTCCGCTGCTGATGGACATTTAATGCCGTGGGCAGGTAAGCAGATTTTAAGGTTTATAGCGGGTTTTGTGATCATGGTTGCTGTTGCTATTACTGATATTCGTCGATGGATGTTTTTAGCATATCCCTTTTATATCGTTTCCTTAATTTTGTTAGTAGGCGTAGAGCTTATGGGCTTTATCGGCATGGGCGCACGCCGGTGGATCGATTTATATGTGATTCAAATACAGCCATCAGAGTTGATGAAAATTGCTTTAATTTTAGCACTAGCACGTTATTTTCATTTAACAAGTTTGGCTGAGACGCGAAAAGTTTCTCATCTCATTTTCCCTTTGTTTTTAATTATTGTACCGACCTTGCTGATGATGCGGCAACCTGACCTTGGAACAGCGATGATTCTTATTATGTCAGGTGCAATGTTGTTTTTTGTAACTGGTGTACAGATTTGGAAATTTGTTGCAACGGGCGGTCTTGTGGCAGCTACTATTCCTCTTTTGTGGACACTTTTGCATGACTATCAACGTAAACGCGTGCTTATCTTTTTAGATCCGGAAAGTGACCCAAGTAATGCAGGGTATCACGTGAGTCAATCAAAAATTGCTCTTGGGTCAGGTGGATGGTTTGGAAAAGGTTATATGGAGGGAAGCCAGAGCCACCTTAACTTTTTACCTGAAAAACAAACAGACTTTATCTTTACAATGTTTAGTGAAGAGTTTGGATTTATCGGTGGCCTTATTTTGGTTTTGTTATATGTCTTGTTGCTTATTTACGGATTCATAGTAGCTATTAAAGCACGCAACCACTTTGGGCGGCTGGTCGCCATAGGCATCAATTCGACGTTTTTCTTATATGCTTTTATTAATATGGCTATGGTTATGGGAATGTTGCCGGTAGTGGGTGTGCCCTTGCCGCTTGTTTCTTATGGTGGTACGGCATTGTTAACGCTGATGATGGGGCAAGGTTTGCTGTTGTCGGTGGCTTTATATCAAGATGTAAGAATAGGGCGCTGAAAATGTCGGTTAATGGATGGATTATTGTCGATAAACCAGCAGGAATTACTTCAACCCGTGTCGGCGGGCTGATCAAACGCTTGTGCAAAACAAAATCGTTAGGACATGTTGGAACACTTGACCCTTTTGCAACAGGTTTATTACCATTGGCTATTGGTGAAGCAACAAAGATCATCCCTTATGTCAAAACTGATATTAAAGAATATGAATTTGATCTAAAGTTTGGGGAAGCACGTGACACGTGTGACTTGGAAGGTGCGGTGATTGCTACTTCTGATCATCGACCAACCGCAGAGGCTATTCAACAAGCGCTTACTGTATTTCGTGGCCAAATTAGTCAAGTTCCACCTATTTATTCAGCCCTACGCGTGAATGGAGAGCGTGCTTATACACTTGCTCGACAAGGTATCATTCCTGACCTAAAAGCACGGCAAGTGACAATTTATGAATTAGAACTACTCACGGTTTTTTTCGATATTGCTAGACTTCGTGTGGTTTGTAGTACAGGGACATATGTACGCACTTTAGGGCAAGATTTAAGCCTTTATTTAGGTACTGTGGGACATTTAACCGCCTTACGACGTACAAAAGTAGGTAAATTTAACTTAACTGATTCTTTTCCACTGGATAAATTGCAAGAAGAAGCGCATATTACATCCATAAGTTCTTGTGTTTTGCCCATTAGGATCGTTCTGGACGACATCCCGGCGATATCTGTAGGGTCAAGAGAGGAACTGAAAATCCGTCAAGGACAGGCGATTCCCTTTTTCGTCAATTTACTTGAATCACCTTGTTACTTATTATTAAGTGAAAAAGGTGAGCTAAGTTTAGCTGAAAAAAAAGATAATCAATTGTTCCCCATACGTGTGTTTAATTTTTCAAAATAAGGAAAAAAACGATGTCGATTACAGCTGAACGCAAGCAAGAATTAATTAAGCAATTTGCAACAACTGAAGGGGACACAGGTTCTCCGGAAGTGCAAGTGGCTATTTTAACCGAAAGAATTCGTAATCTTTCTGATCATATGAATGATCATAAAAAAGACTTCCATTCCCGCCGTGGCTTATTGCTAATGGTTGGGCAGCGTCGTCGCTTGTTAGATTATGTTAAAAAGAAAGGCCAAGATCGTTATAAAACGTTGATTGGTGCTTTAGGCTTGCGTCGTTAGTCTTATTAAGAGGGAAGTAAGATTGTTGCTTAAAAAAGCATGATCATTGCTCCCTTTTTTTATGTTAAATACCCTTAAGTCAATTGAGTATAATTGTCCGTTGCAAAATATGTAGGTTAGGAAATACAATATATGTCCGAATTTTTTAAAATCGCTCGTCAAGAAATAGAATGGGCTGGGCGTAAGCTAGTTCTGGAAACAGGTCGCGTTGCCCGTCATGCCACGGGCGCTGTATTAGCAAGCTATGGTGATTCAACTGTTTTGTGTACTGTTGTTGGTGCAAAAACAGCAAAGCCTGATATCGATTTTTTCCCACTTAGTGTCCATTATTTAGAAAAAACATTTGCTGTTGGCCGTATTCCAGGTGGATTTGGAAGAAGAGAAGCAAAGCCAAGTGACACTGAAGTATTAACATCTCGTTTAATTGATCGTCCTATTCGACCACTGTTTCCAGATGGCTTTTCTAACGAAGTTCAAATTGTTTGTACGGTTCTCAGTTATGACCAAGAAAATGATTGCCAAGTTTTAGCAATGATTGGCGCTGCTGCAGCTTTAGCTGTTTCTGGCCTTCCATTTCAAGGCCCTATTGCAGGTGCAAACGTTGGTTACATTAATGGTGAATTCGTTCTTAACCCTACACCACAACAGTCAATTGATAGCACATTATCCCTTGTTGTTGCTGGAACTGACGCTGGGGTATTGATGGTTGAATCTGAAGCTCATGAACTTTCCGAAGAAGTTATGTTAGAGGCTGTTGTCTTTGGTCATAAAGCATTTCAACCTGTATTGAAAATGATTGAAAAGTTGAAAAAAGAAGCAGGAAAGCCAGCTTGGGAAGTACCTGTGGCATCCAAAGAATCCATAGATTTTTTTAAAAAATTAAAAAAAGCAGCAGATAAAGAGCTGCGTCAATCCTATAGCATTCCAACCAAAGGTGAGCGGATGCAAGGTATTGATGTCGTTAAAACAAAAATGAAAGAAAAGTTGATAGTTGATGCGGCACAGGAAAAAGTGTTCGCAACATCATTCAAGCAACTTGAAGCTGAAATCATGCGTGGTGATATCTTGAAAAAAGGGGTGCGCGTGGATGGCCGCGATCTAACAACTGTTCGTGGTATTGATTGTCAAGTGGGTGTTTTATCTCGCACTCATGGTAGTGCGTTATTCACACGTGGCGAAACCCAAGCATTAGTTGTGACAACTTTGGGGACAAGCCAAGATGAACAAATCATCGATGGAATTGAAGGTGAATATCGTGAACGCTTTATGTTGCATTATAATTTCCCCTCATATTCAGTTGGTGAAACAGGACGTGTAGGTGCACCTGGTCGTCGTGAAATTGGTCACGGTAAACTTGCTTGGCGTGCTATTCGACCGCTTCTTCCAGCAAAAGACAAATTCCCTTATACGGTTCGTACTGTTTCTGAAATTACGGAATCAAATGGATCTTCTTCCATGGCGACAGTTTGTGGAACATCGCTTTCAATGATGGATGCTGGGGTGCCATTGCCGCGTCCAGTTGCTGGTATTGCGATGGGTTTGATTAAGGAAGGTAAAGATTTTGCTGTTTTGACCGATATTTTAGGTGATGAAGATCATTTAGGTGATATGGATTTCAAAGTTGCAGGAACTGAAGTGGGTATTACTGCTTTGCAAATGGATATCAAAATTACCAGTATCACACCTGAAATTATGAAAGTTGCCTTGCATCAAGCAAAAGAAGGTCGTTTGCATATTTTGGAACAAATGTCAAAAGCCATTACGTCGGCGCGTATAACCGTGAGCGATAATGCTCCTAAAATGGTAACAATCACGATTAATCGCGAAAAAATTCGCGACTTGATTGGCCCAGGTGGTAAAATGATTCGCGAAATTTGTGAAGTGAGTGGCACACGTATTGACATTGAAGAAGAAGGAACTGTTAATATTGCAGGTTATGATAACAAGTCTATTGAAATTGCCAAAAACATGATTCGCGCCGTTGCGTGTGATCCAGAAATTGGGCATATCTATGTTGGTAAAGTTGTGAAAATTATGGATTTTGGTGCTTTTGTTAACTTTATGGGAAGCCGAGATGGTTTAGTGCATATTTCTGAATTGGCGGTTGAGCGTGTCAATAAAGTAAGTGATATTGTTCAAGTAGGTGCAGAAGTAAAAGTCAAAGTTCTTGGTTTTGACGATCGCGGTAAAGTAAAGTTGAGTATGAAAGCCGTTCTTGCTGATGAAGCAGCAGCTGTAGAGCCAACTTTTGAGAGTGAACCTATACAAGAGGCATCAGTTCCTAAAGTAGAAGAAGCCTAAGCTTTTAATGTTGATGAAGAAAGGGAGAGTTTTACTCTCCCTTTTTTTGTAGACAAATGCGACATCGCATCTTCTTACCTTTTTGGGAGTTATTTTCAGTTCTTAATTTAATGAATCTCCAAAATCTCCTACTGCACTTTTGGTAGGACTTCCTCTTCTTTATTCAGTCATGATATTAGACGAATATTTTCGTTTTGGAAAAAAGAGGGCTATGCGGTTTATAAGTAGCTTAGTCGTGTGGCAAATAGTCGTTCAATTTTATTAATGGAATCTTTATCTACAATTAAAATCAATCGATCTCCTACTCGAATAGTGGTTTTGGGGGGAAGTATGTGAGTTTGAGGCCCTCTTTTAAGACCTGCAACCATGACTTGTCCTTTGATGTTGATATCTTCAATTGATAAACCAATTGCATTGCTCGATTCTTGCGCTTCAGCTTCAATGACTTCTACATCTCCATTGCGAATTGAATGAACGGAGCGTAGTTGTCCCTGGCGGACATATTGTAAAATAGAAGAAACTGTAATTGAGTGGGGGCTAATAATGGCATCCACGCCCATTGAAATGACAAGGGATGAATAATCCATATTGTTAAGAAGGGTCATTGCGCGCATGCCACCTTCTTTTTTTGCAAGTAAAGAAGCAAGAATATTAACTTTATCATCGTCTGTAACTGATATAATCGTTTCAGCATCACGAACGTTCGCTTCATTCAAAAGGTTAACGTCTAGAATATCTCCACATAATACTTCTGTAGTTTTAAGGTGTCGGGCAACATGTTCAGCTCGTTTGGGATTTTTCTCAATAATTTTGGTTGAGAAATTTTTTAGATTTTTTTCAATCTCAATTGCCAAAGTTAACCCGATACTGCCACCACCCATAATCAAAATGCGACGACCATAGTGTAACTGAAAATTAAATGCTTCCATAATCTGAGGTATTTGATCTCGATCAGCGATAAAATACACTTCGTCATTTAGTAAAATTTGTTCATCACCTAACGGAATGAATAATTCACCATCTCGATAAATGCAGGCAATTACAAAATGAAGTTTGGGGAACAAACCAGGAATAAGGCGTAAAGGCGTGTTAAGTATTTGTGAAAGTTGACTGCAACGAATCCCAACCATTTTTACATGTTCTTCTAAAAGCGATGTTACATCAAAAGCACCATGAACCAAGATACTTCGGCTTAATGCTTTTGCAACTTCGACTTCAGGAGAAATAATATAGTCTATGGCTAAATGAGCAGGGCGAAATAGGCTAACCCAATTAGGATCAAGATAGCTTTGATTTCGAATGCGGGCAATTTTTCTTTGAACATTGAATAGAGAGCTAGCAACCTCGCATGCCACGATATTGACTTCATCTGACGCTGTTACGGCAACGAACAAATCTGCTTCTTGTGCACCTGCGCGTTCTAATACTTCTGGATGAGACGCATATCCCACAATCGGTTGTACATCAATGCTATCACTGATTTGGCGTAATAGTTCCTCAGACTGATCAATAATGGTGACATCATTTGCCCCAACGGCTAAGTACTTTGCCAAGTTAAACCCAACTCGACCAGCCCCAGCTATGACAACCTTCATGCTATTTTTGCCTCATTGGCTGAAGATTCTAAGTCTATTTCTTCTTCTGATCCTCGTCCTTCATGCACACCAAGAGCGCGCAATTTGCGGTGGAGAGCAGATCTTTCCATGCCTACAAACCTTGCTGTTTTTGAAATATTTCCCCCGAAACGGTTTACCTGTGCTAGGAGATATTCCCGTTCAAAGGCTTCTCGTGCTTCGCGAAGGGGCATAACGACAATACTTGGATTGCTCATATTATTAAATGAGGTATCGGAACGAATTTCGGGAGGCAGCATTTCAATGGTAACAAGGTCTTTGGGGCCGCCCGGTGCCATAATCAAAACCCATTCAATAACATTGCGTAATTGACGAATATTACCAGGCCATTCATATGACTGTAGAACAATCGTTGCTTCTTCACTTAGAATACGAACCGGCCGCCCATGAGTGGAAGCTGCTTGTTGCATAAAATAGTGCATCAGCAAAGGAATATCAGTCACACGTTCCTGCAAAGATGGGATGGTAATGGGAACAACGCTTAAGCGATAGTATAAATCTTCACGAAAGTGACCATCTTTAATGGCCTGTTGAATATTCGTACTCGTTGCCCCAATAATACGCACATCAACGTCAATTTTTTGATGGTCACCCAGGCGGCAAAACGATTGATCTTGAAGAACACGAATCAATTTACTTTGGGTTGGTAAAGGTAGATCAGTAATTTCATCAAGGAACAAAATACCACCATGAGCTTGTTCTAAAAGACCAATTTTACGGGGTACATTAGGATCTAATCCAATGATTTCAGTGCCAAAAAGCTCTGCCTCTAGTCGATCAGGATGTAAAGACGCACAATTTAGAATGATAAAAGGCCCTTCAGAACGGCGGGAAAGATGATGAATTTTGCGCGCCACTACTTCTTTCCCCGCACCTGATGGCCCCGTAATTAAAATACGACTATTCGTTGGTGCTGCTTTTTCAATTTGCTGGCGAATTTGCGTAATGGAATGTGAATTTCCAATCAAATCAACAGCAATACCAGATTTTACTTTTAGCTCTGCATTTTCACGACGTAATTTTGCCGTTTCAATGGCACGTTGTAAAACAAGAAGCAATCGTTCTGCATCAAAGGGTTTTTCTAAAAAGTCATAGGCGCCACGCTTAATCGCAGCAACAGCCGTTTCAATAGTGCTATGACCACTAATCATAATAACTGGAACATAAGGGTGATCACGCTTGATAATTTCAAGAATTTTCATCCCATCACGTTCGTTATCTCCTAGCCATACGTCTAGAATAACAAGGCTAGGTTGGCGAAACTTAATTGCATTTAAAGCAGATGTGCCGTCTGCTGCTTGACGCGAAGTATATCCCTCATCTGAAAGAATTCCGGCAACTAATTCCCGGATGTCAGCTTCATCATCAACGATTAAAATATCATGAACCATTAGTCATCCATTCGTTTTATTGAACTTGAAAACTCAATAAGTACTTTTGCACCGCCGAGAGAGCTATCTGTTAATTCTAGCTTTCCGCGATGATCTTCTACAATTTTTGCCACAATAGCAAGGCCAAGGCCAGTTCCCTTTGAATGAGTGGTGTAATATGGTTCTGTCAATCGTTCTCGTCCGTGTACTGGGAATCCTGGTCCGTTATCTTCAATAATTATTCGACACTTTGAATTTAGTTTTTCGATGCTTAACTTAATAGTTGCTTGTTCAGGTTTATCTTGCCCTGTCGTTCTTTCTAAGTTTACCGCATTGATTGCATTTTGCAAAACGTTTGTTAATACTTGACCGATTTGTCCTGCATCACAATCCATTGTAATCATTTCATTTGCTGTATCAAAGATAAAATTTATATCAGGATGTGCCTGGCGTTGCAAGAAAATTGCCTGGCGTGCTAACACAATGATATTTTCGGCTTTTATATCAGGATTAGGCATGCGCGCAAATGATGAAAATTCATTCACTAATTTTCCAATTTGTGATACTTGGCGAATAATAATGTCTGTACATGCTTCAAATGTTGTTGGGTCACTTGTAATTTCTTTTAAATAACGGCGTTTTAGACGTTCGGCTGATAATTGTATAGGCGTTAACGGATTTTTTATTTCGTGGGCAATTTTTCGAGCAACATCAGACCAAGCCGCTTGGCGCTGAGCGGAAACTAAGGGGGTAACATCATCGAAAGTAATAATAAAACCTCGTTGTTTCTTTCGGAATTGATCAACTACAATTCCCACTTGGAGGATGAAAGTATTTGCTCCTCGGCGGATCGAGATTTGTTTAAGCAAGGGGGTATCTGTTTCAATTTGATTTTCTTGTAATAAAAGAGCGAGTTCTAAACATATTTGTTTAAGGTTAAGATTTTTTAGATGTTGAGATTCAGTAACGCCCAGTAATTCATGAGCACGGCGGTTCATTAATACGATCTCATAATGTTGATTGATATTAATGACACCTGCCGAAATGCGTGCCAGAATCGTTTCCATAAACTGTCGTCGTTGGTCAATTTGTGTATTGGCATTAAGAAGATCTTGACGTTGATTAGTTAATTGCCGTGTCATTTTATTAAATGCTTCTGCCAAGTTACCAAGTTCGTTGTTCATTGATCCTTCAGCTGTTACATGAACATTTAAATTGCCTTGACTGACTTCTTCTGCTGCTGTGATTAGTCGAGTAATAGGACGTACAAATAAGTTAGCAACAGTGAGTCCAGCCCAACCAGCAGCTAAAAGGAGTAATAATGACACCATCGAGAAAAATAACACAAATGTAATTTGAAGTCCGGAACGTTGCGCATCTAGGCGATTATATTCAGAAATTGCACTTTTTGTTTCAACGACATGTTGTAAAATTTCCGAGTCAACGAATTTGCCAATGTAAAGATAGGTTTGTGTTAAGTCATCGAGTTTCATGAGGGCACGAACACGATCTCCTCCTTCGTTCATTACGACAACAACTTCACCCATTCGAGCACGATCAAAAGCATTGTTAAGAACTTTTTCAAACTCGAATGCAAAGGTTAAATATGCTCGTGCCACCACTTGTCGATTGCCATCAAAAATAATAGCTTCATCAATACCTCGTTGTTCAGTTAAGGAGTTGAGATTTTCTGCTAAAAGGTCGGGAACCTGCGTCAGTGCATTCATTTGAGGAGCTAAGTGTCTGGCAATTTCTTCAGCATCGTGGTTAATCGTTTTTTTATGTTCATCCAAATACGCTTCAGCGACTATTCGAGCCTCATTTAAAGCTGAACGTACGGGTGCGCCAAACCACGCTTGCAAACCCACATTAAAAAAGAGAGCTGCAAATAACGTAACAAAAATACTAGGGGTAATGGCGACAAATGCAAATAAGGCTGAAATTTGGACATGTAGGCGAGAACCCGCTGTTCCGCGTCGTCGTGCAGCCCATAATTCAATGATTTTTTTAGCCACCACAACAGCTAATAGCATCATTAATGTCAAATCTAGATAAATCAGTGGTAACACACGGCTCGATTTATCAGCAAAAGGATCGGCTCCCGTTAATACAAGATAAGTTGCAAAACCAGAAGCAATGGCCATGAGGCTGAGAATAAATCCAATTCGACGCAAGAAAGAGTCATTTTGGGAAATAGCGAGTATTTTCCTAGTGATTTCTTGAAAAGTGGGTTTGTACTGAATGTGCATGCTTAAAGATTATCAATATCTATTTGTAAATCTGTTAATTTTTTGCGCAAGGTATTTCTGTTAATGCCTAAAATAATAGCTGCTTTTTTTTGATTTCCATTGACAAGCTTTAGGGTTGTTCGCAATAACGGTCGTTCAACCTCTTGCATCACAAGGTCATATAAACCATTGCTTGGCATTAATCCTTCATGAGCGATAAAATAGGCGTTTAAAAAGTTTTCCACCATTGCCCCGATACCCCCTTGCTGTAGAGAGAAATCATTATCATTGAGAACAGCTTCTAACACCTCTTTAGGAGTTTTTATTGCGCAATTATTTTGAGCCATAGGTTGTTCCAATTCCTTTTTCTTAAGTATACAGCGGTAAATAAAAATTATCGATTAAACTTGCCATCGCTGTGGGGGTATCTGCTTGATTAATGGCTACTCTAAAGTCGGTAGACCCATGCAAACCTTTGCTATACCATCCAACATGCTTGCGGGCAATTTTGACGCCTGTACTTTCACCATAATGAATGAGCATATCTTCAACATGATGACGCACGATTTGATGTTGTTCTTGCAAGGTGGGGTCAGGTAGTCTTTGTTTAGTCTTAAGATAATGTCCTACTTGATTAATAAACCAAGGACGACCATAGCAACCTCGCCCAATCATCACGCCATCTGCCTTACTTTGATCGAGAAGAGTAACAGCATCATCAATGGATATAACGTCTCCATTGCCAATGACAGGTATTGTAACGGTTTCTTTTACTTGGGCAATAAAGCCCCAATCTGCACGTCCATTATATAATTGGCAACGAGTACGACCATGGATGGTAATCATTCGTATGCCGCATTCTTCGGCGATTTTAGCAAGTCGTGGCGCATTGCGATTGTTATCGTCCCACCCCGTTCTCATTTTTAAAGTAACAGGGATTTTGACAGCTTTCACAGTCGCTTCAATAATCTTGGCGGCTAAAAGTTCATCTCGCATTAAAGATGAACCCGCATGACCATTCACAACCTTTTTAACTGGGCATCCCATATTGATGTCAATGATAGCTGCGCCCAAGTCTTCATTCAAACGGGCAGCCTCTGCCATAACTTCTGGTTCACAACCTGCAAGCTGCAGAGCCATTGGATGTTCTTCTGCTGATTTTTCAATCATTTTCATAGTTTGTCGAGTGTGCCGAATCATTGCTTGGCTAGCAATCATTTCAGAAATAACAAGGCCAGCACCCTGACGCTTAACGAGGCGTCGAAAAGGCATGTCTGTTACACCTGACATAGGTGCAAGAAGAACCGGCATGGGTAGTTCAATAGAACCAATTTTAATTGACATAGCGAACTTATACTAATCTAGGGAATCATTGTTTTCAAAATTACAATACATGCTTTTTAACATGTGTTCAAGAATTAGGCACGTTATTTGTGCACTATTGCAAAAAAATTGCTTTAGGGTGATTTTTTCTTTGTTTTCCGTAATATTATTTCTTTTTGATGTGATTAAAGCTAACTTATTATTAATATTTTTATGTTGCAATTGGTGATGTTGGCTTTCATTTACTCGAAATTAAGGAGAAAGTATTGATTTTTTAAAGGTAAAAATGGGTCTCATTGAGAAAATAAGTAGAGGTATTAATGATTTTATATACATTGCTTAAAAAAAGTCTGTTAATGTTGATTTGTAGTACGCTCTTTGCTATTGCGGTTTGTGTTAGTGATCAAAGTTCCCACGCAAGTGATGACGAATTACCATCTAATTTAAATACTGCTATTATTTCTTCCCATAAAGAAGAAATTAAAAAAGAGGAATCTTTTGTTACCACAACTCCAGAAAAAAAATTAGTTGATCTGACAGATATATTATTTCCCGAAGACATATATAAGACACTTATTGCACATACAATTGGTCAAGATGTAGCAATGGAATCACTTGCTACCTTTGTTCACCAACACCTTGTTAATAATCAATTACGCAAAGCAATTAAAGAAAATCCTAAGCATCCTTTATTACAAAGAATGAAACTTGAAAAACCAAATATCTTGATGATGGGGACAACTGGATGCGGTAAAACATCTAGTATTGAGGTATTAGCTGCTTCTTTAAAAATTCCGTTTGCTATTGGAAATGCTACTGAATGGACAGCGCAAGGCTATATTGGAGGAAAATGGCAAGAGGTTTTTGAAAACTTAGTTTCTAATGCCAATATAATGCTTCAACGTGAAGACAATGTACAGCGAGAAAAAATGCCAAAACGAAAATCAAGAAAAGGAAGAATAATACCAGAAATAACAAAAGAAAGATCGATAGAAGATGCCATAGAAATAGCAGCTCATGGAATTGTTTTCATTGATGAAATTGATAAGATCTGTAATCAAACTTCTGGAGAATTGGACGTTATTAAACGAGTTCAAGAAGAACTTTTAGCATTCATTCAAGGGGCGAAATTAAAACTGAATAGTGGTGCTATTTTGGATACCTCTGGTATTTTATTTATTGCTGGTGGAGCATTTCCTGGGCTTGTTTCTCCACATAGTATTGGTTCAAAAGAATACAAACCTATCACGATTACACCTAAAAAACTTGAACGGTATGGCATGTTGCCAGAACTTGCAGGACGTTTGTGTAATATTGTTCAGTTTTCTGCTCTTTCTAAAGATAGCCTTAAGAAAATTATCTTGACTTCAAAAAATTCACCTCTTCTTTATCATACTCAAATGTATAAGATTGTGTATGGCATAGATTTAGTAATAAATGAAGATGTCATTGATTATGTTGCAGAAGTTGCATCGCACCAATCAACAGGCGCTCGTGCTATCAATGCAATGATATCTCAATTAATGAAAGACAAGACATTTAGAATAAAAGCTTATGTCCACCAGCCCCTTACTATTGATAAGAAAATGGCTGTAGAGGCTTTAAGTGAATTTGCTAAAACGGAATCCAAAGAGGAAATACCTCTAAGTGTTCGGATGATGTACACTTAAAAATATCTCCTAGGTTGAAAAATGCTTTATGTTAAATTTGTTAACCTAATTCTCAATACTCAAGTGGGTCACCCCAATTTAGAGAAAAAAAGAGAGGCACAAGGCCTCTCTTTTAGATATATTTATTATAAAAGTTTTAGCGACGATCACCAAATAACCGTAATAGTGACATAAACAAATTGATAAAATCGAGATAGAGCGTTAATGCTCCCATAATCGCAACTTTACCTAAGGCTTCGCCTGCTGCACTTTGATAATACATATCCTTAATACGTTGCACATCATAAGCTGTAAGACCTGTAAAAATGACAACACCTAACAGCGAGAGAGCAAATTGTAAAGCACTGCTTTGCAGGAATATATTGACTAAGCCAGCAATCACAATACCAATTAATCCCATGAACATAAATGATCCCATGGAAGTTAGATCTTTTTTAGTTGTATACCCATAAAGGCTCATTGCTAAAAACATAGCAGCGGTGATGAAAAACACTCGCGTAATACTTTCAGCTGTATAGAGCAAGAAAATACTGCCAAGAGAAAGCCCCATAAGACCTGCATACACCCAAAAAACTAACTGAGCGGTTGATTGACTTAGGGTTTGAATTGAAAAACTCAAGTACAAAACAAGCCCAAGTGGTGCCAACAAGACAACCCATTTCAAAGGTGTCATATAAAGCGCATGAATAAGATCTGGTGATTGAGCGACCACAAACGCCACCACCCCGGTAAGAGCGAGCCCCATCCCCATGAGATTGAAAACACTTTGCATGTAGCTGCGAAGCCCTACATCTCCTTGCGCTACCTGACCGCGACGAACAACGGTTTTATTATCATATGGATTCTGCATAGTAACACCTTCCTTTACGTTCTTTTATAAAGAATATAGCTCATTTACCCATTAAGATCAATCTCTGCGTATTCTTTCATAATTTATTAAGCATGAAGACATTCTTATTAATCCAGCTTAATTTTTTTATTTTCAAGAAAAGTCATCACTTTATTTACATGATCTTTTACTGTTTCATCAGATTCGGGACCATAAATCATAATCCATGTTGCTTTATCATCAGGCGCACTTGCTTGACGTGCAAGAAGGCCAAAATAATATTTTTTTCCTGTTTTATCTTGAATAATATAGGTGGCTCCAGATAGCTCTACTGGCAGACTCCCAGAAAAAGGTTTATCTATTAGTACACCAGCAAATAAAGCCAATTTTTTAAGATATATGTCCATTCCTGGCACTTTAGTATCTTGAGATAGCTTGGGATAACACGCAAACAATTTTTTGCCAGTCGCTAGATAAGTAGGTAGAATATTTACCCGATTTAACACTGTCTTTAACCGTTCAGGATCATTTTGAATCTCTGGTGTTATCAGCCCTTCAGTTATTACTTTCCCTTCAGTTCGCAGAGGTGTGGGCGGTAAGGCTGTATGAATCACCCCAATAACGTCTAAATTACTATTCGCAAGCGTTGCTTCGATTACACCTTGAAGCCCTACGTACAAATGTCGAAAATCTTGATCTTTTCCTATATTTTTAACAGAACGATTTTTTTGTAAGTCTTCCCAAAACTTCTTTATATCAGCAGATGCATTGACGAGATCAAGATTTTTGGTAATTTGAAAATCGAGACTTTCTACAGCCCTTGCTTCTGTAATATTAAGGAGTAAAATTATAGCAAAAATCATTTTTTTCATTATTTAATCTTTCTTTAAATGGCTGTTTTCTCTTTTTATAGATTAAATACTTACTTTACAAGAAGATCCATTAACTTTTTATTTAACGAAACGGCAGCCGCCAAATAACTTGTTTTTGAATGATGAAGCGTATAGAGTAAGGATTTAAACAAATAAGGTAAGCTTTAGGCTCGTGTTAGCGTTTCGTTCAGTTCTTTATCTGATTGGTATTTTAATCACCATTTTTGCTGTCGCTATGCTTATCCCCTTAGGGGTTGAATTGTTTGTTTTTAAGTCAGATGGGTGGGAAGAATTTGCTATAGGCGCCTTTATCGCCGGCTCATTTGGCCCCTTATTAGCCCTTTCTAATTATACTCCAGAAAAAATTGAACTAAGAGTACGTGAAGCATTTCTTTTGACGACATTTAGTTGGGTAGCGACTTCACTTTTTGCAGCACTTCCCATTTATTGGTCTTCTTTAGAACTCAATTTTGTCGATGCATGGTTTGAAAGTGTTTCTGCCCTCACAACAACAGGATCAACTGTTATTCCCTACCTTGACAATGCACCTAAAGGCATTTTGCTGTGGCGTTGTTTGCTGCAATGGTTAGGCGGCACCGGAATTATTTTGATGGCTCTGACCATTTTACCCATTTTGCGCATTGGAGGAATGCAACTTTTCCGTAGCGAGTTTTCTGATCGTTCTGAAAAAATTCTTCCGCGCGTTTCTCAAATTAGTAGCGCAATCGTTTCCGTTTATTTATTGTTCAGTATTTTATGTTTTATATGTTTAAAAACAGCAGGAATGGGCTATTTTGATGCGATTTGTCATACAATGGCTACGGTATCGACAGGTGGGTTATCAACCCATAATTTATCAATTGGGTATTATGATAGTTTTTGCATAGAGTTGATCACGATTATTTTTATGATTATCGGTGGGACTACTTATATTCTTTATATTAAATTGTGGCAGGGAAATTTCAAAGCCATTTATCGCGATTCACAATTACGCGTTTTTCTATGTACCATCTTTTTTGCAGCAATGGCTATTGGCTTATGGAACTATTTTCATACTGAAGCAAATATTGCTCAAACATTCAGAGAAAGTGCTTTCACCACTGTTTCAATTATGACATCCACAGGTTTTACCACTAGTGATTATTCTAAATGGGCAAGCTTTCCTCTTTTTATCCTATTTATTTTAAGTTTGGTGGGTGGATGCACTGGGTCAACGTCGGGCGGGTTAAAGGTTTTTCGCTTACAAGTTCTTGTAGCCGTCGCTCATGTTCATTTAAAACAATTGCGACGTCAACATAGTGTTTACATTCCTACCTATCAAAATCAAAAAATTTCTGAGACTGTTGCAACATCAGTCTTAACATTTGTAACCCTTTATTTTTTAGTCGCGATTGCCATCGTCATGTTATTAACGCTTTTTAACCTTGATATTATGAATGCCTTTTCCGCAGCCGTTGCCGCACTTAGTAATACAGGACCCGGCATTACAGAATTGTTAGGGCCAAGTGGAACTCATGCGCCCTTACCTATCCCTTGTAAACTGATTTTAATGGTTGGAATGATTTTAGGGCGTCTTGAAATTTTGACAGTCTTTGTTCTTTTTATGCCTTCATTTTGGCGAACTTAAGAAACGAAACAATCATCTAATTAAATACTTTCGAAGTCAGCGTTTTTTACTCAGGTAGTCTTACCACTTCTTCTTCCTTAAAATCATATTGCCTACCACAAAATTCACACGTCACACTGATTTTTTCATCCATGACCATATCTTTAATTTCAGTTGTACTAAATGTACTAAGCATGTCTTGAATTTTAGAAGAAGAGCAACGACATTTCGAAATATATGTTTTGGGATCATGTACTCGCACACCATTTTCCCAGAACAACCGATATAGCAAACTTTCGTTCGTGATTTGACGATCAAGCAATTCTTTTTTCGTTATACTTCCCACCAAGCTCATGGCATGAATCCATTCATCATCCAACTGTTCCTTATCTTCAATGCTAACATTTGTAGGTAAAGGCATACGTTGGATCATGATGGCCGCTGCCCCTAATGTTGCCTCGGTTGCCCCGTATGAGGATGAAGCCAAAATTAATCCTGTTTCCAATTGTTCAGATTGTCGAAAAAAGTGATGAGCAGCTTCAGCTAAACTTGTACCTGTTAATTCCACAACCCCTTGATACCGGTTTTCATCTTGTTCGGGTTCGATGGTAAAGGCAAAATATCCTTCCCCAAAAACTCGCACACTATTTTGAAGATCGGATTCGTCAAGAACGGTAATTTTATCGGCATCAAACCTTGCACATGCACGTACATGGCCTTCTTTACTAATATCAACTACCAATAATTTCAACGGACCATTACCTGTGATTTGTAACGTAAATAATCCATGAAATTTAAAGCAACTAGCGATGGCTAAGGATAATGTTATTGCCTGCCCTAAGTAATAGTTAACCAATGGTGGGTAATGATGATGCTTGATAATATCTTGAATCATCCCATCCAAACGCACAAGACGTCCGCGAATATTGGATTTTTCTAAGTGAAACGGAATCACACAATCAAAGTTATCAATCATTTGTCTAAAATTTCCTGTTTTCGAATAATTTCAAATAATAAAGGGCATAGTGAAATCTCTTTGTAGAATTAGTGACATTTTTACCCTAAAAAGTAAAGATTCACAGTCAAATTTTAGTTATTTCTTATAAAGTAAATAATTTTGTCGGCATCTGGAAAAAACTCTGATATCACTATCTTGAAAGATGATTTGTCGAAATTTTAGGTAATCTAATGAAAAAAATAATAAGTTTTTTGATTCCCGTTTTAGTAGGAATTCTTATCTACCTTTGCCCCACACCCGAAGGAATGGATCCAAGAGGATGGAAGCTTCTTGCTATTTTTGTGGCTACTATCGTGGGGTTAATTTTTAAACCATTACCGATGGGCGCAGTTGCATTAATCAGTATGGCAGCCACTCTTATGACTGGTACGTTAAAACTAGAACCTGAAGCCTTGGGGGGGTATGGATCGTCAGTTATTTGGCTAGTTATTTATGTTTTTTTTATTGCACGTGGATTTATCAAAACGCAACTTGGTACGCGCATTGCGTTTTTCTTTGTCAAGCTTTTCGGCCGAAAATCATTAGGCCTAGGGTATAGCCTTGCTGTCACTGAGTTTATTATTTCGCCCTTTATTCCCAGTAGCGCTGCACGAGCCGGGGGTATAATGTATCCAGTGGTTCAGGCAATTTCAGAATCTCTTGATAGCCATCCAGATAATAAAACAAACAGGCGAATTGGTGCGTTTTTAAATCTTGTGTCTTATCATGGCAATCTTATCACCAGTGCAATGTTTCTAACAGCTATGGCAGCAAATCCGATGATGCAATCCTTTGCAGCTGCTCAAGGCGTCAATATTACTTGGGGGAATTGGGCTCTTGCCGCTATTGTTCCTGGTATCTTAAGTTTGATTTTAATTCCTTTGTTGATCTACATTATCTACCCTCCTACAATTAAAACGTTTGACAATGCTGTAGAAATTGCCACAAAGAAATTGCACGACATGGGTTCAATGAGCAAAAATGAATGGATCATGACAGGCATTTTTGCTTTTATGCTAGTGCTATGGATTTTTGGTGAAACCTATGGAATTAGTAGCGCCACCACAGCATTGCTAGGTTTATGCTTATTATTAATAACCAAGATTTTAACTTGGGACGACATTTTATCTGAAAAAGAGGCATGGCATACGCTTATTTGGTTTGCCATTTTGGTCATGTTGGCCAAATATTTACAAATTTTTGGTGTTATTTCTTGGTTTAGCAATATGGTTTCTGGTCATGTTATCGGCCTTGATTGGACATGGGCCTTTAGCATATTAGTGCTCATTTATTATTATAGCCATTATTTATTTGCAAGTAATACATCTCACGTCAGTGCTATGTATGCTGCCTTTTTGGCGGTGGCAATTAGCGTCGGAACTCCGCCTCTTTTGGCGGCTCTTAGTCTTGGATTTTGCTCTAGCTTATTTTCTGCCATGACTCATTACGGAGCAAGTAGTTCAGCCATTTTTTATGGATCTGGCTATATTTCAATTGGTGCATGGTGGGGTGTTGGCTTTGCCATTAGTATCGTCAACTTAATTATATGGTTTGGAATTGGCGGCATATGGTGGAAGGCTTTGGGCATTTGGTAAAAAAGACAGGCACACTTCACTGTGTGCCCTTACTTATTTATCCGAAACGAATCACTTTAGTTCATCCTTTTTGATGGATAATCATAATGTGATTTAAATTCTTGAATTTGCTGTTTTTGCAAAAGCTGTAGTTCTCTTTCTAAAGCTTTTGCAAAAGCACCGTCTTCAAGTTTTTCATAAATTTTATTTTTTTTGGGTAATTCTTCTGTTTTATTTTTATGAAAGTTATCCATACAACCCTCCCTTAATATATCAAACAAGAATTCCTCATACCCTTATAAAAATAACAGAAGTATTTGGTATAAATTAACGTAAAAAATCATCAATTTATAACCTAATGTGGAATAGTCATATATAGTCCACTGCATATTGCAAGGTAAAAAGTTGAACTTTTAAATAATATTGCAGTCATATATCCGGCTTATTTTTGAGTTAATTTACAACTCTAGCCTTGAGAAGATCTGCATGTGCTTTCATTGGCTCAATCAAGTTATCGGTAATCAATAGATTGCCATGACGATTCTAGAGCTTATAAAAACGGTTTATCCATTTGGGTTCTTATTATTTACCTTTAGCAATTTTGTGAAAATCATCGTGTTTAATCATTAAAAATGGTTAAGCTTCTTCCTGATAAACTGTTTATTTGGTTAATATTGCCCGTAATATACGTGCATTTTTATTGGCTAAAGCAACACAAGCTTTATTATACTCTCGTCTTTGACTCGGATCTTTTAAGCACTGACTAAGCTTAGTTTTCTTTAATAAGCTGGTTGTTCTTCATCACGATAACTATTGTTAAATCGATGATGAATCTTATACGGCTTGACTGATGATAGAAACTGGAAAACGATGACGAGGAGGAGAAACTGATAATGTCATAAGCCATATTAAAATTTTTTCTCTTGCTAACATCTTTCTTGGAATCTGAATGCTCTAACTTGATGGTTCTCAAATCAGCGCCCCTTAAAAATAGAATAAAATTACCAAAATTTTCACTTTTTAATTATTATATTTCAATGATGGTGATTTTTTATGATTTTTTGCTTGCGAATCTTGCAAAAAACATTACATAGTTGATAGGTTAAAAAATAATGCATAAAAGTGATCCATCAATAATAAGAACTTTTGAAATATTTCTAGTAATAATAAAAAGGACATGTCACGATGAATACAATTGTCGAAAAAATAGATAAAGACGACGATTTTCTAGCAGCCTTAGGATCAAAAAAGAACACCTATCCTTCTGAAGCAATCGCCTGGGTTATGTGGGGTTGTGCTGCCTTATTTTACCTATACGAATATGTTTTAAGAGTTTCTTCAAGCGTTATTACCGATGACTTAATGCTTGCTTTTAATGTTCAAGCAACATCACTTGGCGTTCTTGTTTCCTTTTACTACATTGCCTATGTTCCGCTTCAAATTCCTTGCGGTGTTATCGTTGACCGATTTGGTGTCCGCCCTGTTGTGACTTTTTCTGCGCTATTTTGCACTATCGGCAGCCTTCTTTTTGCTTATAGTACAGATTTATTTGTTGCTCAAATTGCAAGGTTTTTGCTAGGAGCAGGCTCTGCATGTGCCTATCTATCTTGTACAACTGTTGGAGCCACATGGTTTCGTCCAGAACGCTTTGCTGTGATTGCTGGCGTTACCATGATGATGGGAACGTTTGGGGGCATGCTTGGAGGAAAACCATTTGCAATGCTTGCCAATGCCATTGGTTGGCGCGATGCAATGGTGATTGCTGCCATTGTTGGTATTGGTGTGACAATAGCTGCATGGCTTATTATTCGAGATCGTAACCCAGATCGCACAAATCAAGACTCTTCTAATAATGATTCAAGCAATACTCTTTTACATGGGTTGAAAGTTATTTCTCGCAATCCTCAAGTCTGGTTAATTGGTATTTATGGTGGACTAATGTATGTTCCGCTTTCTGCCTTTGCTGAACTTTGGGGTGTACCTTATTTGATGAAGGCTCATGGCATTAACAATGAAACAGCTTCTTTTGCCAGCGCTATGATCTTTTTGGGTATGGCTCTTGGAAGCCCTCTTGGTGCTATTTTTTCTAATCTTATTAAAAGCCGAGTGAAAGTGATGTCCTGGTCGGCTATCACGACCATGCTTGTGTTTAGTTATGTGATCTATGTTCCTGATATTTCACTTGATCTTACCTATGTTCTCTTATTTATTGCAGGATTTATGTGTGGAGGACAAATTTTATACTTTGCTGCCGCCAAAGAAATTACACCACCTCAATACAGTGGCACAACTATTGGATTTACAAATGCTTTAGTAATGTCAAGCGGCATCATCTTCCAACCTTTACTTGGTATTATCCTTGACCACGTGTGGGATGGTAATATAAACAGTGAAGGAATGCCTATCTATACTCTACATGATTATCAACAAGCTTTGACAACTGTGCCCCTTTGTTTGCTTTGTGCATGGTTTGTTATGTGGTTTGTCCGCGAGACATACGAAACCAATAAAGCTTCTTGATCTTTAAGAAAGATAAACAATGCAAAATTCTATAACAACAGCTTCAAAAGAAGCGAAAACTGCTATACCTTCAGCTAGATCTTGGATCATTTGGACATTTGCAAGTCTCTTTTATTTTTACGAAATGATTCTAAGGGCTTCTCCTAGTGTCATGACAGAAGATTTAATGCGTGACTTCAACGTTACGTCTACTGCTCTTGGGGTGTTAACATCATTCTACTATTATGCTTATGTGGCATTGCAAGTTCCTTGCGGAATTATTGTTGATCGTCTTGGCACCCGCCGCGTGATTACTTTTTCAACATTATTATGTGTGATAGGTAGTTTATGTTTTGCCTACAGCACGTCTCTACCTCTTGCACAATTTGGTCGTTTTCTTATTGGTGCTGGCTCTGCTTGTGCGTTTATTAGCTGTCTTAAAATTAGTGCTGATTGGTTTTTACCCGCCCAGTTTGCCCTTATTGCCAGCCTTACAAATATGATGGGCACCGTTGGTGGTATGTTCAGCGGCCCCCCATTTGCCTTACTTGTCAATAATTTTGGTTGGCGCTATGCCACGATGATTGTTGCTTATTTGGGTTTGATTTTGGCGGGCTTATGTTGGCTGATTATTCGAGAACGCCGCAGTGTTACTTCTTCTTCTGAGAAAGAAAACGCACATTTCTTAAGTGATCTTATCTATATTACACGTCAACCACGATTATGGATTTTTGCTATTTTTGGTGGGCTTATGTATGTACCAATCTCGGCATTTTGCGAACTATGGGCTGTTCCTTTTTTGATGCAAAAATACGGAATTAGCAATGAAACTGCTTCTTTTGCCAACGTGATGTTGTATTTGGGTATTGCCGTAGGTAGCCCTATTGCAGCTAAATGCTCTGATTATTTACAAAGTCGCGTTAAAATAATGAGCCTCTCAGCCATTTGCACAACTGCCTTATTTTTAGCTATTATTTATGTTCCTGAACTTTCTTTAAATGCTATGTTCAGCCTTTTATTTTTTGCAGGCATTTTTACAGGTGGGCAAATATTAAGCTTTGCTTGTGTTAAAGAAGCTGTTCCTCACCATATGGGGGGGACTGCTATGGGCTTTACCAATGCAACGGTCATGATGAGTGGTATTATTTTCCAACCATTACTGGGGTTGTTGCTTGATTGGGCATGGAGCGGCGGATTTGATGAAGATGGTACACGCTTTTACGGAATTGATGCTTATCAAACTTCTATTTTAGCCGTACCAGTCTGTCTATTCCTCAGCTGGCTATTATTACATTTTGTCCGATATTCTAAAGACAATGCCAATATTTAAATAAATACTCCCCATTTGAGGTTCCAATGATCTGATTTGAGAGTTAAATGAAGTTGCGGCATTTTGGCACAGATAATTGTTGAGTCATTTTTGATATATCTCAAAATAACTAATTATGTAAAGACTCACTACGATGATTCGAAAGCAAGGAGATAAACTATTTTATCCACTTTAATGTTTATCGCACTGGCTGCAGTTGTTGTTTCGCTTGCTTTTGGTCTTGTTAGCTTTTTTAAAGGCGGTTCTTTTGATGCAAAATACGCTAACGAAGCAATGCGTTGGCGTGTTTTATTACAGGCTGTTGCGCTGGGTATCTTTTTTTTAATTTTATGGTTTGGACATTAAATATGGTACTTCTTAGTCGAATTTATACGCGTGGAGGTGATAAAGGACACACCTCACTTGGGTCTGGAGACCGTGTTTCAAAATCAGACTTACGGGTTATAGCTATGGGGGGGGTTGATGAATCCAATTCAATCATTGGCGTTTGCCGTCTACATGTCTCTACCGAAATAGATAATATTTTAAGTCGTATTCAAAATGATTTGTTTGATGCTGGGGCAGATTTATGTATACCCAATCTTGATGAAACAGTGTTAAGGATTTCTACTACACAAGTCACTTGGTTGGAAGAACAGATTGATATTTTAAATCAACAATTAACACCGTTGAATTCGTTTATCCTACCTGGGGGCAATGCAGCTGCGACTCATCTACATATGGCAAGAACAATTGTACGGCGTGCAGAACGAGATGTAGTTGCTTTAAGTGAAAAATTTGCGCTAAATTTAGAATTAATAAAATATTTGAATCGATTGTCAGATTTGCTTTTTGTGTTAGCACGTGTTGAAAATCATAATGGACTATCCGACATTTTGTGGATTCCTGGGGCAAATCGTTAAATCTAGATTGAGGGTATAATGAAAATTTTAGTAAGTATCAAACGTGTTGTTGACTATAATGTCAAAGTTCGTGTTAAAAGCGATGGTAGTGACGTTGATATTGCCAATGTTAAAATGTCGATGAATCCATTTGATGAAATTGCGGTCGAAGAAGCTGTTCGTTTAAAAGAAAAAGGAATAGCTAATGAAATCGTTGTTGTGAGCATGGGGCCAAAAGCAGCGCAGGATACTTTACGTCAAGCTTTGGCTCTTGGGGCTGACAGAGCAATTCACATTGAATGTGATCCATCACCTGAATCACTTACCGTGGCCAAGGCTTTGAAACACGTTATCAAGGAAGAGCAGCCTGAATTGGTGATTTTAGGAAAACAAGCCATTGATGATGATTGCAATCAGGTTGGTCAAATGTTGGCAGCACTTCTCGACTGGCCGCAGGGAACATTTATCTCTAAATTAGAAATCAGTGGCAAAAACGCCAATGTTACGCGGGAAATTGATGGAGGGCTAGAAGAAATTAACCTGACATTACCAGCCATTATCACAACTGATTTGCGATTAAATACGCCTCGCTATGCAACATTGCCTAACATTATGAAAGCCAAACAAAAACCTTTGACAAGTATTTCATTGGACGATATGGGAATTGAGCAAAAAATCCATCTTAAAATTGTAAAAATGGCAGAACCACCTGTTCGTAAAGGTGGTAAAAAAGTTGCAGATATTGAAGAAATCATTGAACAAATTCGGAAGGTGATCTGATGCGCGTTTTGGTTGTTGCAGAACATGATGGCCAATCTATTAAGGTAGCCACACTCAATACAATTACAGCTGGTTTGGTTTTAAATAATCAGGTGGATGTTGTTATCTGTGGGCACAATATTGATGCTGTAGCGGCTGAGGTCGCAAAAACCGCTGGGGTGGAAAAAGTTATTCAGATAGATGGTGCGGCGCTAGTGTATCCCATGGCTGAAACATGTGAACAAGCCATTATGATGATTGCGGCTGATTACACGCACCTTTTAGCCCCCGCTACAACATTTGGTAAAAACGTCATGCCAAGAATTGCAGCAAAATTAGATGTGATGCAAATTTCAGATGTGATTAAAATTCATTCGCCTGAACAGTTTGATCGCCCTATTTATGCAGGTAATGCGATTGTGACAGTTGAAAGTCAAGATGCTAAAAAGGTAATGACAATTCGCCCAACAGTATTCGATAAGGCAAATGTTGGTGGACAAGCAGCCATCGAGAAAAAAGTATTTTCAGGAATGCAGACCAACGCAACTTTTGTAAAATTAGAAGAATCGAAAAGTGAACGACCAGAACTTGCTTCTGCAAACGTCGTTGTTTCTGGGGGTCGTGGTCTGGGGAGCAAAGAAAATTTTCACATTATTGATGACCTAGCTGATGTTTTAGGGGCTGCTGTGGGCGCGTCACGTGCCGCTGTTGATGCAGGTTATGTGCCTAATGACTATCAAGTGGGGCAAACAGGCAAAGTTGTGGCACCTGATCTTTATATTGCCATTGGTATTTCAGGTGCTATCCAACATTTGGCGGGTATGAAAGAAAGTAAAACAATTATTGCGATTAATAAAGATGCTGATGCACCTATTTTCCAAATAGCAGATTATGGTTTCGTTGGTGATTTATTTGATGTTGTGCCAAAACTTACTCAGAGTTTTAAGAAGTGATTGAGAAAATTGCTGTTCTGGGTGCCGGGCAAATGGGCAGCGGCATTGCTCATGTTGCCGCTCTTGCTGGTTATCAGGTCGAACTGGTTGATATTTCTACTGCTCAATTGGAAAAAGCAACAATAAGCATTGATGGCAATTTTGAACGTCAATTGAAAAAAAACCTTATTACTGCCCTTGAGCGAGAAAAAGCAAAAGCAAGGATTGTCTATAGTGACAAGATACGTGACTCAGCCGTACAATTGGTTATTGAAGCTGTTAGTGAAAATATAACTCTTAAACAACAAGTATTGCGCCATATTACCGCTGATATTAATGCAGATTGTATTTTTGCGACTAATACATCTTCTATCTCCATCACCCAGCTAGCAGCCGTAACGGATCGACCTGAAAAAGTGGTGGGTCTTCATTTTATGAATCCTGTGCCGGTGATGCAGTTGGTGGAAGTTATCCGAGGCTTAGCTACATCAGATGCAACCTTTGAAGCAATGGAAAAACTTGTCTCAAAGCTCAATAAGACTATGGTGATGTCAAAAGATTATCCTGGTTTTATTGTCAATCGTATTTTAATGCCAATGATTAACGAAGCAATGTATGCTTTGTATGAAGGGGTAGCAACGGTTGAAGATATTGACATTGCAATGAAATTAGGGACAAATCAACCGATGGGGCCTTTAGCATTGGCTGATTTAATTGGTCTGGACACATGTCTTTCCATCATGCAAGTCTTGCATCATGGATTCAGTGATAGTAAATATCGTCCATGTCCTTTGTTAATCAATTATGTGAATGCAGGTTGGTTAGGGCGTAAAAATGGTAAAGGATTTTATAGTTATACCTAGGTTTCATCAACTTTTTGTAAGTGGAGTCTAACTCTTTTAGGGTTTTAGAGGATATATAGGGAATAGGCTGATGACAGAAAAAACGACCAAAACCGTAGCAAACTTGTCTTTTGAGCAGGCCATGCAGGAGCTTGAAATTTTAGTGCGGCGATTGGAAGAGGGGCGCTTACCACTGGAAGAGGCCATGCAAGCGTATGAACGTGGCACTCTTTTAAAAAATCACTGTGAAACAAAGTTACAGGCAGCAAAATTACGTGTTGATCAAGTTATCTTAAGTGGCACAGGAGAACCTTCTCTTGCACCATTTGATGCTGAATAATCTTTAATATTGAAGAGTATTTTATGACCCAAATTCCAGAATCTTATAATCTCCAGCATTATTTATATGAAGTGCAACAGCGGGTTGAACAACATTTAGCCGTACTCTTAAAAGATGCTCGCTGTCATGAAAAATTAGATCGTGCAATGACCTATGCACTAACAGGGGGGGGGAAGCGTTTCCGTCCTTTTTTAACGTATGCCGTTGCAGATATTTACGATGTACCTCATGAAGAAGCTGATTCGGTTGCGTGCGCTATTGAACTTATTCATTGTTATTCTTTGGTTCATGATGATTTACCTTCCTTAGATAATTCAGAATTAAGGCGAGGGAAACCTAGTACATGGAAACAATTTGATATTCCGACTGCTATTTTAACGGGTGATACGTTGCTGACGTTGGCATTTCAAGTTGTGGCGCAAGATGCCTATCTTGGCACAATGACAAGATCAGCATTAATCCTGATGTTGACACAAGAATCAGGTGCCCGAGGTATGGCCGCGGGGCAGATGTTTGATCTATTTCCTACTCAGCCGACTAATATGGAAGCAATTTTGGAAATGCAGAAATTAAAAACTGGGTGTTTAATTGCTGCAAGTTGCCAGGCTAGTGCCATTATCGCCGGTGCTTCTGCTTCAGAAGTTAATTTTTTAAAGCAATTTGGCCATTTATTTGGACTTATTTTTCAAATTACCGATGATTTATTGGATATCGAGGGTACAGCAGATTCCATGGGTAAGCCAATAGCCCAAGATGCGGGTAAAAATAATCTTGTGAATCTTTTAGGTGTGGCAGAGTCTAAAGAATTTTTAGTTAAATTAGTTGGCGAGGCTATGCAATTACTAGAACAACTTCCTCATAAAGGAGGGATGCTTCAGGCTGTTATCCCTTGGGTTTTAAATCGTAAGAATTAATAATTATTAGTCTCATGATCATTTGTATAGTTAAAGCAACATAATTTCATCAAACTAGAAAATTGATGAAATTATGTTGCTTTAGCTATATGTTGTTGACGTAGCCACATCGCAGTATAGGTGCCATTAAGAGCAATAAGTTCTTGGTGTGTTCCTCGTTCAATAATATCGCCATTATCCAAAACGAGAATTTGATCTGCGTCGATCACCGTTGAAAGACGATGTGCAATAATTAGAGTGGTATGATTTTGTGAGATTTTCTTTAAACTTGCTTGGATTTGTTTTTCAGTGCGTGTATCTAAAGCTGATGTTGCTTCATCAAATAAAAAAATACGTGGCTTTTTTAAGAGAGTTCTGGCAATGGCAACACGTTGCTTTTCTCCACCAGAAAGTTTAAGCCCACGTTCACCAACGCGTGTTGCATATCCTTCAGGTAGAATTTCAATGAAGTTATGAATCTGTGCAGATTTTGCCGCTTCAATAATATCCTCTTCACTGCTGCCAGGACGACCATATGCAATATTATATCCAATAGTATCATTAAACAGAACAGTATCTTGAGGGACAATGCCAATCAATCGACGTAGGCTTTCTTGCGTTACCTCGCGAATGTCTTGATTATCAATAAGAATGCGGCCACGCGTTGCATCATAAAAGCGAAATAATAATCTGCTAATTGTTGATTTGCCAGCCCCACTTGAACCAACAATTGCCACTGTTTTGCCGGCAGGTACTGTAAAGGTGATTTGTTTTAGAATTTGACGGTTGGGATTATAAAAAAAATCAACATTTTCAAAAACAATTTGGCCATTTTGAAAAGTAAGATCTGGAGCATGTGGCTGATCACTGACTTCACAGGGAACATCTAAAAGCTCAAACATTTGTTTGATGTTAACTAAGGCAATTTTAATTTCGCGATAAGCAAAGCCCAAAGTAAAAAGGGGAAGGTAGAGTTGAATAACATAAGCGTTAATAGCGACAAAATCACCAACGGTAAGAAGGTGTTGACTGACACCTTTGCCGGCATAAAGCATAACCACAATTAAGCCAATGGAAATGATCAATGCCTGTCCACCATTCAAAAAAGATAAGGAGATGCGGTTTTTAATGGCTGCTGCTTGATAGCCTTCCAAGGCTTTGTCAAAGCGTGTGGCTTCATGTTCTTCATTATTAAAATACTTAACTGTTTCATAATTTAGCAGGCTATCAACGGCTTTTGTTGTGGCTTCGTTATCTGTTGCATTCATCGTTTTCAAAAATTGAATGCGCCATTCCGTAATCATAAGAGTAAAAGAGATATAAGATAGCATGGTGATAAGCGTTATCAGGGCAATCTTATAATCGTAAAGATACCAAAGAAGCACACCAACCATTAAAATTTCAAGAAGAGTTGGAATAATGTTAAAGGTTAAAAATTGAAGCAAGTTTTCAATACCTTTAGTGCCTCGCTCAATGGCTCTGCTGAGGCCGCCCGTTTGTCGGTCAAGATGGTAACGTAAGCCTAATTTATGTAAATACTGAAAAATATTTAAAGCAATATTATGGACAGCTTGTTGAGCAACAGTTGCAAAAACACCGTCACGAATTTCATTGAAAAGGGCGGATAAAAGACGTGCAACACCGTACGCGATAACCATAAAAACAGGAACGATCACAATGTTTCCATACGTAGGGAAAAGAGTATCAACTGATCCTTTAAAAAAAATGGGTACTAAAAGAGTCGTTATTTTTGCCGCTATCAGCATGACAAAGGAAATACCAAAGCGAAACTTAATTTTAGAGTCAGTTGTTGACCATAAAAATGGCCAGAGGCGTCGAAGAATTTTAATGTCTGGATTCATTGCCGTATCCTGGAGCATTTGGGTGCCGACCATTTCTTTTTCTTTCATATATTATTTTGGCTAAAACCAGTATAGTAGATGGCATGTTAACTAATTCCTAATGAATAAAGGATATTCTTAATTTTAGATATCCTGACGAGGGTTCAAAGATGGCTTTTAGAAATTCTCTGTTTTTCTTATTGTTTGGTCTAATGACAATCAATAATGTAACAGCAGCACCTACAGATACAACGCCCAGCCAACAACCTATCAATATCTCACTTTTTCAAAACAATTTAGCTCAAGTCAATACTATTTTAGAAAAAGTAGTTGGAAAAAGCTTGCTGCGCAAATTAAATTTGTCCTTATTAACAGAATTAGCGAATGGTAGCCATGATCTTCGTGAAAGCATCCGAGGAACATTGAAGAAAAAAGATGCTTATTCTTTTAATGCGAGTGATTTTAATAATTTGAAGGTTTTATTAAAAGCTATTAATGCTCCTGGAGCACTTGTTTCAAAAGTAGCTTTCCGAAAAACTGTTAAAGATTTTCCTGCAGATGCTAAGCAATCCATCAATATTTCTTTGAATAGTATTTTAAAGATGAGCGTGGGTATTATGGCTAAAGCTAAAGAAAATACTAAAGAAATTCTGATACAACCCATTATTGCTGAAGAACAATCATTTGCTTTCGGGCCAGCAGTCTCTCATCAACTAACGCCTATTGCTATGTGTTATGTTGATCTTGCTTTTTTTAATCAAACCGGTGGTGGTGATAAAGCTGTTATGCGAAACATTGGTACTTTAAAATTATTGCTGTTAGGAAAAGCACAAGTGGTTGATAAAGTGAAGATATATTCCATGTCTGATGCCAATAAAGAAAAATTGGTAGAAAGAATTTTTAATAAAGAAAGATCAAAGTCTCGTCCATCGGGGCAGGAACTGACCAATGAAATGATCTATCAAATCTACGATAGAGTCAGAGGAGAGATATTGAAAAAAATAAATCCTCAATTTAATTGTGACACTGTTAAACAACAGTTCGGGCAATAGGACTGTTCAAACAAGATTTTAAAAAATGTCCTGTGTAACTTTTTTTGCACAAAGCGACAGTTTCCGGTGTGCCAATAGCAACGACTTGACCACCTCCGTTGCCACCCTCGGGTCCCATATCAATAATCCAGTCAGCAACTTTTATCACTTCTAAATTATGTTCAATCAATAAAACGGTATTGCCTTGGTCAACTAACGCCTGCAATACTTCTAATAGCTTTTTAATGTCTTCAAAATGTAAACCAGTTGTTGGTTCATCCAAAATATAAATGGTTTTCCCTGTTGCTCGACGGGAAAGTTCTTTTGCTAATTTGACACGTTGTGCTTCACCACCTGATAACGTGGTTGCTTGTTGCCCTACGTGAATATAACCCAGCCCAACTTGTTGCAAGGTTTTTAATTTTTCCCGAACTGAATTAAGCGCATCAAAAAACGCAACAGCTTCATCCACCGTCATATCTAGAATATCAGCAATTGATTTACCTTTAAAAAGAATTTCTAAAGTTTCACGGTTATAACGCTTGCCATTGCATTGATCACATTGAACATAAACGTCGGGTAAAAAGTGCATTTCAATCTTGATCACACCATCCCCTTGACAAGCCTCACACCGTCCACCTTTCACATTAAATGAAAAGCGACCTGGTGCATATCCCCGTGCCTTACTTTCGGGTAACTGTGCAAACCATTCGCGAATTGCCGTGAAACAACCAATGTAGGTAGCAGGGTTAGAACGTGGGGTTCGGCCAATGGGTGATTGGTCAATGTCGATAACTTTATCTAAGTGCTCAGTGCCGGAAATGGATATATATCCGCCTGCTTGTTCGCGCAAACCATGAAATTGTTTAGCCAAAGCTTTATAAAGTGTTTCAATGATTAGGGAAGATTTTCCACCCCCTGATACACCAGTAATACAGGTCAATGTCCCTAAGGGGATGTCAATTGAGACATTTTTTAAGTTATTTGCCGTGGCTCCGGTTAATGACAAAATTTTGTCTGGATAACCCTGGCGTCTGTTGGCTGGGATGGGAATTTGGCGTGTACCATTTAGATATTGTCCTGTTACACTCTTAGGGTTATTGATAATTTCTTGAGGCGAGCCAGCGGCAATGATTTCTCCCCCATGTTGGCCCGCTTGGGGGCCCATATCGATTACATAATCAGCTGTGCGGATGGCATCTTCATCATGTTCAACCACTACGACGGTATTGCCAATATCCCGTAAGTGTTTCAAAGTTTCTAAGAGTCGGTTGTTGTCTCGTTGATGTAATCCAATCGATGGTTCATCAAGAACGTATAGGACACCGGTAAGACCAGATCCAATTTGCGAGGCTAATCGAATGCGTTGACTTTCACCCCCTGAAAGCGTACCAGAAGATCTTGAAAGAGTTAAATAATCTAAGCCCACATTGATCAAAAAATCAAGCCGACTATTGATTTCTTTTAAAATACGATTCGCGATATCTTGTTGTTTTTTAGTTAAATCTAATCCTTTAAACCATGTGCCAGCCTTTGAAATTGAAAAATTGCAAACTTCGCCAATAGATAGTTGATTAATTTTAACACATAAGGCTTCTGGTTTAAGACGATGACCATTGCAACTGGCACAAGGACTTGTTGTTTGATATTTTGCAAGTTCTTCGCGCATCCAATCACTACTCGTTTCTAGAAAGCGACGCTGAAGATTAGGAATCACCCCTTCAAATTTCCGCAATGTTTTGAATTTGCGATAGCCATCATCATAATTCATAGAAATTTTTTGACTCGCTGAACCAAATAAGAGTGTATTTTGTAGATTAGCAGGTAGATCTTGAAATGGCTCTGTCATGGTTGCGCCGAAATGTTCTAACACCGATTCTAATGCGTGCATATAAAACTCATGTACATGGCCTTTTTTGCTAGCGCCTTCATAGCTAGACCAAGGTGCGATAGCACCTTGCTTAATTGATAAAGCCGGATTGGGAACAACCATTTCTGGGGCAAAAGTAATTTCAATGCCCAGCCCATCACAAGTGGAGCAGGCGCCGTGAGGGCTGTTAAATGAAAACAAGCGAGGTTCAATTTCTTTTAAAGTAAATCCAGAGACAGGACAGGCAAATTTTGATGAAAAGGTGCGAGTTTCTTCTGTGTCAGCGTTTTGCAAATAGATCAATCCATCACTCAAAGCTAGAGCTGTTTCTAATGAATCAGCAAGACGAGTACGAACATCAGGACTAATCACTAGACGATCAACCACAACTTCAATATCATGTTTAATTTTTTTGTTTAATTCAGGAATATCGTCAAGATCATAGGTAATCCCATCAATTTTAACCCGCTGGAACCCTTTTTTGCGCAAATCTTGCAGTTCTTTTTTGTATTCTCCTTTGCGACCACGCACGATCGGCGCTAAAATTAGAACCCGGACTTTGTCAGGCATGGTCAAAATTTGATCAATCATTTGGCTGATGGTTTGTGCCTCAATAGGCAAGCCGGTGGCTGGAGAATAGGGAACACCAATGCGAGCAAATAACAATCGTAAATAGTCATAAAGTTCGGTGACGGTACCAACAGTTGAACGAGGATTTTTAGAAGTTGTTTTTTGTTCAATGGAAATGGCTGGGCTTAGGCCGTCAATGGAGTCAACATCTGGTTTTTGCATTAATTGTAAAAACTGACGAGCATAAGATGATAAACTTTCAACATAACGACGTTGGCCTTCGGCATACAATGTATCAAATGCAAGTGATGATTTACCCGATCCACTAAGGCCTGTGATAACAACCAATTGATCCCTTGGAATATCAACATTAAGATTCTTAAGGTTATGTTCCCGTGCACCGCGAATGCTGATATATTTTGTCATGCTGGCTCCGTTTTAATTGGGAGTGGCCGCCCTGTTTAATCGATCATTAATTGCAACACCAAGATTGTGGTTGGGAATAGGAGCCACTGCTATTCCTTTATAAACTGGATTGTCTAATTGTCGCAGCATGCGAAACAAATTAGCTGCCGCTTCTTGTAAGTCACCGCTTGGACTTAGGTTCAAATTGCAATCCATAGAGCCAAAGCCTAACATCGCTTCATTATCACGGGGTTCTACGGTATTTAAGCGCAAGGGAATAGAAGGGGCATAATGGCGCTTTAACATACCTGGCGCTTTGACGGCTGCACCTGCTTGCGCATATTGTATTTCGCCTAAAATAGCAGTTAATGCTTCAAAAGTCACGCCTCCTGGACGTAAAATTGTTGGAATATTCGTTGTTAAATCAATAATTGTTGATTCTAGGCCAATTGCTGCTGAGCCTCCGTCAATGATTAGTGGTATCTGGTTTCCAAAAGAGGCTGTTACATCGGCAGCTGATGTAGGGCTAATACTGTTTGATTTATTAGCACTAGGCGCTGCAAGTGGTTTGCCATAAGCACGAAGTAACTCTTGGGCAATAGGGTGAGCAGGGATTCTTACCGCAATGCTATCTAAACCTGCACTAACCAAATAGGATAACTTTGCTTGAGGGCGTCGTTTTAGGACAAATGTTAAGGGCCCTGGCCAAAAAACTGCCGCAGCTTGTAATAATAAGGGTGTTATTTCAGCGTAGTCTTCAAGTTGTTCAAGAGAATGAACGTGAAGAATCAATGGGTTAAATTGAGGCCGGCCTTTGAGAGCAAAAATCTTAGCGACTGCTGCATCTTGCTCTGCATCAGCAGCCAATCCATAAACTGTTTCAGTTGGAATGGCTACAACCTCGCCCTGCTGCCATAAGTGACAAGCATTTTGGATAATCATTGGTATATACTCAAACAATAGACGGTTGACCTATTATATATAGTAAACCCAACTAAAAAAGCCAGTTTTTTAGAAAAACTAAACAAGCGGTCGTGGGTCATTTGTATATTTATCTACGAGGCGTTGATCGGCTACATCAAGAGGTTTTCCTCTTTCAAGAATCGTTGCTTTCATAATAATGACTAATTCTACCACCTCCTTGACTTCAGACTGGGCGGTAAAAAGTAAATTTCCAAGGAAAGGAATATCTCCCGCAACGGGAATTTTTGTATTTTCTATTGTATTACGAGATTCCATTAATCCACCAAGGACGGCAATTTCATCGCCAGAGGAGATTTCTAAAATAGAATCAATTTCTTTGACTTCAACCACGGGAATAAGTGAAGGTGTGTGTGATACTGATTGATCTTTTGAATTTGCCAGTGCAATGTCAACAGCAGGATCTGAAACAGAACGACTTAATCTGGAAATTGTCGGTCTAAGAGATAAAATAATTTTACCCGTTTCATGATCGATAGATGGCTGTATAGCCATAACAAGACCAATGGGAACAGTTGGATATCGCTGGAAACATTGATACTTTCTCGGTCAATATTGAGATTATACTCTTTGTCATATTTAAGTCGGAAATAGAATTGGTTTTGAGCTACTTTTAAAATCGCTTGCTGATTATTAAGAACGGTTAAGCGTGGGCTGGATAACGTTTGACACGAACCAAATTGCTCAATTGCCTGAATAATGCTTGAAAAATCATGAGTTCGCACTCCAAACGATAGAATTTGTTGATGAGTGTGAGCAGGATCAAGATGAGCACCTTGTTGAGCTATTGTCCCCAAAGGGGCATTGGCTCGAAAGATACTGCCAGCAAGTTTTTGCCAATTAATTCCTGCTTTAAACTCATCTTTTAAGTTGACTTCGATAACTTTTGCTTCAATGAGGACTTGAGTGGAAATTGAACGTTTTAAATTTTCAAGGTATTGTTCAATAAGTCGATGGTGACGTGAAGTCGCACGTACAGAAATGATACCGCCTTGTCGATGAATGGTAAATGAACTATCATCTTCATTCGCTAAAATAGTTTCCAAATTGCCAGTCACTTCTTCCCAAAAATCATTATCGCTTTTTGCATTAATACTCCTATTCGAGCCGTTATCAAGGCCAGATTGAGCTTCTTTGGCATTAGAAAAAGCGTCAGTGGCAATGGATACCTGTGCATTGCTAGAACGCGTCATGTTCAAAAAGTGAACATTATAATTGTGGGGGTAGGGGGTGTCATGTTCAATTCGAATACCACCTTCAACCACTTGATAGCGAAGGCCAGCAAGTTCACAAATATCATGGATAATATCAATAAAAGGGCGATTTTGTGCTGAAAACACAAGAGAATTTTGAATGCTTGGATCAAGCTGTAGACCAATTTTGCTTGTTCAGACAAAGCAACAAGAGCCTGTTTTAAAGGAAGTGTATCGCTGATAGCAATTGAAATCTTCTGTTTCATATTATCAGGAATAGATTGTTTCTTTTTTACAGTTTTTTGGTAATATTTTTTAGGATGCGTATTATCAGCAGGGATAGATTGCAGTTCATCCATTTTTTGCTTAATCTTATTACTCGTAGAAGGATTATGCGCCATACATTGGAGTATGAATCCAAAAAAAATAAAAATAAATTTTTGAAACAAGGTAAAAACTTTAATAGATATCTTAGATGTCACATGTAAGTTTAACTTTTTGATTTATAGGTAGTTTTTCGCCAGATAAATATATTTAAACGTTAATGATTTATTCCTCTGAATAGTTTATTAAAGGAATAATTTTTTTTTAGCAATCTTAAAAAAGAAGAATTCTCAAACAATTAGAAAAGTGGATTTTAGCTTTCAACCTTTCTAATTGTTTGAAGCATATCTTTAAGCGCTTGCAGGCATTTTTTTCTTGCCACGACCGGGTTTTAAAATTTTTGTACCTGTTTGCTGCCATTGTGTAATTCGTGGGTCATTATGTGTGAAAGCTTTAACTGCATCCAAAATTGCACCCGCTAAAATATCATCAGGAACACTATTAGCACCACAACGTGATAAAATAGTTATGATTTGTTCTTTACGGCGATCTTCAAGCTTTCTCTTGCGAGATTGAAGAGAATTAATTTGCGCTTCAATGTCCTTGATTCGTGTGGACGGTGCCATTGCAAAAAACCTTTCTTTTTTAAGGAAGAAAATATTAATAATTTTAGATTCTTAATTTTATATTTATTTGAAATCTTGTCAAGAAATTATCTATAAAAAAATATGATAAAAAACGTGAATAATTTCTTTTTATCATATAAATTCAAGCAATAAATAACATAAGAATGATTTAATTTTATGAAAATGAAAAGAATTTTGGTTTTGATATGTGGCTTTTTATTCCTAAACCTAGCTCAAGAAGTCAATGCTGAAGGTCGGATAAACGAGGCTATTCAGCTGATTCATAAGGGAAATATAAAAGAGGCTGAGAAAATTTTAGTTGTTGAAGCCGAAAAAAATGATGCTGAGGCTTGTTTTTTTCTTTCTCAAATCAAGCTTTTGGGGGAATATAAATTTGTTGAAAGTGGATTAGCGTTGCTTCGAAAGTCTATAAGTTTAGGTTTTGCACCGGCAATGGATACGCTAGCTGGATATTATTTGCACGGCGAATTTTTACCCAAAGACCATCAAACAGCACTCATGTATTATCAGTTGGCTGCTAATCGAGGATATGGACCCTCTCAGTTTAACTATGGAATTATGCTGAAAAATGGTGAAAAAACACCTCAAGATTTAGAAGATGCTTTTGTGTATTTAGCTTTAGCTGCGTTAAATGTTGACGATTTGGGTGATATTAGCGAAGATGCAGCAGAGTATCGTAATGAGGTTGCATCAAAGCTATCTTCGCAGATGTATCAAGATGCTCTTATTAAGATCGGTAAATTTGAAAAAAAACATTGAATTTTATAGAAACAGTTGCACTTTAGAATAGAAAATGGCTAAAAGTAAACAAAATCGAAAAAACTCTTGAATGAAAAAGAGGGGCCCATGCCTATGAAAAAATTAAATACGTTAAGAATCTCAGGTCGTGATGTTCTACCTTTGATTGAAGGTGGTAAAGGCATTTCTGTATCTAATGGTGAAAGTTCAGGTGCATGGGCTGCTGCTGGTGGTGTAGGAACTTTTTCTGCAGTTAATGCAGATGCACATGATGAAAATGGAAATTTGATTCCTATCATCTATAATGGTAAAACCAGACGAGATCGCCATGCCGAACTTATTCAATATGCCATCAAAGGTGGTATTACTCAGGCACGAATTGCCCATGAACGTTCCAATGGGAATGGTTGCATTCATATGAATGTATTGTGGGAAATGGGAGCTGTTGAGCCAATTCTTCATGGTGTATTATCACAGGTAAAAGGTCTTGTTCACGGGGTAACTTGTGGCGCAGGAATGCCATATAAGCTTGCGGAAATTTGTGTTTATTACGATGTTTTTTATTATCCTATCGTTTCATCAGCGCGAGCATTTAGCATTTTATGGAAACGAGCCTACAATAAATTCCCTAATCATCTTGGTGGTGTTGTCTATGAAGATCCGTGGTTGGCAGGAGGGCATAATGGTTTGTCTAATACTGAAAACCCTCTACTCCCTGAAAAACCTTACCCCCGTGTCTTGGCTTTACGTCAGGCCATGCGCGAAGTAGGCCTTGCTGATGTGCCTATTATTATGGCTGGTGGTGTATGGTGGTTGAGTGAGTGGAAAGAGTGGATTGATAACCCTGAATTAGGGCCAATTGCTTTTCAATATGGTACACGGCCTTTGCTGACCCAAGAAAGTCCTATTTCGGATGCGTGGAAGAAAAAACTGGTGACTTTAAAAGAAGGTGATGTTTTTTTGAATCGCTTTAGCCCTACTGGTTTTTATTCATCTGCAGTTCGGAATGATTTTCTTGAAGATTTGCGATTTCGTTCTGAACGTCAAGTCGCATATGCAACCGATATTGTAGGTGATCATACTGAAGGCTTTCCAGTAGGGGCGCGTGGCAGGTTAGTTTATCTGACCGCACATGACAAGGCAGATGCCGAAGCATGGGTTGCTGCGGGCTTTACACAGGCGATGCGGACTCCTGAATCGACACTTATTTTTGTAACTCCTGAATCGGAAAATGAAATTTTGACAGATCAGATCAATTGTATGGGATGTTTGTCTGCATGTGCATTTAGTAATTGGGCGCAAAATGAACATGGTACTACTGGAAAAAAAGCGGATCCACGATCATTTTGTATTCAAAAGACACTACAAACAATTAGCCATAGTGATGATATCAATCATCAACTGATGTTTGCAGGTCACCAGGCCTATCGTTTCGCGACGGATCCATTTTATGCAAATGGGTCAATTCCTACTGTCAAACAATTGCTTGAGCAGATTCAAACAGGATATTAAGAGCTTTAGATCAAATAGATGTGTTTATACGCTTCGTGATAGAATTTGTATTTCTAATCATGAAGCGCATAGCAATGATAGATTTTTATCGCAGTAATAAATAAACAGTCAAAAGAATAGCTGTATATTTTAAGGCATAATAAAGGCGAGGGTCCTTTTTCTTGATGCCCCGATAGGATTTGTATAATCCATCATAGTATCTAAAAAGACGGTTAAAAATACCAACTTTTTCAGATGAATGATTTTGAGCCGCTGCTTCTGACATTATGTAATAGCCAAAAAAACGATTAATAGCGGTGGCTATACGGTTATTCATCGGGCGTGCCACATCACAGAAAAAAATCAGTCTATCGACAGAAGTATCATTAGCGGCACTGTGAATATAAGTTTCGTCAAATAAAATATCTTCACCATCACGCCAAGAATATCGTGTTCCATCTACTTCAATATAACATGCATCATCATTAGGGGTAATGATGCCTAAATGATAGCGTAGCGATCCTGCATAAGGGTCACGATGTTCATTAAGAATTCCTCCAGCGGGTAAAAAAGTGAACATGGCGGCATTGATAGAAGGGACTTGGCGAATTAAAGCCATTGTCTTAGGGCATAAAGTTTCTGCCGATGCAAGATCGTGGCGATACCATTTTAAATAGAAACGTTTCCATCCACGCTTAAAAAAAGAATTAAAACCAAGATCATCAGAATTTTCTGTTCCCTTAACTTCCCCTTTATTTAATAGTTCCCGTGCTTCTTCTCGGATGATTTCCCAATTATCTTTAAATAGATCTAACTCTGGAAAATTGGTTCTATTTAAAAAGGGAGTCGTGGGGACTTTAGAAAATATATACATAAAGACGTTAATGGGAGCCATAAACGTTGAATGGTTGACCAGTTGTTGAATAAATTTGAGACGTTTTTTTCCACGAAAATGGGTGTATAATGTACTTGAGGTAAAAAGAAAAACGATCAAATATTTCCATGAAAAAAAATAACTTATCATGGTTAGTTATACTCATTTTAGGGTGGTTTTCTTACAGATATATACCCATCGTCATCCAAAAACAAGTTTTTTAAGCTATGCTGGGTTGTATATGCTTTACCACTGAAATTTTTACTAGGTAAGAATTCCAGTGGTATTCATAGCAATTAGGCTATTTTTACTTCTTCAATGGGAATGCCCGGTAAATGTTTAGAAGAGCGAACAACCAGCTTGCTTTTTACATTTTTGACATTTGTTGTAGCTGTTAGTACGCTGGAAAGAAATTGTTGATATTCATCCCAGTCACGCGCAACTATTTTTAATAAAAAGTCTGCATCACCTGCTACCATATGGCATTCTCTAACCAAAGGCCATTGCTTTACTTTGGTTTCAAAAGCTCTTAGGTCATTGTCGCTTTGGCTGGCTAATCCTACTTGCGCAAATACGCAAACGCCAAAACCAAGTGCGGCTGTATTAACATTCGCATGATATCCTTGGATAACATCTAAATCTTCTAATGCACGGACACGGCGCAAACAGGGTGGCGCAGAAATTCCTGCACGGCGGGCAAGCTCTACATTTGTGAGCCTCCCATTATCTTGCAGATCTTTTAAAATTTGCAGATCAATTTCATCAAAATGGGACACAATATACCTCGATAAACAGAAATAAAAAATATTTTGATCTATGTCATACCATCCGCTCATGAATACTCCAACTTTAAACTATAAGTTTTTTGTTGTTGTTGAAGATGTGTGACAGTTTTGCCAGAATTTTTTTAAATCTTATAAGTGAATTAGTAAAATTTTTTCATCTTTCCTTAAAAACACATAAGATTTAAAACTTTTCTCGCCTTTATTTAAAAAAAAGAGCCTTTCTATCTTTCAAGTGGCTTGTAGTGAATTCGATGTGGTTGATCAGCAGCAACGCCAAGACGACGTTTGCGATCAGCTTCATACGAATCGTAATTTCCTTCAAACCAAACGACTTGACTATCGCCTTCAAAAGCTAGGATATGAGTCGCAATACGATCTAAGAACCAGCGATCATGACTAATCACAATGGCACAACCAGCGTATTCTAAAAGCGCTTCTTCTAATGAACGTAAAGTTTCAACGTCTAGATCATTTGTAGGTTCGTCGAGCATTAGCACATTTGCGCCTGTTTGTAAAACTTTTGCCAAATGTACGCGATTTCTTTCTCCACCTGAAAGTTGACCAACTTTCTTTTGTTGGTCGCCACCTTTAAAATTAAATAGTCCACAATAAGCGCGGCTAGGAATTGTTCGTTTGCCAAGGGTAATTTCATCGTTTCCTCCTGAAATTTCCTCCCAAACGGTTTTTTTTGCATCTAATGTATCGCGGGATTGATCAACATATCCCAGAACGACGGTTTCACCTAAACGAAGCGTCCCTGCATCAGGCTGATCGGCACCTGAAATCATTTTAAAAAGAGTCGTTTTACCGGCCCCATTCGGCCCAATAACACCGACAATTCCACCCCGAGGTAAATTAAAATTAAGATTGTCAATGAGTAAGCGATCTCCAAAAGCTTTTTGCAATTTATCTGCTTCAATCACCACATCTCCAAGGCGCGCACCGGCTGGAATAAAGATCGCTCCATCGCCTTTGCCTTGATCAAAGTCTTGAGAGAGTAAATTCTCATAGGCTTGGATACGAGCTTTGCTTTTGCTCTGGCGGGCTTTTGGAGATTGACGAATCCATTCTAATTCTCGGGCTAATTGTTTTTGGCGTGAAGATTCTTGACGACCTTCTATTTCTAGACGTTTTTGTTTTTTTTCTAACCAATTAGAATAATTACCTTCATAAGGAATGCTTTGTCCACGGTCAAGTTCAAGGATCCAGCCTACGACATTATCAAGAAAATAACGGTCATGGGTAATAAGAACAACAGTACCACTATAGTCTTTCAAAAATCTTTCCAACCATGCAACCGATTCGGCATCTAAGTGGTTTGTTGGTTCGTCAAGGAGCAACATGTCAGGTTTTTGCATCAAAAGACGACAAAGTGCGATTCGACGTTTTTCACCCCCAGATAATTTGGACACGTCTGCATCACCAGCAGGACAACGTAAAGCATCCATGGCGATTTCTACTTTACGTGCTAAATCCCATGCATCAGCGGCATCGATCTTTTCTTGCAACTCTCCTTGTTCCATAATCAAGGCATTCATTTCATCGTCAGAAAGTTCTTCTGCAAAACGAGCACTAACTTGATCAAAACGATCCAAAAGATCTTTTGTTTCTTTTAGGCCTGATAAAATATTATCCATGACCGAAAGTTTGGGATCTAGCTCTGGTTCTTGGGGAAGGTATCCAACTTTTACACCGTCTGCCGCCCATGCTTCGCCGTTAAAATCCTTGTCAACACCGGCCATAATTTTAAGAAGTGTTGATTTGCCTGATCCATTCGGTCCGATGATACCAATTTTCGCACCTGGAAAGAAAGAAAGCCAAACATCTTTCAAAACTTCACGGCCGCCGGGAAATAGTTTCGTCATGCCTTTCATGACATAAATATATTGATAACTTGACATATATCTTTCTTTCATATTTTCGAACTATAATTCGTATAGCTTTACCACAAATTTCATGCTTTTTACAAAAAAAGTATTAGGATTGTTAAGCTTGCAGCTGGAATGGCTGCCAGTATATCATCAAGCATAACACTGAGGCCAACCATAGGTGGAAACTTTGACAAATTTTTATCTACCCAATTAATGGGAAAAGGTTTCCAGATATCAAAAAGCCGAAAAGCAGCAAATCCCGTCCCTAATGCCAGGAAAGAGAGTTCTCCAAAAAACCAAGTAATTATACAATATGTTAAGAAGAGGCCGGCAATTTCATCAATCACGATATAGCTGGGATCTGTATTTTGTGGGTTTTCTTGAATCAATTTTTGTGACAGCAGCCAACCTAATAAAAAAGTAAAAATTGTGGCGATTAAAAAAATTTCCCAATCACAAGAGATTAATGGCCAAGTGAGCAATACGCCGACAAAGCTACCCCACGTGCCAGGCATATAAGGAAGGTAACCAGCATAAAATCCAGAAGCTAAAAGTCGATATCCAACCATTAATATCCTCCATGTTTAAAATTAAGCATTGTCATTATTTTTGAGAAACATATTCTAATATATATGTCTCATTTGTTTTTTCCCCTAGTTCTTCTTTGATTTTTCTCACAATATTGAAGTCATTTTTCTGCCAAAAAGCTAACGCTTTAGGGTTTTGACTTTGTACGCTTAGTCGCAGTTTTGTAAAGCCATGATCGAAAGTCCATTGGGTCAGAAAATGGATAATTCTTGTTCCCAATCCAAGCGAGTGATAAGAAGGATGAACAAGAAAATATCCAATTGTCAAGACATCCTGTGTTGGATAATTTTTGATCATATCTATAAAAGCAATAAAAACAGTGTCTTTATAGATTCCTAAACAAAGTTTATCTTGAAAAATGTCTTTGTTGGTAGGGCAAGCTCGCAATACGTCTATGGCAGAAGGACTTACCCCTTCACATAACATAAAGAAATCTTTAAAATGATTAAGAAATGTCTGCAACTCTTCACTAGTAGAGTGATCGATTTTCTTGATAATCATGTCAGGTAAAAACCAGTCTTTATCTGATTTTTCTATGTTCATTTTCCATCGCTTTTTAAGAAAGTTAAGACAGATCCTTATCAGATTTTTGAGTTTGAACTACTATTTGCCATCCACTTCCAACAGCTTTATTAAGACGAACAAGGTTAATGGCTTCAGTGGCATTTGAAGAAGCAAGTTGTTCTTGTAAGGCAAATAAATTTCTTTGAACATCAAGTAATTCTAATAGTGACGTTAATCCTTGAGTATAACGTTTATGAGCAATGTTTACTGCTTGTTTGGCATCATCAACTGCTTGGCTAAGTGAAACAGAACGTCGTTGTTCTTGCTCAAAATCCTTGAGAGCTGTTTCTATTTCTGCTAAGGCTTTTAGGATTGTTTGCTCATAAAAATAAAGTGCTTGTTTGCTTTCTGATTTTGCGATTTTGCTAGCACTTTGAAGTCTACCAAAGTTAAAAATTGGTACTGAAATAGCCGCTGCTTCATACCATGATCGGTTAGTCGAAGAAAAAAGATGAGATTTTTCTGGTGAATTAGATCCCAATCCCAACGATCCTGCGGAAAGAGCACCAAAAAACCCTGAAAGTGAGAGTTGAGGATACATTTGTGCAATTGCCACGCCTTCCATTGCTGTTGCTGCTGCTAATTGGCGTTCAGCTGCACTGACATCGGGACGTTGACGAATAACATTGACGGGTGATTGAAGCTTAAACTCAGACGGTGTAATCGGTACACCCTTTCCGGTTCTTAATATGGGTGTTAAGGCTTGAGGATGAAGGCCTAACAAAACTTCCAAGCGGTATTGAGCTGCTGTCATAGCGGCTGCATATTTTGGCTGTTGAGACTGCGTTGTTTTAAACTGTGTATCAGCACGCAAAAAATCAAATCGGGCAGCTTGCCCTGCAGAAAATTGCTTTTTTGTTAGGTTGACTGTTTGTTTTTGTGTGTCAAGATTTTCCTCAGTAATTTTTAATAATTCTTCATTTAAACGATAGTCAATATAGTTACGCACGACTTCTGCAATGACAGAAACTTGAATAGCATTGAGATTTACAAGCGTTGCATCCGAAAGAGCTTCTTCTGCTTCTAAACGACGGCGATTTTTACCAAATAGATCAATTTCCCAAGACGCATCAAAGTGTGTTTGGCTAGCCGCAAACGGTGTGACAACTGGAAAGGCAGTCACTGTATTACGTTCACGCTCAATTTGGCCAGAAAGAGATAGTTGTGGTAGTAAATCAGCAAATTTGCTATCTACATTTGCACGAGATTGGTGTAATCGCTCGATGGCAATTTTAATGTCATGATTTTGTTTATACGTCATATCAACGAGTTGTGTTAAAACAGGATCCGAAAAACAGTGCCACCATGTATGATCCACGGAAGTGGTTGAATTATCTGATGTATTCGCCCATGTCGCAGGCATCGCTTCTGTTGGGCGTTGATAGTCTGGCCCCACTGTGCAAGATGCAAGAAGGGGAGGAAGACAGATAAGTTTTAAAAAACGAGAACTGGTCATAATAGTAAATGCCCTTGAATAAAAAGATGAACAGCTTCATCAACTAATTCTTGTTGCAGCTGTTTTGATTTTTGAACAGGTAGGCCAAGTAAGTTTTTCATAAAATAGTCACCTTTGAGCATATTAATGAACATAATTGCGGCCAAGTGAGTACATTTAAAATAGGCTTCTTTTCTTATAGCAACAACATCAAGGTATTTTGAAAGAGAGCTTGTAATAAGATTCACCGAGGTGTAAAAGATTTCAGCAATTTCTGAGAATTGTTTTTTTTCAGCAACGACCAAACTAAGAATACACATGGATTCTTGGGATTGGGTCAACTCTTGGAATTGATGGGCAATTTTTTGAAGGCCTGTTCGAAAATCAAGGTTTGGGTCAACCATTACCTGATCAATAATTTGAGAAAGGTTGTTGCAGCGATCTACAATCATAGCTGTAAATAAATTTTTCTTATCTCTAAAATGCGCATAAAGAGTTGCTTTAGAAACAGGAGCAGCAGCTGCAATTTCGTCCATGCTTGCTGCCTTATACCCTTTTTCTGAAAAAATACGGGTGGCAGCGCTCATTATTAAATTGTATTTTTGAGAATTTTTAGGATCACTCATTACATATTCATCAAAGAGGTTGACCAATTGTTAACTTAAGATTAAATTAAACTAAACAGTTTAGTTTATCAAGCAAAGAAAAAAATGCAAATTTCTCATGAAATCAAAAAAAGGTCTATTCTGATTGGGCTGGGTGTGCTGACACTTGGGTTGTTGTATTGGTTTTTTTTCGTACGGGGTATTGAATCAACTGATGATGCGTATCTCAAAGGAAATGTCACAATTATCAGTCCTAAAGTGAGTGGGTATGTGGTGGATGTGTTGATTCAAGATAATCAGCATGTCAAAAAAGATGATGTGATTGCTCAAATCGATCAACGTGATTTTAAAGCACGTGTTCAGCAAACGCATGCCGAAGCAGAAGTGTTAAAAGCAAAATATAGTATTCTTGAAAATCAGCATTTATTGCAAGAAGAAGCGATTAAAGAAGCAGAAGCTGATCTTCATGCGTCAAAGGCAAGCGTCATACGCTCAACAAAAGAATTTAATCGTACATCGTCGTTGATTAAAGATGGTGCAATTTCTGAACAAGTCAATGATCAGGCTGTTTTTGACCATAAAAATGGATTAGCCTCTGTTCAAAAAAGTCAAGCAAGGTATGATGCGGCAGTAATCCAGTTAAAAGTAGTTTTGGCTCAAATGGAAGAAGTAAAAGCGCAATTAAAAAAAGCCGATGCGGCCATTGAACTCGCTGAAATTGATTTAAAGAACACAACAATTACGGCTCCTAAGGATGGAATTGTGGGAAATCGTGGGGTGCAAGTTGGACAATTGGCAAGGCCAGGGTTGGGTCTTATCTATTTGATTCCTGATAAAGAGATTTGGGTAGAGGCAAATTTCAAAGAAACACAAATTAGTAAAATGAAAGCTGGTCAAGCTGTCAAAATAACTATCGATGCATTTTCTGGAATAACGTTTGAGGGTAAACTAGATAGTGTTGCCCCAGCCAGTGGCTCAGAATTCAGTATTTTGCCTCCTGAAAATGCAACAGGAAATTTTACGAAAATCGTCCGCCGGATTCCGGTTAAAGTCGCCTTTAATGAAGGGGCTGATTTGTCTCTTTTGAAACCGGGGATGTCAAGTGTTGTTCATATTAACGTGCGTTGAGTTAGCCTATGACTAAAACGTTTAACTCAGCACAAGATATGCCCGATCCCACAACCAAGCAATGGATTGGTTTTATTGGGATGGTTTTTGGGATGTTCATGGCTGTGCTTGATATTCAAATTGTGGCCAGTTCTATTGCAGAAATTCAAGCAGGTATTTCGGCAACATCTGATCAAATTACCTGGGTTCAAACGGCTTATTTGATTGCTGAAGTCATCGTTATTCCTATTACAGGTTGGTTAACAATGACCTTTTCAACCAGATATCTTTTTACAGTGTGCTGTCTTGGTTTTACGATCATGAGCGTTGCCACCGCGTGTTCGTGGAGTATTGGCTCTATCATTGTGTTTCGTGCACTTCAAGGATTGTTTGGCGGTGTTTTAATTCCAACTGTTTTTGGGGTGATCTACACAATGTTTCCCAAACGACTTCAACCCACGCTCACCATTATTGTGGGGAGTGTTGTAACGATTGCTCCGACCACCGGGCCTATTTTAGGAGGGTATTTAACAGATCAATTTTCTTGGCATTATCTTTTTCTGATCAACGTTATTCCTGGCCTTTTGGTGGCTCTAAGCACGTGGTTTTATGTAGATTTAGATAAACCCAATCTTAGTTTATTAAAAAAGATCGACTTACCAGGCATTTTACTCATTGCAATTAGTCTTGGATGTTTGCAATACGTGCTAGAAGAAGGGGTTCGAGATGGCTGGTTTGATAGTGATTCCATCATAGGCTTTAGTCTTGTATCTGTTGGGGCGATGATATGGATGTTCTACCGCGAGCTGACGATTGAGAATCCGGTGATTGATCTTTACGCATTCCGTAATATTAATTTTGCTTTTGGGTGTATGTTTAGTTTTGTGATTGGTTTGGGGCTTTATGTTGCTGTTTACTTGCTGCCCTTACAGCTAAGTATAGTTTTGGGTCTTAACAGTTATCAAATTGGTTTGTATGTAACAATTGCGGGCATTTTTCAATTTTTTTCTGCACCTCTTGCGGGATTTTTATCTAAAAAGATTGACCTAAGACTGATGCTGGCATTGGGTTTTTTAATGTTTGGAGTGTCCGGGCTTGCCAATTCGGGGCAAACAGCGGATTCCGGGTTTTGGGAGTTTTTTCTAGCGCAAGCACTGCGAGGTTTGTCATTAATGTTGTGCTTTTTGCCAATCAATTTAATTGCGCTTGGCACATTACCTATTCACGAAATTAAAAATGCCAGTGGTCTTTATAATCTGATGCGCAACCTGGGCGGTGCAATTGGCCTTGCTGTTTTTAATACTTTTTGGATTAATTGGACCAAAGAAGGCTATGCACTTTTGAGGAATAATATCACTGCAACTAGTGAGAAGTCTCTTCAATATTATGAAGGGTTAAGCGCCAATCTAGGTAACGTTGCCCATCTGCCTGATAATGAGCTTGGGGCATTAAAGATGATATACCAGATGACTCAACGTGAAGCCGCAGTTATTTCATTTAACAATCTTTATATGTTAATGGCAGGCATTTTTCTATCCATGCTTTTCATAATTCCCTTCTTACAAAAAGTGAGAATAGACGATGATGCTTCTTCAGCAGGGCATTAAACTAAAGCTTTAAAGAATCAATAATATTTATAAATTGAGAGGCTAACTCAGCCTTAATTTTCACTGTATTCTAAAGTTTTATATAATAAACTGCTAAAAATATTCTTTAAAAAATATTGTAAGATACATATATTTCATTTCTTTTGATTTTTTATTTCTGATCATCCCTAAGGTTTAATGACTCTTTCTGCCCCTTTATCCCCAGCTATAACTATTTTGATATAAGATCGTTGGCTTTTTCAATTACACATTTCATGTAAAAATAATTATTACCATTAAAGCACAATTTAAATTCATTAGGAAACAAAAAATTATGCAAATAGTTCAATGGCAAGGAAAGGAGAAATTTCATGGAACCCTCCCTTGAAAATATTCAATCTGTTCAGTTGGAAAAAAACTCTATCTTTTCTTATGCGACAACAGAATATGCTAAAACAATTATATTAACCCAAAGAGAAACAGGTTTTTCCTTATTAATCGAAATAGATGCCAGTGAAGGGATACTTAGGCTGCAAAGGTTTTCTCTACGTTATAAAAGGCAGCTTGAAGAGAAAAGTGTTGCCCTGCATGACGCCGCAGTTATAGAAATTGTGCTAGAGGGACTTCAAAGTTTATTTGCTTATGCACGCCTACACAATATTTACGAAATTTTTTGTTTGCTTCCTGAAGAAGAGGCAAAACGCCTAACGTTATTTGGCGGGCTATTAGTTAATTGTTCTTCCCTGTTAACGCGGGAAGGTAAAAGAACCTCATTCAGTCTTTATTCTTATCCAGAAGCTCAAAATATAGTGATAAGAAAAATAGAATTGATAAAATCTCAAATTATACAAGGATTAAAGGCAGAGCAAAGCAAAGATCCTTATCTTAAAGCGTACCTTCAAAACCATAAGAAGAGCGAAGTATTGTCGCCGTGTCAGCAGGTAACTCATGCTCCGAAACACATTCCTGAAAGTGTCCTTGCTTCTCTCTTTATGTAACAGGCAATTACGTGGATAAGGCATTGAAATAAGTTAAAACAAAAGAATCATTAGGCAATGGCCTCTTATACCTCATTTCTTATATAACCGCATAACAACAGCATTTATAGGCGTATTTGGCGATGAATAATAGTAATTTTTACGCACTCCTATCTGCTTAAAACCGCATTTAACATATAAATTGATCGCAGGTTGGTTGGTTTCGGCAACTTCTAGAAAAATGTTGTGAATTTGATGTCGACAACTGGTAAGAAAATGCTGTAGTAACTTTTGTCCTATTTGTTGTTTGCGCCATTTTGGTAACACACAAAACGTCAAAACTTCAGCATCAGGGGGAAGTAAACTTACCATAATAAAGCCAACAGCTTGATCATCTATAATGATCATCCATCCCCCATGAGTAGGTGTTTGTAATAGGGTTAGAAATTCTTGTTCAGACCACGCAGTATCCATGCTTTGCGCATGAATTTCAGCAAGTATCGAAGCATCATAAATCGTAAACGGGCGAATATTCATGAAAGAAACCGTTTTTGCTTTTTAAATTCAGGATGACGAATATAAAAAGGTGCCATTGTTTGATATCGACCTGTGTCGTCTTTTAAAGCGATCTCTAAACAAAATTCAATTAGCAATTCAGCAACAGATTGTGTTGGAACAATAACATCAGGAATTGATGGTATGGGGTGGGTGCTAACAATGACAAATGGCTCTGCTAGTTGATGAATGTCTGCTTCGCTGATGGTAGTTGCTGTTTGAACAGGTATTAAATTTGAATCAAATGGCTGACAAAAATAATCACCTCGCTTGCTGTCTATTAAACTTAAAATTTTTGCAGAAGGGTTTTTTTGACGAGCAGCAAAAGCAAGTATTTCTAACAATGTTGGGAAAACAGGGCGATACTTTCCTGCAATCAATAAACCTTGAGCGGTTGCAAGTCCAATACGAATGCCGGTAAAAGAGCCCGGCCCTGAAACGGTTGCTAAAACATGAATGTCTTGAAAAGTTAATTTTTGTTCCTTAAGTAAGCTTTGAAGACTAGGAATTAAAATTGACGATTGTAACTGACTGCCGCCGGTTGGTAAAACTTTGCTTGTCATAATACCTTTGTGGTATAAGGAGAGTGAATCTTGGGTGCCAGTGGTATCAAAGGCAAGAATTGTTAATTGTAATTGCATTATAGGGGGTAAAAAATGTCGTTAATAGAAATTACTGAATTAACTCATAATATTGTGCTAGATATGCGATATGCAACCCCGAATAACTTTACAGGAGCAATTATTTATAACTCTCCTCGCTGTTTTTTGCATGCGGATGCATTGCTATGTTTAGAAGCAGCAATAAAATTAGCCAAACGACAAGGTTTACGCTTTAAAATTTTAGATGCTTATCGTCCCCAAGCTCCTCAGGAAAAGCTGTGGGCTATTTATCCAGATTCAAATTATATTGCGCCTCCGCAACGTGGTTCTCATCATACACGGGGAGTGGCAGTGGATTTAACGTTAATTGATGATGTGGGTAATGAACTTGACATGGGTACACCATTTGATAGTTTTGATATAGCGTCACATCATGGAAGCACGGCCATTTCATCTGAAGCGGCGCGTAACCGTTATTTGCTTGTAGGCATAATGATGAGTGCTGGATGGGATTTATATATTAACGAATGGTGGCACTATCAACTTTTTAAACCCAGAGAATATCCTTTAATTGTCGACCATGATATTTTAACCTCAATAATAGATAAGAAAACTTGAAACCCTTCGGATTAACGGCTCTTTTCTTGATATCAGAACCCTAAAAATACTCAAATAGACTAACTATTCTGCGCTTTTTATGAACCTGATATCAAGAAATCGCTCGTTACTCCTTGCGTTTAAAGCATCTTTATCCAATACTGGGGTTGTTTTAGGAATGGCTGTCGCTTCTTAATAACACTAGATCTTAGCCCTTGAGGTTTCAAGGGACAATCCCTATTTTAAGGATGGGGATAATATATATAAATATATAAGAAAAAATAAAAATGGTAACACATATACAATTAGATGGAGTGCCACCAGGTGCTTTAGTAGCAGTTGCTATGTCAGGCGGTGTAGATTCTTCTGTTGCGGCTGGCTTAATGGTTGAAGCAGGTTATAAAGTTATTGGTATTACTCTACAGCTTTATGATCATGGTGCTATGGTCAATAAAAAAGGTGCTTGTTGTGCGGGGCAAGACATTTACGATGCGCGCACTGTTGCTGATAAGCTTGGTATTCCCCATTATGTTCTCGATTACGAAAACATTTTTAAGCAAAATGTTATTGATGATTTTGTAGACAGCTATTTGCAGGGGGAAACACCTATCCCTTGTGTGCGTTGTAATCAACGTGTTAAATTTCGTGATCTTTTGACCACTTCTAAAGAACTTGGCGCTCAAGCATTAGTCACCGGCCATTATGTTCGCCGAATTGTTCATAATGATCGTGCTGAAATGCATCGAGCTGACGATCATAGCCGTGATCAAAGCTATTTTTTATTTACAACCACGCAAGACCAACTCGATTATCTGCACTTTCCATTAGGTGGTATGCCAAAGGCTGAAACAAGAGAACATGCTCGGCGTTTTGGGTTGATTGTCGCTGATAAACCAGATAGTCAAGATATTTGCTTTGTACCAACAGGTGGTTATGCTGCTGTTGTTGAAAAATTTCGGCCAGGCGCACTTGATCCAGGAGAAATTGTTAATCAAGAAGGTCAAGTTTTAGGCATTCATCAAGGGATTATTAATTATACCGTTGGCCAACGCAAGGGCTTGGGTGTATCCGCCGCTGAACCTTTATATGTTATTAAGATTGACCCAGCGACACGTCAAGTCATTGTTGGGCCAAAAGAAGCCTTGGCAAAAACCAAATTATTGATTAATGAAATGAATTGGTTAACTGATAAAGCTGACTTTATTAAAGGTAAAGACGTTATTGTTAAAGTGCGTTCAACGCAGCCTGGTCTTCAAGCACATGTCAAAGTCTTTAAAGATACTCAAGCAATTATCGAGTTTTCAACACCTGAATACGGTGTTTCAGCGGGGCAGGCTTGTGTGTTGTATGAAGGTGATCGGGTACTTGGTGGTGGTTGGATTTCATGTGAAGAAGTAGGGGAATAGTATGTTACGGACTGCTGTTGTCATTGTTGCGGGAGGATCAGGAAATCGATTTGGAAGCGAAATTCCGAAGCAATATAATTTTCTTGACGGTAAACCAATATTGCAACGGACAGTCGAGCAATTTCTCGCTCATCCTCAAATTACAGATGTTATAGTTGTCATTGGTGAGGAAGATCAAGGTCGATATGCTGATTGTATCAAAGATCATCCCAAACTTCACACACCAGTGATCGGTGGAGCCACGCGCCAACTTTCCGTTTTTAAAGGCTTAAAGGCATTAGAAACCTTAGCGCCTACGCACGTTCTTGTTCATGACGGGGCGCGTCCGTTTGTCTCACTCACTCTCATTGACCACGTAATTGAAGGCTTGAAAGCAGTAGGGGGATGTATTCCGGCTTTGCCTGTTCATGAAACGGTTAAAAGAACTGCAAAAGATGGATATATTGAGGCAACGATTCAGCGTGAGCAACTTTGGCTTGCCCAAACACCGCAAGGATTTAATTATCAATTACTGTTGAAGGCTTATGAAACATTTCAACATGAAGACCATTTTACGGACGATGCCTCGTTATTTGAAGCTTTAAGACTTCCTGTTACCATATGTCCGGGTGAGGTTGCTAATATTAAAATCACTTACAAAGAAGACTTAAAAAAGATCACCTTAGCTGCTATTCCTGATGTTCGCGTGGGAAATGGGTTTGATGTACACGAACTTGTTCCGGGTGATGGTATGATGATTTTGGGTGTTATGATTCCTGGTTCTTTGTCTTTAAAAGGACATTCAGATGCCGATGTTGCTTTGCATAGTCTAACAGATGCAATCTTTGGGGCGATTGGAGATGGGGATATTGGCGTTCATTTCCCACCAACAGATGTGCAGTGGCGTGGAGCAGATTCTTCAAAATTTTTAACGTATGCTTTGGAAAGAATGCGTGAGCGCGGTGGTCGACTCAACCATGTGGATATAACCTTAATTGGTGAAAAACCAAAATTTTCACCTTATCGAGAACAATTCCTTGCATCTCTTGAAACCTATTTAGGAATCGGACGTGACCGCATTGGCGTGAAGGCAACAACAACCGAAAAATTGGGATTTCTTGGACGTGGTGAAGGCTTGGCTGTTCAGGCTACCGCTACCGTCATTTTTTAATATTTTTACGGCGATATACTATGACTAAAAAACTTTACATTAAAACCTATGGCTGCCAGATGAATGTCTATGATTCTGAAAGAATGGCCGATATCCTTCAGCCTTTAGGATATGAATTGACATCCAAACCAGAAGAGGCGGATCTAGCTATTTTAAATACATGTCATATTCGTGAAAAAGCGGAACAAAAAATGTATTCTGATTTGGGTCGATTAAAAGATCATCGAAAAAATCAAGTAGCAGACTCTTCTCAAAAAAGTCCAATGATTATTGCTGTTGGTGGATGTGTGGCACAAGCTGAAGGTGCAGAAATTAAACGACAAGCCCCTTTTGTTGACATGGTATTTGGCCCTCAAACCTATCATCGATTGCCAGAAATGATCGCTAGAGCAACCCGCGCCGCTGATACAAAAAAAGGTAAAGGGCGTGGGATTATTGAGACGGATTTTCCTTTAGAAAGCAAGTTTGATACTCTTCCACAAACTAATGTAAGTCGAACAGCTGCTTTTTTAACTGTTCAAGAAGGATGTGATAAATTTTGCAGTTACTGTGTGGTTCCGTATACGCGTGGGGCTGAATTTTCACGTCCTGCTAATGAAGTGTTAGACGAAGCGCGACATTTGGTAGAGCTTGGTGCCAAAGAAATTACTTTGCTGGGGCAAAACGTGAATGCCTATCATGGTGCAGCCCCTATGGGATCTGGTGAATGGGGGCTTGGTCGATTGGCAAAAGAACTTGCGGAAATCGATGGCTTGGAACGTATTCGCTATATTACATCTCATCCTTCAGATATGACAGACGAATTAATTGAAGCTCACCGAGATGTGCCTCAACTCATGCCTTTTTTGCATCTTCCCATCCAAGCGGGTAGTAATCGCATTTTAACAGCGATGAATCGCAAACACACGCGTGAAAGTTACCTTGAGATTATGGATCGGTTACGCCAAGTGCGGCCAGACATTGCGCTTGCTTCTGACTTTATTGTCGGCTTTCCAGGTGAAACAGATGCAGAGTTTAAGGAAACTTTGGATATTATTGAACGTGTTCGCTATGCACAGGCGTATTCCTTTAAATACAGCATTCGTCCTGGCACGCCTGCCGGATTAATGGAAGATCAAATTCCAGAATCAGTAAAGTCTGAACGTCTGCAAGAACTGCAAGCGTTGATTAATCACCATCAACAAACCTTTAATGAACAAACAGTTGGCAAGACGGTGCGCGTTCTTTTAGAACGTCGTGGGCGGTTAGAAGGGCAGTTAATGGGTCGTTCCCCCTATATGCAATCGGTTGCTGTTTTTGCACCTGAAAGATTACTTGGACAAATGGTTGACGTAAGCATAAAAGAGGCTCATCCTAATAGTATAGCAGGGACAATTCTCACAACAGAAAGCACCTCTGCTGCTTAGGTGAAAAAAGCCTAAGAAGGGTTGGCCGATCTAAAATTTAAGTGAGGGTAATTTGACTATAGATGATTATGCCAGCACGAACCTTGAATTTGATGACAATGAAGTTTTGATGGTCATTGCTGGCCCTCACGACCGTCATCTTACAAGAATTGAGCAACGTTTAGGAATTTCAATCGTCCTACGCGGTAATACAATTCAACTGAAAGGACCAGAACCAGAAGTTTCTTATGCAAGGGGCGCGTTACTTTATCTTCAATCTCAAATCCAAAAAGGGTTTGCTGTTGATAGTGAAGAAGTCGAATCAGCCATTCGTATGGCAAGTGCAACGGTTGCAATTAGCCCGCCAGATTATGGTGCTGCTGAAGAAGTTTCAATTGCGACGAAACGTCGGATGGTTTTTCCAAGAACAGCTCATCAAGCAGAATATATCCAGCAATTAAAAACGGCCGATTTGGTCTTGGGTATTGGTCCTGCAGGAACAGGAAAAACTTATCTTGCTGCTGCTGTTGGTGTTTGGATGTTGCTTTCGGGTAAAGTTGAAAAAATTATTTTATCTCGTCCGGCCGTTGAAGCCGGTGAAAGACTTGGTTTTTTGCCTGGTGATATGCGTGAGAAAGTTGACCCTTACTTGCGGCCTCTTTACGATGCTTTATATGATATGTTGCCAGCCGAACAAGTGCTACGACGTTTAACAAATGGTGAAATTGAAGTGGCTCCTTTAGCATTTATGCGTGGACGAACACTGAGTAATGCATTTGTAATTTTGGATGAAGCCCAAAATACGACTCCTATCCAAATGAAGATGTTTTTAACGCGTTTGGGGAATAATTCCCGGATGGTAGTCACAGGGGATATCACTCAAATCGATTTGCCATACGGAGTTAAGTCAGGGCTAAAAGAAGCCATGCGCATTTTAAGACCTATTGAGGAAGTTAAAATCATTGAGTTTAATGAAAAAGATGTGGTGCGTCATCCTCTTGTTTCATTAATCGTACATGCATATGAAAAAGATACATCAAAACATAAGGAAACAGAGGACGCATAAGAGATGCAAAAAGTGCGGAAAGAAAAGCAGGAACATGACATTAACTTGATTATTGATGAAGAGAGGTGGCAAACCCAGCCTCTCTCCTACAATAAATTGATTCCAGCGATTATTGAAATTGTTTTAAAGGTCGAATTGATAAGCGATTTTGTTGAAATCAATATTCGATTAACTAATGATGAAGTCATGCAACAACTTAACAAAGATTTTCTAAACCTTGATAAACCAACCAATGTTCTTTCATTTTCAGCGCATCACGATGAAAGCATAAATTTTTTTGCCAATAATGATGATTTGCTGCCGCTTGGTGATATTGCTTTTGGTTATGAAACAATTGAACGAGAAGCAAAAGAACAGGGGAAAACCTTTAAAGATCATTTTATTCATTTGTTAATTCACGGAACATTACATGTTCTTGGATTTGATCATTTAACAGACGATGAGGCAGAAGAGATGGAGTCAATAGAAATACATATTCTTAAAGGCCTTGGAATTAAAAATCCGTATGTTGCACAAGAAAATTCACTTGCTTGATTGTAAAAAAATAGTATTATACGCTATCAGTATTGATATACTTTTTTAAAAATATATTTTTTATGTCTATAATGAATAGTAGCAAACCTATTGTTGACAATTAATGCGAGACAACCAAGTACTATGCAAGATCCTGAAGACCCCTCAACGTTAAGCCGATTATTTCATTGGCTCAGAAAGAAATGGCGACATCTTTTCCGTGTCGATAATGAAAATTCCCTAAGAGAAACAATTGAAGAACTGATTGAAGAAGGTGATTCTGCTGAATCTTCAATTGAATCAGATGAACGAACTCTGTTAGGAAATGTTTTAAATTTACGTGATTTAACCGCCGAAGATGTGATGATTCCACGAATCGATATTATTGCAATTCCATTAAATGTAACGGAAGAAGAACTTTTGGGTACTTTTATCCGATCTCGTTTGCAGCGTTTGGCTGTTTATCGCAATACACTAGATGAAGTTGTTGGTACTGTTCAAATCCAAGATGTGTTGGCTTGGAAAGCATCAGGTAAAATATTACAACTTCGTTCGATCGTGAGAGATGTTTTATTTATCTCACCAACCATGCGAACCCTTGATTTAATTTTTAAAATGCGCGAATCAGGTACCAAAATGGCCGTGGTTGTTGATGAATTCGGCGGTGTTGATGGACTTGTTACTTTTTCCGATTTAATGGAAGAAATCATTGGTGATATTCAAGAAGCTCAAGACAATTCTGAACAACAGCGATTGTTTAATCGCCCTGATGGTAACATTATAACTGATGGGCGAGTCATGCTGGTAGAGATTGAAGAAACATTTAATCTTACTCTAACAGTAGAAGATTTAGAAGATGAAATTGAAACCATAGGCGGGCTGGTGACATCTCTTGCGGGTCATGTGCCGACAAGAGGGGAACTTATTGCTCATCCAAATCAATCAGTAACTTTTGAGATCTTAGAAGCAGATCCTCGACGAATTAAAAAGCTGTTAATTCATCATGCTCGTGCAAGTGGTTACTAAATTCGTTCATTCTCAATTTGGAGAATCCTCCCAATTGAGCACTTTCCATTAATATTCAAAAGTCATCTTAATCTGCGTATTTATGCGATTTTTTTTCTTGACTTTATTATCAGAATATTTGATATGTAAAATTATGATGATATTATTTTTTAATCTTTATTCCTTTACAACCTCTGCGACCACCTCCGTCGGCGGACGGTAACATATATTTTCATCTCTTATCTTGAATATCCTTAAAAAATACCTACTTCACTCTTGAAGGAGTGCAAAATGTTTAAAAGTTTACCAGTTCAACTTGTGATTTGTGTTGTTATTGCATTACTTGTTGGTACCCACCTTGATATCTCTACTGTACAGTTATTTTTTAGCCTGAGCTGTGCAATAAAAGATATATTGATGATGATTCTTCCGTTGATTATTGTTATTTATATCGCCTCTGCTATATTATCTCTCGAACAGCGTGCACCTTTATTAATTGTTTGCATTTTATTGATGGTGTGTGTTTCGAATCTTGCTGCTGTGTTTAGTTCTTATTTTGTTGGACAACTTGTTCTTCCTTGGCTAACTGAGGGAAAAGTGGTTGATTTAACAGTTATGAAAGACAGCATCATCTCTATTTTTACGTTGCCTTTGCCAAAGTTATTAGATCCAAGTCATGCTTTGATGTTTGGGATGGCGTATGGTCTACTATTTAGTGTGCACAAGATAGAAAAAGCAAAAATTCTTGCTTTAAAGTTACGTGATTATGTGACCTGGTTTTTAAGTGCAGTCTTTATTCCTGTCTTACCTATATATGTTTTTGGCTTTGTTCTAAAAATGCAGAAAGAAGGAAATCTTGTCACGTTATTTAGCAATTACGGACAAATTTTCCTGGTTATCTGTTTGTTATTAGCTGTTTATATTACCTTTGTGTATGCTTTGGCGCATCGGTTTAAACCTAAAGACTTTATTGCAAGCATTCGCGTAATGTTACCTGCTGGTCTTACAGGATTTTCAACCATGTCAAGTGCAGCCACGATGCCTGTAACTTTGACAGCGACTGAACAAAATGTGAATGATCCAGGGTTTGCTCAGTTGGTCATTCCAACAACGGTGAATATTCATTTATTGGGCGATGCTTTAGGCATTCCTCTTATTGGTTTAGCAATTTTACAACTAAGTGGATTACCCATACCTGGTATTGATTTATATATGATTTTTGCCGCTTATTTTTGTATGGCTAAATTTTCAACAGCAGGGATTCCAGGAGGTGGGGTATTAGTATTATTACCGACACTGCAAACACATTTAGGACTCACACCTGAAATGACCGGATTAGTGGCAACTATATATATTTTACAAGATTCTTTATTTACCGGTGCAAATGTCATGGGGAATGGTGGATTTGCTTTGCTCTGTCATCGTTTCTTTAAAATGTTACGGTTAGTGAAGTGTCATCCTTCCGTTACTTGTCCATAGTGCGCATGCCTCGAGGTGCTAAAGTTGTAAAGGCTTCTACCCGAATTTTAGGATCGCTTTTAGTTCCTGAAAGCCAAAAAGGAGTAGAGAAGATAGCATGAACGGAATTCCCACTTAAAGATTCTCCAATAAATGGGATTTTACTGAGCGCGCTATTAAGTGGATAAAAAGGAATGATTTCGCCCCTAAAATCAAGTTGTTGCTGCGAGATCATTCCACTAAATGTTAGGCCAAGTGAAGTGCCAAATAAATAAGCATCCTTAATTGTAATATTGTCTTGTTTCCAATTGATTATGGCATGCCCTTGGTCAAATTTTACGCCTTTGCCTGAAAGAGCATGGATAATCCCCTGAATGGAAGAAAGAGAAAGAATTTTGGCCAGCAGTGGCGCTTCAAATACAGTGAGATTTTTAATATCAAGTTCTCCTTCAATGAAAGAATGAGAATCTTTTTTTGTTCGATGTCCGATAAAATTAATATGTCCTCCCTCTAAATCTGTTCCAGGATGCATGGATTCTAAAAGTTCTGCTGCATTCATCGCCTCAAGATTAAAGGCTTGCACACCATTTTCTGAAGGTGTTAAAAGAAAATGAAATTGATTGGCTTTGTCTCTTAAGTGAATTGTTTGAACATCACCATCTGTTAGTTGCAATGTAAATGTTGCTTTCTTGAGCTGATAAGTATCTGAAAAAATAAGTTTATTAATTGTCAAGTTGATATCAGTATCTGGTGGTGATGATGGAGAATTATCAGTGGCTGGCCATTCATTTAGTAATGTAAGCATATCAAATTCATTCACATTTCCTTTCAATATCAAGCGGCCTTGTCGATGTGCAATGGTCAGATAGCCACGCGTTTCACCGATTTGTAGATTCGAAAGTTTTAATTTAGATCCTAGTATTCCCCAACTGCCAGACAACGTTGCTTTTAAATTTTCACCATTTAATGATCCTTTTTGGATGATAAATTCATTGTCAGCTGATGATTTTGCCTCAATATAACATGTCGCAGAAGTGCCTTTTTGTTTGTGATAACTAAGCCATGGTAAATTAAATATTGCATCATCAAGTGCTGCTGTGAAAGTCAAAAAGGTATTTGCCTTAGCATCCTTTTTATAAAGAATATCAAAGGGAATATGACCACTAATGACTGGTGATTCTACGTCTTGATTAGGTATAAAAGTTTTGGTAGCATGCAAAGCTAATTTTCGTGTAAAGGGAATTGCTGTTTGATTGAAATATTCAGTCCATTCAAGTTGCGCTGGCATGTCATTTAAAGAGGCTGAGCCCTCAATGTATAAATGATCGCTATCGACAAATAAATCAAGATTACCTTGTTTTAACTGAATTGGATAACCGGTTTGGTCATTTAATCGAGCTTGAGCATTCATAAATTTCGATCTTGCTTCTACTTGTATTTGTTTAAGCGTAACATTGCTTTCCAAAGGGAATTTTAATAAAACACTGGTAGTTGAAAGTCCTTGTGTATTTTTTAAGGGCAACCCCAGTTTCTGGATAAGCTCAAGGGGTTTTGCTGAAATAATCTCCATTACACGTCCGGCATCCCCAATCAGATCCAGAGTAATTTGGATGTGTTGATCTCTCTTATGTAAATCGTCAATAATAATGAGCCCATTGCTAAGCTTGATGCCGTTGACTGTTCCTGTAATCTCTTCAATAATAAATTGTTGTTGATTGTAACGACAATGAGCATTTGTTCGTTGAACGGATGGTAATTTACCAAGATAGTTCACATTAACCCCTGTTGGAAATAGCTCGCCCGATAATTCGTCTAACATAACATCATGAACATCACCTTTTGGATTGATGTGTAGAATTGCTTTTGCATGTAATGTGCCATTTACATGGCCGTGTGATAGATTTGTGGTTACCCATTTTCGTGGTTTAGGTGCAAGTCCTATAGGCCATAATTTTGAAAGGTCATCGACATGAACATTGGTTGTTTCTCCCGTAAGAATCATGTCAATTTTCCCCCCGGATTGCCATAATTGCATAATAGAAGAAGGAAGAATGAATTGGCCTTGAGTAGATAGGTGTGTATCACCTGTTGCGACTGTTATAAGAACATTCATTTTTTGTAACGAATCTAAATTCATATTAACATGTAAGTCATAGATGGAAAGAGGCAAAGGAAAATAGGGGGTGGCTAAAAAGTGACCTGTCTTAACACTTACCATAAGGTTCATGCTAGTTAATTCTTGTTCCTTAAAATGTACATGCCCCGTCGCATTTAATGGTAGATGAATATTTTCAAGAGATGACTTTATTGCTTGTGGGCACATACTTAAGCTTGCGACTGTCTCTGGATCGAAATAAAGATGATCTAAAGTAAGGGTAGATCCAGAAGGATCTAAATCTATCGTAAAGTCTGCATTTCCTACAGATTGTTGTTGATGACGCAGTTGTCCTTTTTGGATAGAAAGCCAATTGGGATTGAATTGACCTTTGAGCAAATTTGTAATTGACCAACTCACGTAGAGTTTTTCAATAGAAAGAATCCCGTTTTCTTCGTCTTGCAAATTGATTTTATGAAGATAAAAAGAGAGTGGGTGTCGCCATTTACCCCAGCTAAACGAAGAGTAGGTAATTTTAATGTTTTTAAAAGGAGTATTTTCTTTGATAATTTTTGTTAAATAGCTAATGGTTTTGCTATGGATTTTTTCTGGGAAGTAATTTTGTAGCCCAAGATAGATAGTTATTCCCAAGAAGCTGAGAATGAAGATTGATATTTTAAAGTAGTAGCGCGTCATACGAAAAAGGATTCACCTTCAAATAAAATATTAATACTATTTTCAGAAATATTATTTATGATAATCAGTGTCATATGTAAACTATGATTTCATTAGAGTATATATGTTTACTGCTGGGGTGATCTTTAGGGTTATAAAAGAGTCCAGAAGGTAATTTAAAATTGAGTAATGAGTTGAATTTCTAATCATACTTAAGTATAAGTTGGTTATTACTAGATAACAATAATGGATGGAGTCCAAAAATGAAAAAAGTTTTATTAGTATTGGCTTTGGGTGCAACAATCGTTGGCTGTGATAGCAAGCCAGAAGAAAAGAAAGCTGCTGCACCAGCTGCGCCAGCAGTAGTAGCACCTGCACCCGCTGCGCCAGCAGTAGTAACGCCTGCACCAGCTGCACCTGCAGTAGTAACACCTGCACCTGCTGCTCCTACAACAGAAGAAAAGAAATAAAAACTATTTTTTGGAAATAAAAAAGCCCCTTAATTAGGGGTTTTTTATGTTAATTGCCTATATCAGATCTCTTTATTCCACAGCTCTTTTGATTTTCTATAATGCCAATGTGATCTTCAAATTCTCATCTACAACTATATATAAAGCACATTTCCTGGTTTTCTTGACATGTTAATTATCTCAAAATATTCATTGTGCAATGATCTATATTACTTAGTTTGTTCATGATGTGGAAGGCTTGCAGCTTTTATCCAATAATTTAATGCCATATTAAGCTGATCGCTATATTCCTTAAATATAAAAGATTTTTTGATAAATCCATTTGCGTGAAGATGGTATGACTTTGTCGCATCGTCATCATTAATGCTACTTGTTAAGATGATAATTGGTACTCCATTAAGGACAGGGCGTTTTTTTAAGTCACTTAACAAATCAAACCCACTTGCTGATGGAAGATTCAGATCCATAAAAATGATGTCTGGTTCTGAAAAAAGACGTACTGACGTGTCTTGTAATTCCCTAAAGTAATTAATAACCTCTGCACCATCCCTTAAAACATATATTTCCAAAGGTTGGTCAAACTCACTAATGCACTTCCTGAAAAAATATTCATCATCAGGATTGTCTTCAATCAACAAAATTTTATATGTATTATCTACCTCTGCATTTTCACCTGCTTCAAATTTATCAAAAAAACAAGAAATCTCTATTTGAAAAACTTTTGCAAGCTTGTATAAAAGCCCAGCTGATATTTTATTTGTTCCCTGCTCATATCTATGCATTTGTTGAAGTGATACATCCAAATCATCAGCAAGTTTTTTTAAAGGCCAATCAAATTTAGTCCTGTAGTATTTTAGCTTCTTTGCGACATATTTATCAATATCGTCGATCATTTACGCATCTCCATGTGCAGAATTATCCCTCAAAATCAAATAATATTTTAATGTAAATTAATAATTTTAATAAAATTAGTTAATCTTGCAATAAATTACTATATGTCATTTTGATAAGGATACAATCTAGGTTAAATACCACAAAAAAATCTCGTATTACAACCTAAAAGGAATAATGGAGAGGATACTACCAAATATTCTTTGTCAACTTACGTGTTGTTGATAGTTATTTTCTTCGTCTTCTTCAGTATAAAGAGGCAGCGAGAAAGTAATTTTTGTACCTTCTTCTGGGTGGGAAACAAAACTGATATTGCCGCCGTAAGCATCAATAATTTTTTTACAGATCATTAACCCTAAACCTGCACCATCTGCATAATTTGAATAAAATGCGTTAAATACATTTTTTTGCTGCAATGTATCACCGCACCACCCATTATTATGAAGGCTAAATTCGTAATAGTTATTTTCTATAAATTGCCCTGAAATAGTAATTTCGATAGGCATATTAATGGAATGTTTAATGGCATTGTCTAATAAATTTTGGAATAGCTGTAAGACGCAAGCTTTATTAACATCTAAGATCAAATCCTTACTTGTAAAATCGTTTATAATGATGTCGGGGCGTTCTCGGCACCACTCTATAATCATTGTCATCGTTTCTTCCAAGTTTACCGGCTCTCTATTAATAGTTAAGTCTCCATTCTTACAATAAACGACGATACCTTCGCAAATTTCCTTAGTTTTAGTGATGCAGCGGTTTAAAGAATTAATATTCTGGCTGATTTTTGGATTGTTCTTCATTGTATCTTCAAGTTCTGTTTCTAAAAAGGAAACATATGTTGAAATCTGACGTAAAGGTTGGATAAGGTCGTGAGAAAAGATAAGCGAAAATTTTTCTAATAATTCAGCACGAGAATAAAGTTTGCAAACATCAAAGTATAGTTCTTTTTGTTTAGTGATATCTTGGCAAAAGAAAATAATTCCAGCAATGTCGCCGTTAGTCTTAAACCAAGGGAAAGATTCCCACGTAATCCATAGTTTTTGGCCTTTTGGTGAGTTTAAGCTAACTTCTTCAAATCTTACGGCAGATCCCTCTAAGTTTTGCTGTAAAGCGATTTTTATTTCTTGAGGAAGTTCTGTGAACATCTCGTAAATACTTTGAGAAATAAAATCGCACCCTCTTTTAATTTTCTGCTTAACCCAATTATCAAATGGTTGGCTGATCACATTAAAAAAACCATCCGTATCAAGAAGCCCAACCTGAATTTGTGCTTTTGTTATAAAAGAAGAGATGTAGGTATGGGCATAATGGTCTACATCTCCATTATCTCTTTCAGCAGTAACTTGCGAAAGCGCATAGATGTAAGGGGTTATAAATTCAAGCAAGTTACCTTGAGTAGGTGTATAAGAATTTAAAGGGTTTTTTGGATCAAAATTTTTAACCATAACATTGCCTTGACGTTAAATGTGAGTCACCATAAATCTTGTCTATATCAATTACGAAACACACCTTCATGGTAAGTTAACATAAAATTAAACTTAAAGTTCAAATTAAGTTGTCATAAATTCTATCTTCATACTCTATGTGATACAGCAATATTTTTTAATTGCAACTGTATTTTTGTGAATTAGGTTCAAAATATAACATTTTACAGACTAAGTTTTTCATTTTACTCATGAAATATCTTTCTATCTATAGTTTGTTTTTTTTGTTTTTGAGTAGTTCAGTTTTTCTTAGTGAACGTTTATAGGCTCGAGATTATTAAAAAGTTTTATTAAACACTAAGTAAGAACAGAAAAAAGGAAAAAATATTGTTACAGATCAATAAAGATCTCTTTAAATTTCCATTTCTTTTACTTTCCCTATTTTTATATATTCAGTAATAAGGGTAGATAAAGACACAATCATTTCTTGATAGGAAAAAGGTTTAACGATGTAATCCATCGCTCCTAGTTTTTTGCTTTCATAAATATCTTTTTCTCTTTTTGAACCGGAAAACATGACAATAGGAAGATGATGATCTTGAGCTACAGGAGATTCTGATAATTTCTTTAAAACGTCTAATCCACTTAGATAAGGCATATTAATATCTAGAAAAATAATTAATTGCCCGTGGATAATATCTCTGTCTTTGTAAGAATTCTCTTTATAAAAAAAATCTAAAAATTCTTGACCATTTTTAATAAAGGTTATTTGAGGGGTGATCATTATTTTATTGAGAACAATCTCAAAAATATGACGATCCACTTCGTCGTCATCAACATAAATAATTTGCATATTTGATGGCATATCCATACAAAACCTTCTGGGGGTTTTTACAATTACAGCTCATATGACAACAATAACTAAAAAGTGCCGTTCTCGCAAATTTTTTTAATGTTAAAATAACGAATTAATTAACTTACTTCAATAACTCAAGTTTTAGTAGTTAGCTTAAAGGTAGGTGAGTGATAAATTTCTCCCCCCTCTTTAGGATAAAATTGGGGGGAGAATTCATACTTATTTTAATGGATCGGTTTCGGTTGTACGTGTCCAAGTTTGCGTTTTTCCAATTAAACTAATAAGGACATAACCACGTAAATCCATAGTGTTCCCACCTTTTTGAAGTTCAAACATTGCGCTGTATGTTTTTCCTTCTTTAGGATCATAAATGCTGCCTTCATCCCATTCTTGGCCTTCAGTATGTTTAAAATCTTTCATAATTTCCATGCCAATCATGGGCTTGCCATTTGGATCAGTTTTGTCTTTTCCAGTATTAGGGTCTTTTGGTTCTTTTAATTCAATGATTTTGCCGCAAATCTGCTTAGTGCCACATCCATAAACTTGAACTTTGGCTTTACCCTCTTCGGTGCGCCAATAGCCAATAGGTGTATCAAGAGCGGCTTTAACAGTGGTTGAAAAACCAATAATACTTATAATAGTTAGGAAAGACTTAAATAACGCTTTCATGGTAAATCCTTTTATCCTTCAGCAGTATGTCTGTCATCACTCATAATATAATCGAGTGACCACAAGGTTCAGTTGAAAAAAAAGGGCTTCATTGAAACCCTTTTTGACTAAATTCTTTTACATAAATTTAGAATTTGTAGTTAATTTGCAAGCTGATTAAATCAACATGTTCTTTAACTTGGCCATTAAGTGCTGGTCTGCCACGTGCTGGAACTGCATCTTGTTGAATGGACGCATTTTTAAAGAATTCATGACCATAACTCAAGCTAAATTTCACACATTTAACTTCGTAGGATCCACCAATTGCCAGCCAGATTTTATTATTATCTGGAATGCCGGGAATACGACTTGGTAAGCCATTTTGATTTTCAGTTGTCGTTGGTGTTTTGTCAAACCCAAGTCCACCACGTACTGTCCAACGGTCTGCAAGTTTATAGTCGGTTCCAATGCTGAAGAAGTTTGAATCTTTCCAACCACCCACAAGTGTTGGTGAACCTGCAGGTGTATTCAATGTAATGTTATTAACTGCTGACCAGTTGGTGCGAATAAAGTCACCATAAACTGTCCACTTTGGTGTAACATTATAGCTGGCACTGAAAGAGATCGTTGTTGGCAGTGGTAAGTCTGCCGATGCTTTTCCTGATATTAAATTAGCAGCAGGTTGAGGATTTAGAACTGTAAAATCACCTTTTAATTTAGATGTTGCCCGTGTCTTAACAGATACACCAAGGCGAAGATCTTTTGTTGGTTCAATCAATACGCCAAAAGTACCGCGAGCGACCCAGTCATTCCCTTTAGCTGTTGCAAAAGTTGTAGGAAAGAATTGTGTCGGATAGTTGCTAAATTTCACTTCTGTCCACTGAGCATCAACGCCAACACCCAAAGTCAACATTGGATTAACTTTGAAAGCAATCGTTGGTGATATGGCTACAGACTTCATGTCAGACTGAACAACATAATTTCTAACCGGGGAAGTAGGCGTGTTTGGGTAAGAAAATGCCAACCCAAATGGTGTTGTTACAGAAAGACCAACCGTTACGCATGGGTGAATTTTTGCAGCAAATGCACCACCACCCGTAAAGCGGCTCTGAGCAACGTTACTTGTTGATGTATTGCCATTTAGTAAGTCATTATATTTTACGTGTGGCAAAAGACTTGTTCCATTAATTGCCGCTTCGTATTTTGATCCTAACTGAGACAAAATGGCTGGGTTATTATACATAGCAAAAATGTCAGAGGTAACACCGCTACCCGCATTTGCCCGTCCTTGAAGGATCGTGCTGTTTACTTTAATGCCATAACCACTAGCACTTGCCGTTGTTGTTGCTGCAATACTTAAACCAAGTATTGACGAGAGTAAGAGTAAACTTCGCATTTACAATTCCTTAACATAAAAATTGAGTTACATTACCAAACTTTAAGTCCTTTTTCGTAAAAATAAAAATAAATTAAACATAAATAAGTCTATGTTTACGGATAAGTGTTGTAAGTTTACTACAATAATATGTACCTTTTGGCTATGTAAAATATAATAAAGTTGTTATTTTAATTTATTACTTGATATAAAAGAAAACAATTTCTAAATATATCAAAGGCTTAAATTTTCCCCAAAAAGGGGATAAAAAATAATATTTTCATTTATTTAAATACGCAATAACATTTCGTGAAATTCCAGAATTAGCACCGTTAATGAATAGCATAGGGGTTAAAGCTACTGATCAGCTTTTTATAGTTGTTCAGGGATATTCAGGCTTGCCCCCTGCTTCAAATACACTGTTTCAGTAAAGTCTACGGACTATTTTGCACAACCTAATGTTAAAGTGCCAGCCGTTCGTAAAACAGCAATTCACACGTCAGCTCCTCGAGTAACAGCCGCAACTCGTCGTGCAGCACCTCGCCTGCATATGCGTAGAAGATAAATAATTTTGGGCAGGTATTTTTACTTGCTCTTCTTTTTCATCACACATTCTTCAATAATTTCCCTTAACTATTTATTCTGATTCACGGTATTTATTTCTCTCTTTCAGATACTTGGCACAATCTTTGCTTGTATAAAAATGTACTTAATAGCAAAGGTTCAAGTTGTATGAAGCGAATTTTTTCATTGTTACTTTCTTTTATATATCTTGTGGGATGTACAAACACTGTCGCAGAGGCAAAGATGCATCTTGTGCGTATTAAAGATATCGTAAGTTTTGAAGGAATTCGTCAAAATCAATTGGTTGGGTATGGCTTGGTGGTAGGGCTGAATGGAACAGGGGATACGATTAATAATAACCCGTATACTAAAGAAAGTTTAACGGGAATGTTAGAGCGCCTAGGTGTCAATATCCGAGATGCAGCCGCGATAGGTAGTAATAATATTGCAGCCGTGATGGTTACAGCTAGCCTTCCCCCCTTTGCACGTCAAGGCAGCACAGTAGATGTGACTGTTTCAGCAATTGGTAGCGCTTCTTCGAGGAGGAACTCTGCTAGTGACGCCATTGTTAGGCGCAGATGGTGATGTATATGCGGTTGCGCAAGGCCCGGTGGCAGTGGGGGGATTTACCGCAGCTGGACAAAGTGGCAGCAAAATTACTAAAGGCGTTCCAACATCAGGAAAAATTTCTGCAGGTGCTATTGTTGAAAAAGAAGTAGGATTTGAGCTTGCACATCTCAATACTATGAATTTAACGTTGCGCAACCCTGATTTTACTACCGCCAATAGAATTGGTGAGGCAATCAACAAAAGCTTTTCAAGTATTGCAAAAGCCATCGACCCTACCACGGTTGCTCTGAGCATTCCACCCACATTTAAAGGGGACTTAGTGAATTTCTTAACTAAGCTTGAACAATTAACTGTGGTGCCCGATCAAATTGCCAAAGTTGTGATTGATGATCAAGATGGTGTGATTGTAATGGGCGAACACGTTCGTGTGTCAACTATTGCTGTGACGTATGGCAGTATTACTATAAAAGTGAGTGAAACACCGCAAGTCTCGCAGCCTAATCCTTTTACTCAAGTCACAACAGCAACGACTGTTCCACGTTCTGATATTGATGTGCATGAAGAATCTGGCAAATTTGTGGTGATGGAATCAGGAATTACTTTACAAAAATTAGTCAATGGATTAAATGCGCTGGGCGTTACCCCTCGAGATATGATTACAATTTTACGTAGCATCAAGGCAGCTGGTGCTCTCCAAGCTGAAATAGAGGTGATCTAATGGCCAAAGACATAATAACAGCAGGAATGGCGAGTACATCAACCGCTACAGATGCATCTTTAAGAAATATGAAAAAAGGTGTGCACGCTAATCCTAAAAAAGCATGGGAAGCTGCACAAAAGTTCGAAAATATGGTTGCAGGACAGTGTATGCAACAACTTTTTTCTGACAATAAAACGGGTTTATTTGGGGGTGGAAGAATGGAAGTGGTCTTTCGTTCCGTCTTAACGGAAAATATTGCCAATCAGGCTTCCTTGGGGTTAAAAATTGCCGAGTCGGTTTATCCGATCCTTTTGAAAAATCAAGGAGCCGATGGATGAACTTTAACATAATTGATTCTTTTATGAAGGTTGCTCATAAATTTTTACAGGTTTTGATACGAGAAAATGACCTGTTGGATAGTGATAATTGGGAACAAGGTAGTGATCTGGTGCGACAAAAACAAGAAATTGCCCATCAATATGAATTATTATCGCAACGCCTACCTGAAAGTTTAGAATGGTCAGAAATTGCCAATCTCCAAAAAGAAGAGTTAGTGAATATCGTCAATGAACTGGCAGATAAATTACAAGAAAATGAAAGTAAGCTATCTATTGCTCTTGCCGCACAAGAACGCGTACTGAATCTTATTGTGCATTCCCACAAAAAAAAAGGAACACCCAATTGTTATTATACGAAAGCTGGATCTTTTAGACGTAATTCGTTGACTGTTTCAATGATGTCTGTTGATGCAAAATTATAAATAAGGAATATAAAAATGCCTTCCATCACATCTATTCTTTCAGTGATTAAAACCCAAGATGGCTTAGCGAATATCAGTAGTACAAATATTTCTAATGCCGAAAGAGATGGGTATATGGCAAAGCATGCACAAGTTATTTCCTTGGGAAGTCAAGGAGGATTAAGTGGTGTTACGCTTTCTCCCATTTATAATGCGATTGATCCGACAATTGAATTACAAACAAGAAAAGAAAACTCAACGCTATCGCAAAATCAAGTTATGCATAAGTTTTATGAAGACATCAGCGTGATGTTTGGAGCAAAAGGGACTCAGTCATCATTTGCCCATGATTTAGGGCGCTTTATCACCACAGTTGATGGTATTACAGCAAATCCAGATTTATCTAAAAAAACTGAAGCAATGGCTTTTGCCCGTTCTTTTGCCACTAATATTTCAGGTGTTGCTAACAAGATTAACGATTTATGCAGTTCTTATGATCAGATGTTAAATAAGGCTGTCAAAGAAGTTAATGAATTAATGAAACGGATTACGGCGTTTAATGAAACAATTGCGCAACTTTCTATCAGTAGAGATCAATCATCTCCAGCGTTGGCTGGTTATATTGATGTGACAAGTCTGGAAAATGATCGGGCAGAGCTTGTACATCAACTTGCTGGATTTGTTGATATTGATGTATTTAAAACACCAGACAATACTCTTACAATTGCCACCATGGGTAGTGGACGAACGCTTGTTAAGGGGTCTTATAATTATCAATTAGACTATACACCCAGTACAATCGTTGTTCCAGGGCAAGCTCTTTCACCAATAACTACAGATATTGGTGTTGATATTAATGCTGAAATTACCAATGGGCAACTAGGTGGTTTGCTGCGCATGCGTGATCAGGACTTAGTTAAGGCTCAAAGCGAATTTGATGAGTTAACAAGAGTCATTCGTGATACAGTGAATGCGTTGCATAACCAAGGTGCTGCTCTTATGGGCGGATCAACTCTTACCGGCACAATGTCGCTTCCTGGGTTAGCAAATGCACCTTTTGATGGAAATACACAAATTTCTGGAACAGGAACCGTTCGGTTAGGGGTCATTGATAATCACGGTACAATTATTGATTATAAAGATGTTCCTTTAGTAAATGGTATGACAATAGCAACTCTCATGAATGCCGTTGGGACCCAAGATTACACAGTAAGCGGCGGAGCAGTTGCAGCTGTGGGTGGTGTTCAGCCGATGATAAGTTTGGGAAATGCGTATGATCCAACAACGGGTCTTGGTTTTTCACATTTTTTTGGTCTTAATAACTTATTTCAAACAGGTACAGATCTTGCTAGCTCCACCTCACAGACGGGTATTGCAAATCAATTAAGTATTCGACCTGATCTTTTGGTTAATAGTAGTCATTTGTCAGTTGGAACTTTGAGTGATGGGACACCTATACCGACTTTGCTAGGTGGTGCTTTGGGAAATAGAAAAACCGATATTGCTCAAGCCATTGCGCATCAACTTTCACAGGGAAATTTACAATTTTTGCCTGCAGGAGATGTTCAAGGTATCGCAATAGATGCTCAAAATTATTCGACTCAGTTAATATCATTGCTGCAAAACAAAGCGAATCAAGCAAAGTATGATCTGAAATCAAGCCAAACAACTTATAACCAGGTGGCGGCTTTGGCGGCAGATAAATCAAGTGTAAAAGTATCTGAAGAACTTATTAAAATGTACAACACCAATACTTCAAGGCAAGTTGCTACCCAAGCACTTAAGTATATTTTTGAAATGAGAGAAGCAATTCTTAGAATAGCGTAGTAGGAGACAAGCAATGCAATTAATCAAACCAAATCCCGCCTATCTTATTAAATCAAGGGAAACTCTTGATAATGCAAAAAGAGTGGAACAACAATATACCAGAGCCAGTGATAGCCTAGGGTCAGCCGGTGCTAGTGATGATTTTAGTGAGATTCAAGATGTGGATCTTTTTGTTAATCAACAAATGCTTTGTTTTAGCCTTAAAGAATACAACAGTGGTGATACTTATAATTTACAAAGATTAAATAGTACTAATACTCAGCTAGATCGTTTGCGGCAGATTAGCAATAATTTACAGCTTAGCAATAATTTACAGCTTAGCAATAATTTACAGCAAGAAATTTCTGCCGCTCGTAGTCCTGGCATGCCGGTAGAAAATCTTATCTTCACTGCCAATAGTATGATTGTTGAAGTAAAAAACATTTTAAATACAACATTTGTTGATGAATCACTTTTTTCAGGGACAACAACTGCAACGCCTGAAGTTGGGTTGCTTAACAATCCTGGTGTAACAACGGGTGGAATAGTGACGAAGGGTTATTATCTGGGTAACTTTGAAACGATTACTTTTAATGCCGATAGCGCTACTCAAATTAATATTGATGCAAATGCGGGAAGTGATGGGATTGCTCAATTAGTTTATGCAATTAACCTATGCATTTATGCAGGAGGAGATCCTAATCTCATGGATAGATTGGGATATGCTAATGATTTATGTTTCCAAGCCTCACAAAATATTATTAATGACGGCGCAACACTGCAAACACAAATGAAGAATTTAACCGTTGCTAAAGAAGGATTACTTACTCAAGAAGCTAATGCAGAAGTAGCTATTCAAAGTGCTGGCTATGAAACGCCAAGTGAAGCTTTGCAAAAATTTATTAATGCTAAAACATTGATGGAAGTTGGGCAATCGATGATTATTCAAAATGAATTCCTTCGCGATTTAGTACATACACTTAATAGGTAATTTATAGTTAAAGCAACATAATTGCATCATAAAATATGACACAATTATGTTGCTTTAACTATTAAGTAGGAGATAATTAATGACACATCCAGAAAAAATTGCTGAAGATTTTATTCCTGTAATTGATGAAGGTGTAAGATTACTGATGCCTCAAGGGATTATTGGATTTGCTCAATTAAAGCACTATTTGCTTAAATCAATCCCAAATAATGATAAGCCCAGTTTATTTTGGATGCTTGCATCCCATGAGTGCCCAGCTATTAGATTTATTTTATTAAGTCATGAAGCTATTCAGCATAAAGTAAACATTGTGATGGATGATGTTTTTGCTGTTACCGAACAATATGATATTCAAACGCAGGGAGATAAATTAGATTTATTTTTTGTCGTTAAGATTGATAAGTCAGATCCTGATGCACAACGTATAATAGTGAATCTGCGTGCACCTGTGATTGTTGATGTTGGGAAAAGTCAAGCTTGGCAAATTATTCTCACAGATTCAAAATATCCTATTGATTATCTATTGTCTTAATCCTTTTTAAGGTTAATTTATTATTTATGAATAATAATCTATACTCTTCGCTTTTTTATTCATGATGAGTATATTGAGTGAGAAAAATTAAAAATGATTATTTTTCGTAAAAATTATGGTGTAATCTTAAATGTTTTATCCTGCTTGTTTCTTATGGAAGGTGCGGTTAATGCATGGACGCTTGATAGAAATACTGGTCCAATTCAAGATAATATAGCTAAAGCAACATAATTTCATCAATTTTCTAGATTGATTTTTGTCGAACTTTCGGCACCTCAAAATCCTTAAAGAGACTAACTATTCGCGGATTTTGAGGTTTGAAATTTCGATCAAAACTGCATCATAAAATGTGACATAATTATGTTGCTTTAACTATATGATGGCTCAATCTATGTGCCCTAACGTATGTCATACCTTTCAAGGGAAGTGGAATGGACAATGGAATACAAAAATCCTAGGCAGAGAGTCTGTTTGTGGATGTGTGTTTTCTATGGACAAATTCTTGGAATATCTAAATCTAATTCCTAAAAGAGATGATGGGAAAAAGATTATAAATGCTTATCAGTTTAATGAATTATGTAAAGTTATTCAAAATGAAGATCCATCTAAATTTTCAGAAGAAGACGGGTTACAACTCTATCAGTGGCTTAAACAGAATTTTTTATTGATTGTTCAAAATGAGAAAGTAGTAAGTAATTTTAATGCACTTCGAGAATCACTAAGTCAAAAAGATGACGCACCGATTTTATTCTACATCGAAGCTGTTCTCATTCCAGAATTAGCAAAAGATGTTTTGATGTTAGTTCCAGAAATGAAAAATGACTTAAATCTTTCAGATCCTGACTTTGCAGAAAAAGTGCGTAATACTGAAGAGATGCTGATTCGATTGGCGCAAATTATAAGGCATGCTCCTATTTTGACCAATGAACTTAAAGACTATGCTGTGAAAATTGTTTTGGGATATCTTCAGCTTCCTGATGAAATTCAATTAGCAGATCCTAACGTCCTTAGTAGCCTTGACGCCATAATTATTACTTATAAATCTGACTTCAAACATCATGCTAATTTACTTGGATATTATGCTCATCTGGCCTCTCTCATCTAAAATCAATTAAATATCTTGAATGAATTTTAAGCTTATATTAATAATATATTAACTAAATTTATTTTAATGTTTAAGATCAGGGTGTTTAAAGTGAGCATACGTTTAATTAAAAAATATCTTTTATTATGTTTAATCGTTGGAATAGCGACTCCTGCTTTTTCAGTGCCAGAGTCAAGTTTCTCAAAAGGGACTTATAAGGTACCCAAAAGTGATGATATTAATAAAAGTGTTTTAGCAAGTAAGATTGGTGATATGTATTTGCAACTTGGTGGTAGAGTCAAATTAGATGCATTCTATGATGTGAATGGTCGACAGTTTGGCACATATGGTGTTGACGTGGCTGCACTTCCGCTGGATGGGATCGATTTTAATGCCCAGCGGCGAGGAAATTTCAATGCTACTTTAACTGGAACACGTCTAAACATAGATGCTTATAAAGTATTAGGAAAAACAAAGTCACATGTTTTTGTAGAATTCGATTTCAATGGTAACTCTTCCACGACAACAAATTCGTATTCTCCACGATTAAGGTTTGCTTTTGGTGAAGTTATGGATGAAACAGAACGCCATATTTTGCTTGTCGGTCAGGGGTGGACAAATTTTGGCAATATTGAAGCTGCACCAAGAACGCTGAATAACGTTCCAGCAAGTTTTCGAGTTGCACAAATAAGATATACACACATGATTATGCCACGTCTTAGTGTTGCTGCAGCACTTGAAAAGCCAAGTGTGCAGTATTTTCAAAACACAGGTGTTGTTGGAACAAGTGGATATCAAGACAATGATTCAACCAGTAGTAATAGCAAATCATCCACACCCGATTTAACGATGCAAATAAGATTTAAAAATGACGTTGGTCAGTTGTCATTGGCTGGTGTTGCAAGGAAATTGCAAGTGAAAGCGGTGAAGGGGTTTAATGGTGCTCTAGATAACTTTAATCAAAGTAAACTTGGTTGGGGCGTTGGTATTGCTGGTGTTTTGGAAGTATTAAAACCCGTAAGATTAATGGGGCAAATTATAGGAGGGAAAGGAACAGGGCGTTATATTGATGACTTGGGTAACCAGAATCCGCTTGATTCTTATTTTCAATATCGAACAGCAGATAATCTTGGTTTAACGAATCATTACGAAAATGTCAAAGCCATGTATTATAATGCTGGGATTATGGTTAATTGGACAAAATGTCTTAATTCAACAATGGGTGGTGCATATACAAAAGTATTTACACCTGAAAAAATGACCGCAATTCCTGCGACGACGCGCATCTTTCATAAAAGTATGCAAAGATACCATGTTAACTTAATTTATACGATTTTCCCGAATAATGAAGTAGGCTTTGAGGTTGAACACTTTAAACGTAAAGCCGGCGTACCTGTGGAATTTAATGGCCGTGATACCCGTTTTGTTGTCAGTTATATTTATAACTTTTAATGAGAGAAAGAAATGATATGCAAATACTTCTCTTTTTTCAATTCGTAACAGTCAAAAATAAAGGAAATGATTTATGATTTACTTAAGTAATGTGCACTTGAATAAAGGTCTGTTAAAATCCTTGTTATTGACTGCGATCATTAGCTTAACAGGAAATATAAATAGCCACGCTTTAACGACACCCGCGGTGAGTGCTGTTGAAATTACGGGGGCTGGTGCAACGTTTCCCTATCCTATTTATTCAAAATGGGCTGATGCTTATGGGAAAGAAAGTAATATACGTTTAAATTATCAATCTATTGGATCTGGTGGTGGGATTAAGCAAATCAGAGAAAAAACAGTTGATTTTGGTGCATCTGATAAACCTTTAGATCCTGAGGTGTTGGCCAGTGGTAATCTTATTCAATTTCCCGCTATTATTGGTGGGATTGTACCGATTATCCATTTAAAAGATCTTGATGAAAAAGATAAGGTTATCAATCTAAGCGGCTCAGTTCTTGCTGATATTTTCATGGCAAAAATAAAAAAATGGTCTGATCCAGCTATTCAAAAGCTAAACCCGGATGTGAAACTTCCTGATAAAGACATCATCGTTGTTCATCGTGCAGATGGTTCAGGAACAACATTTCTTTTTACTAACTACCTTACAAAAGTTAGCCCTGAGTGGAAAAACAAAGTTGGTTCAGACTCTTCTATTTCATGGCCAACAGGTTTGGGTGGCAAGGGAAATGAAGGTGTTGCTGCGAATGTTAAACAACATGACGGTGCGATTGGCTATGTAGAATATGCTTATGCGAAACACAATGGTCTGCCTGTTGCCACACTCCAAAATCAAGCAGGTAAGACAGTTTTGCCATCAATTGAGTCGTTTTCAGCAGCTGCAAGCAATGCGGATTGGAAATTATCTTCTCAATATTATGTTATTTTAACAGATCAACCTGGTGAAAAAAGTTGGCCAATAACTGGGGCTAGTTTTATTTTGATGCAGAAAAAACCAACATCTCTTGAAACATCAAGAGAAGTGCTTAAGTTTTTTGAATGGGCTTTTGATAAAGGCTCGGATATGGCGACACAATTAGATTATGTGCCGTTACCAAATAATTTGGTGTCGTTAGTCAAAGATACTTGGAAAGAGTCATTTCTCAAAAACACTCAAAAATAAGAGATATACTCGTCATGACTGAAAATGCAAATTTCTATCAATCGATCTTTGGGCTCTTTTTCTTGCTTGGCCTCTTCAGGGAGATCTTACTCGCCTTGTCGGCCAAGCAAAAAATCGCCTCAAATCTCGATGCTATAAATCCACATTTCCAATCACGAAGAGTATAAAATGAAAAATTTAAATATTGCAGATCGGATTTTTTATTTATTTAGCTTTTTGCTAGCTTTTTGTGTTTCAGCAACGTTAGTGTGCATTTTTATTAATTTAATTGTTGGCAGTAAAATTAGTATAGCTAGCTTTGGGTACAGTTTCATTTTTTCATCAGAATGGAATCCAGTAACACATCAATTTGGGGCATTGATTCCTCTTATTGGTACCTTGGTTACATCTACTTTAGCGATTGTCCTTGGTCTTCCTATTAGCTTTGGAATAGCCTTTTTTATCACCGAAATCATTCCGCAATGGGTTAAACTTCCATTTACAATTTTGATTGAACTTTTGGCTGTAGTGCCTAGTATTATTTATGGAATGTGGGGGTTGTTTGTTTTCTCACCTAAAATAGGATCAGATCTTGCCTCATGGTTAATGAGTAATTTAGGCGATAAAATGATTGTGGGAAAGCTTTTTACAGGTTCTTCTGCTGGCATCAATATTCTTACGGCTGGTATTATTTTGGGGATTATGATTATTCCTTTTATAACGTCTTCTTTAAAAGATGCCTTTGATTTGGTTCCAAAGGTTTTAAAAGAATCAGCTTATGGAATGGGTTGCACTACCTGGGAAGTTTTTTGGAATATCACTATTCCTTACACGAAAAATCAAATTTTAGGCGGTGTAATGCTGGGATTAGGACGAGCACTTGGTGAAACAATGGCCGTGTCTTTTGTCATTGGAAATGCATATAGTTTAACAATTTCATTGCTTATGCCAGGAAATACAATTTCTTCATCATTAGCAAATGAATTTTCTGAAGCTGAGTCAGAAATTTATACAGCAGCGCTCATGAATTTGGGATTAATCCTATTCATTATTACAGCTATTGTTCTTGCAATCTCTCAGTTCCTGTTAAAACGCGCTAGCAATAAGGAGAAGTTATGAGCACTCATTCCCCTTTGCATTGGAGACGCCAAATTAAAAATGTAATGGCGCATTGCTTTTCCTTAATATCCGCTTCTATAGGTATTTTTTTTCTAACGTGGATTTTATTTACGCTTTTTGATAAAGGACTTCAAGGGCTAAACTTAGATGTTTTCAGGCAAATGACACCACCGCCGGGAGCCACTGGTGGTTTGTTAAATGCAATTGTCGGCAGTATTTTGATGACCTCAGTGGCTATTATTTTTGGGATTCCTGTTGGCGTTACAATTGCTCTATACCTTTCAGAATTTGGAAGAAATAATCTCTTTTCTCAGTTTACGAGATTTATTAATGATGTTCTTTTAAGTGCGCCTTCTGTCATTCTTGGGTTATTTGTTTATGAAATGTATGTGACCCAAGTTGGACATTTTTCGGGATGGGCAGGCGCCATTGTTTTAGGCCTTATTTCTATTCCCATCATCACGAGAACATCTGACAGTGTTTTGGCATTGGTACCTTCACATATGAAAGAGGCAGCCGCCGCACTTGGCGCACCGCATTGGAAAATTATTTTAAGAGTTGTGTTGCCCGTTGCTAAAACGGGTATTCTGACAGGTGTTATTTTAGCTACGGCTAGAATTAGTGGGGAAACGGCTCCCCTTTTGTTTACTGCGCTCAATAATCAATTTTGGAGCCTTAATATGAATAAGCCACTCGCCAGTTTGCCGATTGTCATATTTCAATATGCGATGAGCCCTTATAATGATTGGCATCAGCTTGCGTGGACAGGAGCCCTTATTCTAACTCTATTTGTTTTGAGTTTAAATATTTGTGTGAGATTAATGTTTAGGCAAAAAATCGTTCTTCATTAAATTATTAAAGTGGATAGAACTTAAAATGCACTATAAAATACGAACAAAAAATTTAAATTTTTTCTATGGAAAATACCAAGCGCTAAAAGATATCAATGTCTCTATAGCGGCTGGAGAAGTGACAGCCCTCATAGGACATTCAGGTGGCGGAAAATCTACTCTTTTGCGAACATTTAATAGAATTTATAGTCTTTATCCAAAACTAAATGCGCATGGAGAAATTCTTTTAGATAATAAAAATATTCTTTCACCCAAAGAAGATTTAATGCTTCTTAGAAAAAGAGTGGGAATGGTTTTTCAAAGACCTACCCCTTTTCCAATGTCTATTTACGACAATATTGCTTTTGGTATAAAACTTTATGAACGACTTAAAGCAAAGGAAATAGATGAAAGAGTTGAGTGGGCATTGAAAAAAGCAGCTATTTGGGATGAAGTGAAAGATAAATTAAAGCAAAGTAGTCATAATTTATCTCATGGTCAACAACAGCGCCTTTGTATTGCAAGGACAATTTCAGTAAAGCCTGAAGTGCTTTTATTGGACGAGCCAACATCCGCATTAGATCCAAAATCTTCTAAATTAATTGAGAAACTTGTGCTTGAATTAAAGCATGATTATACAATCGTTATTGTGACGCATAATCTAAAACAAGCGAAAAATGTGTCTGATTATACTGCGCATATGCATCATGGCGAACTTGTTGGCTTTGGCAAAACAAAGGAACTTTTTTCCAATCCTCAAAGTGAAATCACTCGGGATTATATTGAAGAAAACTAACGCTTTACAACCCAATGACATTTTGAGTTTTTAGTTCGACGTTCATATTGTCCTTTTAATTCAGATGTATCAGATTGGTTAACGCTAAAAGCATCCCCAAAGTACCAATGTTCATGTTTGCTCAATGAGCATTAGCGCTAGAATAAGATCCTAATAGTATACTCCCAAGTAATAAAAATCTTAGCCTGTTAAGAGAATGTTTATGCATAATAAACCTCCATATTCATTAATTTCCTTTTCTATAAACTAGAACTTATGAAGTAAAAATCAAGACTATATTTATCGCAACCACTGTACAATAAATTCATACGCGGCGCGCAATGCCATGGCTTCACCACCTTCTGGTCTGCCCGGTGAAGAGGATAAATTGTAAGCCATCAAATCAATATGAATCCACGGCGTGTCATGGTTAATAAAATGTTCGAGGAATAACGCAGCAACGATGGCGCTACCATAACTGCTTTTACCTGTACTACTGAGATCAGCCATTGGGGTGTTTAATTGTTTTGCATAAGGTTTATGAAGTGGAAGAGGCCAAACAGAGTCACTAACTTTATTTGCCGCGTAAATAAAGTTGCTGGCTAACAATTGTTGATTGCAAAAAATGCCCGGCAAATCTGTGCCCAGTGCTACACGCGCTGCCCCTGTGAGGGTGGCAAAATCAATGATAAGGTCTGGTTTGTTGTTAGAGGCTTCATCCAAAGCATCGGCTAAAATTAAACGCCCCTCTGCATCTGTATTGCCAATTTCAACACTTAATCCCTTTCTTGTTTTAATAATGTCAAGAGGGTGCATAGCATTGCCATTGATGGCATTTTCAACAGCTGGAATATAAAGGTCTATTTCAACAGGTAATTGCATTGCTAAGATCAATTGTGTCAACCCCAAGGCATGAGCTGCGCCACCCATATCTTTTTTCATCAGTAGCATATTACTAACTGGTTTAATATCAAGTCCACCAGAATCAAAACAAACGCCCTTACCAACCAGCGCTAGTTTTTTGATGCTTTGAGGATGACGATGATGAAAATGAATATAGCATGGTTCTGCTGCTGCAGCTTTGCCAACTGTATAAACAGTAGGGTAATCTTGCATAAGTTGTGACCCTTTAACAACGCGCACTTGTGCTTGATACTGAGTTGCCAGATTTTGTGAAAGGGTGGCTAAGGTGTCGGGTGTAAAGTCTGCTGCAGGTGTATTGATCCAATCACGAATATTGGTAATCGCTTTTAAGTGTGCCTCAACCCAAGGCCGTTCTGCTTTTTCCGGCCAAACTAATTTTTTTAAAGGAGCGTCAGGATAAGATCGGTATTTTTTAAACTGATAAAATGATAAAGCCCAAGCTAGACAAGCATGATTAGCATCAAAAGAATCCAAAGCTGTTTCAATGTAATAAGTGCCTGTTGGTAGTTTATTTGCCAACGCAGCATAATGCCAAAATGAGCCGTCACTTCCCCATAGAACTTGCCCAATCGCACCTGCAGAAGTAGGGATCAGTATTATCGTTTGAGGATCTGCTATAAATCCAGTTGATTTGAGCCATGTTTGTGTAAAAGCATCTTGTTTTGTAATCCATTCTGGAAGAGATTTCTTGGTAAGACAATGAATAGGGATAGCAGAAGTTTGTGAATCAGCAAGAACAAATGACATATAATTTAACTCTATTTTTTATTCCTATTAAGTTATTATGCAGCGCGAATAAATTTATTTTCAAGCTTTTCTGTGGTTCTTTGGGCTTCAACTTTAAGAACAAAAACAATCGTTGGAATAACGAATAAGGAAGAAAAAAGAAAAAGCAACTCCCAACTACAGTGATCAGCCAACCAACCCGCACTCGCAGATGCAATAACCCTAGCAAACGAACCAATGGAATAAAGTAATGTAAAATGAGTTGCTGTATGAGGCTTGCAGCAAAACTCAGAAATATAGGCAATAAATACGGTTGATGTTAGACCTGAGCACAGACTTTCTGCGCCAACAGTAATCATTAAAACCTGATAGTCGTAACCAACGAGAGCTTGAATAGCAAACATCAAACACGACATTCCTTGCATCAACGTTGATAAAATCACAGCATTTAGTGTGCCAAATCTTTTAATAACAAGTCCCCCTAATAATCCACCAATTACCATGAGAGTAATACCAAAAATTTTTGTTACATTGGCAAAATCAGTTTTGCTAAATCCTAAATCATATAAAAAAGGGGCGCTCATGGCGTTTAAAACGGCATCAGCAAGTTTAAAACAAAAAATAAATAAAATAAGACTTAAGAGTATTTTTTGTTGATGGAATTGATGCCAAGGATCTAAGGTCAACATCTTAATTCGTTGCAAAATAGGATGCTTCACTTGCGGCGTGTGTAAGGCAACGATTTTTTCTTGCTGAGGTTCAGGCATCATTAAGACAGTGAACACACCGACAAGCATTGTTCCGGCCATTAAATGATAGGCCGTTTGCCAATCAAAAAAACTTGCAAGATATAAAGCGCCCGCGCCTGACGCCAGCATTCCAAAACGAAAACCAACGCTTTCTAAGGCAGCTGCCATACCGCGATTGCGGTCTGAAATAATTTCGATGCGATAAGCATCATAGACGATATCTTGGGTAGCTGAAAACATAGTAACAAGAAAAGCACAAAATGCGGTGGCTGCAATCGAGCGAGAAGGATTGCAAAATCCCAAAGCAATAATAGATAGGATGAGTCCTAGTTGTGCCACAAGAGCCCAAGATCGGCGTCGGCCAAATTTATTAGAGAGAAAAGGAATTTGGATTCGGTCAGTAAGGGGCGCCCAAAGAAATTTCAAACTGTAAGGAAGGCTAATGAACATAAACATACCAATAGTGGTTTTGTTAATGCCTGATTCAGTTAGCCAAAAACTTAATGAGGAAAGAGTCAATAAAAAGGGTAATCCGCTTGAAAATCCAAGCAGTAAAATCGTCCATAATTGGAGATTGAAAAAGCCATCTTTTTCTTGGAAACGTAAAGTCAATTTTATTTCCCAAACAAGGTTTTCTTAAAGTTATTATTAGTTAATTTAAACACAAAACAATAAATGATATATTAATACAAATGAATTATACACGAAATTTGAAAGAAGTTAAATTTTAAAAAGTTATACATCTATTTTATTCTTCACTTGCCAACTGTTTTAACTGGTAAAGTGTATCTAATGCATCACGCGGACTTAAACTGTCGATGTCTAAGGTTAATAGCTGCCTTGTGAATGTTGATGGTCTTTGGTGTGCATGAATAGGCACATCTGGTATCACAATATTAGTCTTCTCTTTAGCTTCTAAAGTGTGCAAAATTTGGTAAGCTCGATCAATAGTTTGCTGAGGAAGGCCTGCTAATGCAGCCACATGGATGCCATAAGATTTATCAGCTGCCCCTGGGATCACTTCATGCAGGAAGATAACTTTTCCATCCCATTCACGAATGCGCATCGTTTTACAAGCAACAGAGGGCAGAGTCGTTTCTAATTGAGTTAGTTCATGATAATGTGTTGCAAAAAGGGTACGGCAACCATTTTTTTTTGCTAACCCTTCAACAACAGACCAGGCAAGCGACAGACCATCATATGTTGCAGTACCTCGGCCAATTTCATCTAAGATAACAAATGAACGATCAGTTGATTGATGCATGATTGCGGCGGTTTCCACCATTTCAATCATAAAAGTAGATCGTCCTGCAGCTAGATCATCAGCGGCACCCACACGGCTAAAGATACGATCAACAACCCCAATGTGTGCAGCAACTGCGGGTACAAATGATCCTATTTGTGCTAGAATAGCAACCAAGGCATTTTGACGCAAATAAGTGCTTTTACCTGCCATGTTAGGGCCGGTAATCAGAAAAATTTTCTTTTCTTCCAAAAAACGACAATCATTACGCACAAAAGTATTTTGAGATTCTTTTTTAAGGGCAGCGGCCACAACAGGGTGAAAGCCTTGTTGAACATCAAAGGTAAGGCTGTTGTCCACAACGGGGCGACTGTATTCTTGTTGAATAGCAAGTTCTGCGAGCGCGCTTAATACATCCACTACTGCTAAGGCGCGACAACAGGCTAAAATGTCGGTGATTTGCAATTTGATGTCTTGGACTAAATCGTCAAAGATCTTGAGCTCAAGTTCTAAAATTTGCCCAGCGGCTGAGACAATTTTCTTTTCAATTTCTCCGAGTTCTGGCGTGGTATAACGAAGGCTTGTTGCCATTGTTTGGCGATGAATAAAGGTGTTGGGGATTTTTTGGGCATGAATGACACCCACATCAATATGGTAACCAATAATATTGTTATGTTTGATTTTTAACGTGGTGATACCGGTTTGTGCACAGTATTCTTCTTGTAATTTTACCAGATGTTCTTTGCTGTGATCGCGAAAATAACGAAACGAGTCTAGCTCACTGTTATAATCTGGGGCAATGAAATTACCATCTCGAACTTGAAACGGAAGAGTTTCACCAAGAGCGCGGGCTAACTTATCAATTGTCCCATCAAAATGACCCATTTTTTCTAGGGTTTTTTGTAGTAAAATCGGCAGTTGTAGAGGGCTTAAAGATTGCTTTAATTGACGAGCCTGGTCAAGACCATCTCGAATTGCGCCCAAATCACGGGGGTTTCCACGGCCAAGATTAAGACGTGATAAGGCACGTTCCATATCGGGACAGATTTTTAGAACTTGTCGAATATGCTCGCGAACATCTGTCCGCTTTTCAAGAAACTCCACACAATCCAATCGATGATTAATTTGTTCTGCATTGGTGAGAGGGGCTGAGAGATAAAAACTAAGAGTACGTCCACCGGCTGCAGTTAATGTGTAATCAATAATATCCAGCAAGCTGCCAATCTTTTGGCCTGATTGTGTTGCGTGTAGCTCAAGGCTGCGACGAGTGGCCGGATCAATCAACATCAGTTGATTATTTTTTAACTGACGTGGCCGATCAATCAGATTAAGAGCAGATTTTTGCGTGATTTGAATGTAGTCGATGAGCGCTCCAGCGGCGCGCATTTCGGCATCAGAAAAACATCCAAAGGCATCTAACGTTTTGACAACATACACTTCTTCAAGTCTTTTTCGACAATTCTCAATATCAAAACGTGCTTGGGGCAGGGGTGATAATTTTTTCTTCCATTGATTAAGATGTTCAAATAAGTCAGGTTCTTGAAGGAGCCTGTCGGGAAGCACAATTTCCACGGGATTTAAACGCGATAATACACCAGGGAGGTTACGAAGATCTGTTGATTCAATAAAAAATGTTCCTGTGGACAAATCAATAACCGCTACACCAATATCTGCCTTGGTGATGGGAGAAATGGCTAGTAAAAAATTATTTTGTTTAGCGTTTAAAAGCGTTTCTTCAGTGAGGGTACCAGGTGTGACAACGCGCACAACTTCGCGTTTTAAAGGGCCTTTGCTGCCACGTTTTTTAGCTGTTTCTGGGTCTTCAACTTGTTCACAAATAGCAACTTTGTGACCTTTTTGAATGAGGCGCGCCAAATATGTTTCATATGCATGGGCTGGTACGCCGCACATGGGAATATCGTCGCCTTCATTTTTACCACGCTTAGTGAGCACAATGTCCATATCTCTTGCGGCAATGACAGCATCATCAAAAAACAATTCATAAAAATCACCCAAGCGAAAGAATAAAAGTGAATCAGAATATTCTTCTTTCAGCTGACAATACTGCGCCATTACCGGGCTTAAATTGGCAGGAAATACCGCTTTTTTAGGCAAGGGTTGGATGATGGTAGGAGGTGTATCTGTTGGAATTTTTAAGTTAAGTGCTGCTTGCATAGGAATAGCCATCGTTTTTAACTGTCCAATTTTTATCGTTCTTTTATTAAATCAAGATGAACTTACTATTGTTTTAAGGAAATTTTGGAATATAAACAAGTATTTCCTTAAAGACTTGTATGCTTTCTGGTTGAAATTGTGGTATAAACATCTAAGTTTTATACATATGATGCCCGTTGTGGGCTAAAGAGTTTCTAATATATGGCTATTCGCTTTCTTGCTCCATGGCTTAAATCAAAGAAAAGAACAAGGCGCCCGCAAGTTTTTGAAGGGCTAACCAAAAGTTTATTTCAAGGTGAAGAGCCAGGGACATATACACTCCAATTCAAGGATCAAATTGAATCGCCCGATTATATTCTTCATCCCTTTCCTGGAAAAGGGGCGATGGCTAATCGATTTTCTGAACTATTAATGAAACGGCTTGAAGAAGTGCGCGTTTCAACGCATTTCTTAAGATCAGTTAATATGTGCGAACAAATCGTGAAATCATTAGAAATGCTTCCTTTTCGGGTTGTGATTCATAATAAAGTGGTGGGTGATCTTGCTTTAAGGTTAGGTATTCCAGAATTCAGTGAACTAGAGAGACCCATTATTGAATTTCATATGAAATTACGCCATGACCGGGATAAAGTGATAACAGCAATGCATTTAGATGCCTTAAATTGGGTGCGTCAATATGAAATTGATTATCTTTATTTTATTGCTGGGCGGATTAATGATAATCTTGTGGGGCAGTTTCAAGGTGTAGGTTTGCGCCTTTTAAATGTTAATTTAGAGTTTGGTCGTCATTATATACCAAATGTAATGGAAGAAACGCTTCTTTTATTAGCGGATGATTTGGCGCCTGAAAATTTTCTTGTCCAAGATATAGCGACAGGAAATATTTTGACTATTTTTGAACAAAAAGATGGGCAATTTACAGTCAATACTGCCAATTATTTAGAAATAGCTAGACGATTTGGGATGGTTCCTTTGTCTGCCTCAGAAGTTGGGCAGGAAGAAACTCTCATGTTTTCAGAATTTAAAGAGAGATTAGAAAATGGCGATGTTAGCAAATGAAATAAAAAGCTTGATTGAACAAGCTATTCCAGAGGCAATTGTTGAAATTAAAGATCTTGCAGGTGATAATGATCATTTTGCAGCCTACGTGACAGCAGAATCTTTTCGTGGTAAAACACGCATTCAACAACACCAGATGGTGTATCAAGCTTTAGGAACAAGAATGGGTGGCCAGCTTCATGCATTGGCTGTTTATACGACAATTCCAACCGAATAAGGATGAATTAAAGTGACCGATACGACAATTTTACAGCAAATAGAATCTGATATTAAAAATAATGCTATTGTTTTATATATGAAGGGAACGGCAGAAATGCCACAATGTGGATTTTCGTCTACGGTTGTTCAAATTTTGAAAATGCTTCAAGTGCCATTTAAAGACATTAACGTGTTAGCAGATCCTGAACTGCGTGAAGGTATTAAGCAATATAGCAATTGGCCAACAATTCCCCAGCTTTATATTAAAGGCGAATTTATTGGCGGATGTGATATTGTTCGTGAAATGTATCAAAGTGGTGAATTACAACAATCACTAAAAGATAATAATATTTTGTAGCTCCAACTTAAAAATTGAAACACGAAGGTTTTTTTGTAAAAACCAAACTAATTTGCAAAAAAAGTCTTTGTCTTTTAAGAGTTGGTGTGGTATCAAAATAAAGTGTTCCCCGATAGCTCAGTTGGTAGAGCAAGTGACTGTTAATCACTGGGTCGGCGGTTCGAGTCCGTCTCGGGGAGCCATACAAATCCTAGGTTTTTTCCCTCTCTGAAAATAAAGACAAAAGATCTAGGTAGCAAGTCTTTTCTTAAAGATTTTTCTCCCCCTTATTTTTTTGATAAAAAAGTAATTTTTTAAAAAACTCTCATTTATTATTCTTAATCGCCTGAAATAAATAAGTTTTATTCGAATATTATCTGTCGTAGAGTGTTTAAAAAATGAGAAGCTTTTATAATGAAATTCGCATTTTCTCTTGAAAAGATTTTTAAAAAGGAAAGTAACCCTCTTTTCTTGAATATTATCCTTCTCGTTTGAGGGTCATTTGTTTTTATTTTTTCTTATACATGTCAATTATAGAGGGTATTTGAAATCATACTTTGAGCCTCAAGCTTTTGCACTAAAGATGATTGAGGAGCGGAATGAAGAGATTGTAAAAGATCTTCACAGCCTTCTAGGTTCCATTTACTTTTATTATCTAAGCTAAATAATAGTAGAAGCAAAGGCCAAAAAACCCATATAAGCTTGAGCCATTTTATCAAACCTAGAAAAAATCCGCCCGAAATGCTTCAGCTTACCAAAAAAACATTCAATAAGATGCCTTTCTTTGTATAAATAATAATCAACTTTTCTTGGTTTTTTCCGATTCGACCGTGTATGAATTGTTTTGTACTTACCGTAATTCTGAGGTAATTCTATCCATTGCACGCCTGTTCTCATGATAAAATAGACACTTTCTAAAAATGTCCTTATCTTACTTTGGGTTTTGCAATAAACGTCTTTACGACCTTTTAGATATAAGAAAATCTTTTCAAACGCCTTGTCGGCAATGTAATACTTATTCATGATAATGCTCTTCTTGATTGAGTGAGCATTATCACTATCATTTCTTTAGCCTTTTAGCAAAAGTGGATAGAACCTAGGAAGCAATTTTTATTATGCTCACCTTATTATTTCTATCTTTTATGTAGCCTTTCTATGGCATACTTGCCTCACAACGCACCAATTAAGGTCAAGTGATAAGCATCCCAAATACCTTGATCATTTTCCATTCAAAGTTAGTTAATAGAAAGAAGATAAATTTTTTTCAACAAAACCACATTATCTCTTATAAGAAAAACTCGCAATCTTTGTGCTATAAAAACGAGAGTAATACTTAAAGTTTATGAAAACAAAGAAGCATAAAAAAACTCGGCCCCAAGGGACCAAGTTTTAGAAGAGCTTTAACTGGTATGCCTTTTTTTCTACTTTATCCATTTCGCTCAACTGATTTTATACATATTTACGTATAGTTTTTTCATTTACATTTCCGATTGTTTCTACAAAATAACTTTGAGTCCATAATTTACCACCCCAAAAATATTTCTTCTTAATGTCTGGGGGTAGTCTAAAAAACTGACGCGCTGAAATACTTTTGATAATTTGCATAATATCTGAAGGAGATACTTTAGGTTCTGAGCGTACCACCATATGAATATGATCTGGGGGAACCTCAAGTTCAACTATTTCAATATTATAATCATAGCCTATTTGTTCAATAATATTTTTTAGAACCGTTCGATAAGGCTCCACAAAAATTTTATGACGATACTTTGGTATCCACACGAAGTGATACATAATCCTAAAAACGTGATGAGTATTTCTTTGGAGATCCATACAATGGATAACATCTTAATGTGTGCTTCGCACACCTTAAGATGTTATCAATCCCGGGGGCAAGCCCCCTGAGATTTATGCTAGGCGGTTAAAGCTTCTTTGTTTCTAACAAGTCCATTCAGGAATATTTTTCCTCTTTAATAGATAACTCGAAGTTCCTATCAAAGTCATAATTATTGAATGCCTGTGCTGACGTCGAGAAGCTAGTGGTTATTCATATTAGTAGCATTATTAATTGGTGCGGGAAGATTATTTATATTATTTCCAACAAATGCTGCCTCTCCCCCAGGCGTCAGGGTCAAAAGACCAATACCCAGAAGAGACATCGGCAATGCGTGCTAGTTCGCCTCCGCCATGTTGATGTATATATATAGTATAGGTGTGAGCGTTTTGCATTTCTCCTATTGCTGTCACATATGTATGACCACTACTGGCAAATGGTATTCGATGAGTCGGGTTGGCATCATCAAAAGCTTCTATTCTCAAGCCTCCTTGAAAACCTGGAGTAGATTGCGTAGCTACAGAGGAGGGCTCTATCCTTAGTTCATAGCTTGTATCTGCAGGATTTGTAGGAGATATTATACTAATTCTAAAAGGAGATTTGATTACATTCAAAGAAATATTCTCAGCCGCCAAAACTTCTAATGGAACGATTAAACTTATTATTGATAGTATATATCGTAATTTCAATATTACCTCCTCTATTCATTTTAATTACTTTATAAAATGGTTATTCAGTAAATTAACCATCCTCTATTAAAAAACTAAGCCTATGTAGCGCATGTAATAAAATATCATAATTAATAAGCATACAACTACATCACCTGTAACTTTAACAAAAAAACACCATCTATTACTAGAGAAAAGATTTTAATTATAAAAAAATTTTTTCATTATCCAACAGTTTAAGTATGAAAGTTATAGGTTCTATCCACTTTTATTATCTAAGCCAAAAAACTCATATAAGCTTTAATCATTTTATCAAATCTAGAAAAAATCCGTCTGAAATGCTTCAGCTTACCAAAAAAACATTCAATAAGATGCCTTTCTTTGTATAAATAATAATCAACTTTTCTTGGTTTTTTCCGATTCGACCGTGATGGTATAACTGGTACACAGCCTTGATCGACAATTTGATTAACGAATACATCACTATCAAACGCCTTATCTGCCAGTATTAGATCCTTTAATACCTTTGATAAGTTCAGGTGCTTGCTTAATTTCACTGGATTGGGAGTAAGGAGAAACTTTATTGGCAAACCTAAAGCATCAACAAGAGCATGTATTTTAGTTGTAAACCCACCCCTACTTCGGCCTAACGCTTGCTGCGATTGAGAATTCTTTTTGTAACCACTAGCACAAGCATGGGCTCTCACTATTGAGCCATCAATCATCACCGATTCAATATCACAACCTTGAGAAAAAAAGGAAAGCACCTTATTCCAAATCTCTTTTTTTGCCCAGGATAAAAAATGCTTTAGATATAAGAAAATCTTTTCAAACGCCCTGCCGGCAATGTAATACTTATTCATGATAATGCTCTTCGTGATTGAGTGAGCATTATCACTATCATTTCTTTAGCCTTTTAGTAAAAGTGGATAGAACCTAAGATCATTTTCTTAACTAAATTTTTGTATATAAGAATCTTATTCGGATTAAGTTTGAAGATTTCTGGGTAATCCAGTAATGGCGCAATTGTCATATTAGCCATCATATTTATAAGCAATTGTAAATCAATATTAACGTCTAACATTCCTTTCTTTTGAAAAGATTGTAGCGCGCTGTATAACGGTTCTTCAGAGGTTGCCATATTGGTTGCAAGTGACTGAGGATCCTGATCTAGGCGTTGCCATGAAAGAAGCCTTAAAATACTTGGATTTTCAAAATAAAAATCAAATCTTGAATCCACGTATTCGTTGATTAAATTATCAAGCGTATCAATACATGCAGGATTCATATACTTCGGATTAAATTTTTTCAGCAAGTTGGCTTTAACAGCGCGCCATAAATCCAACTTATTGGAAAAATGATGATAGAGTAAGCTTTGGTTAACGTCTGCTTCTTTAGCAATGTGGCTCATTGATGTGCCTGCAAACCCATACCAAGAAAATATCTTAAAGCTTGCTTCTAAAATTGCTTGCTTAGTATCTTTTGTTTGACCTTTAGGCCGTCCTAGTTTTTTAACTTCCATTGTTCCAAAATATTAATTGACTGATCGATTAATTAATTATATACATAATGAGTTATCTTTAGCTAGTAAAAAATAGATTTTTAAATTAAATGAACGTTCAATTAATTTATAGAGAAAATCATGAATCAAATCATAACTTCAATTCAGAAAAAAGCACAAAATGACTTAATGAATGATGCCTATAGCCACTTAAAAGCAAGAGTAGTTCATTATGTTGCAGATGTTAAACTTGCAGATTATATTTCAGTTGCTGGTAGTTCTTTACAAGAAATTCATCAACAAATAGTAAATCCGTACCTGATATCAAAATAAATCCTCTAGAACGTATTTTGCATGTCCTACAAAACCATCATATTGTTGAGTTTAAAGAGGGCAAATACTTTTTGAAAGAAAAAGGCAAATATTTACGAAGTAATCATCCGCAAAGTATCAGAGCAGCCATTGCCAAGGAATATGACTCAGAGCGTTGGGATGCGCTAGGGCATCTTCATATAAGCATTAATGGAAATAGTTCTTTTAAATATCGCCACGAAGGAAAGTCGTTTTATGAATATTTGCAAGAAAACCCTGCTGCAAATATAAAATTTAATGAAGGGATGAGTAATTATTCGAATTTAGAACATCAATTGATCCCTGCGGTTTATAGCTTTAATGATTTTAAAACAATTGTGGATATAGGTGGTGGAAATGGTGAATTATTACAACAGTTGCATCAAATATATCCCCAAAAAGAATTAGTATTGGTAGAATTAGACTCAGTTGTTAAAGGAATAAAAACCAATGTTTTTACAACAGTTGCCGGAGATTTTTTTAAGCCATTTGAAGGGGTAAAAGGAAATGCTGTTATCTTAAAACGAGTGCTGCATAATTGGTCTAATGAACATGCGATCAGCATATTAAAAAATGTAAAAAATACTCTTGCATCCAAGAGTAAATTATTAATTATCGAAAAAATACGAAATTCTCATTTTAATGGAAATTCAATGGATGATGCAGATATGTTGATGTTAACTATCAATAGTGAAGCTCAAACACGCAGTTATAAGCAAATTCAAGATCTAATTATAGCTGCAGGGTATCTACCAGGAGCGTCCTATCCGGTAGCAGGATGTGATTTAGAAATCTTTGAGGCATATAAAGAATAATAAAAAAAGAAAGCTCTATTTTATAAATACTTAACTTTTTGTATCCAAGATAGTTATCCACAATAGAGGATAACTGTTAACCACACGCTAAAATTAGCAGTAGGCTGAATCTTAATTTTTATAAAGGTAGAGAGTATGGCTTGGATTATTCTTATTTTTGCGGGTTTATTTGAAATTGCTTGGGCTATAGGATTAAAATATACAGAAGGATTTACACGTCTTTGGCCGTCAATTGGAAATATGATTTCGATGGTTGCCAGTATATGGCTTTTAGAACTAGCTATTCGCAAATTACCTTTAGGGACTGCTTACGCAATTTGGACAGGTATAGGGATCGCTGGGACAGTCATATTGAGTATATTTTTATTTGAAGAAGCATGTACGCCTGGTCGTTTGATATGTGTTGGATTTATTTTGACTGGAATTTTAGGTCTTAAATTGACGACATCATAATGCTTTTTCATAACTTTTATCCTCAATAAGTAGGTCTTCTTGAATGGCTATGATATTTCCTGATTCTTGCCTCTGCTTTGAATTGACAAATAAGACAAGCTATATCGGGAAGGTAATATTTCCTTAAGAGGTTATCTATTAACGTTCTCAGTTAAAAACTTGAATAATAAATTCTAAATGAAATACTATTTGTAAAATAAGTTTCTAAATCACTAAATGCAATAATAAGATGTCTCGTGCTTCTCGTCTTCTTGAATTATTACAGCTTTTAAGGCAATACAGGTATCCTGTAAAAGGAAGTCAGTTGGCTGCCAAACTTGGAATAAGCCTTAGAACTCTTTACCGAGATATTAAAACACTGCAAGGTCAAGGTGCAGTTATTGAGGGTGAGGCAGGTGTTGGGTATTTATTAAAGCCAGGTTATATATTACCACCTTTAATGTTTTCCGAAGAAGAAATTGAAGCGTTTGTGCTGGGCATGCGTTGGGTTGCTAAAAGAGGAGATAGAGTCCTTAGTCAATGCCGCTCATAATGCATTGGCTAAAGTTTCGGCTGTATTACCAGCAGATCTTAGAGGTCAATTAGAAACCTCTTCTTTATTGGTGGGACCCAGTGAAGTTATCAGCTCAACAATCGATCTATCTCTTATTCGCCAATCAATTCGATCTCAGTGCAAAGTACATATTTCTTATACTGATCTTAAAGATGTAGAGTCGACAAGAATCATTTGGCCTTTTGCGCTTGCTTATTTTGATCATGTGTGCGTGGTCGCAGCTTGGTGTGAAGTACGACAAGCATTTAGGCATTTTCGTCTTGACCGTATCACTGTGTTTTCTCCCACCGGTGTAAGTTATCCAAAAAATCGTCAAGTGCTTCTTAAAGAATGGAGAAAAATAGAAGGAATTTCTTCTCCTCAAACTTAATGCTGCTGACAGAAGTTGTCACCCCGCATTTATATGATAGATGAGTTAAGGAATCATAATTTTCCTTAATGAATTTAATAATCTATTATAGAAGGTTTTTTTATGATGAATGCTAATTTTGTTATTTTATACGTTGATAATCCGTTTAACAGTGCTAGCTTTTATACAAAGTTGTTGGGGAAATCTCCAACAGAATCTCATCCAACTTTTGTTTCATTCCAGCTAAATCCCCAGGCGACCTTAGGGTTGTGGTCTAAACATACAGCAGAGCCTACTGCGCTTTTAACAGGTGGCGGTGGAGAAATTGGTTTTACTGTAACGAACAAAGAGACCGTTGATTTAGCGTATGAAAAATGGGCTGCTTATGGAGGCAGAGTAGCTCAAAAACCAACGATTATGGATTTTGGGTATACATTCGTTATTTTAGATCCAGATGGCCATCGTTTACGCATCTTTTATGGTAATGATTAAGATTAACCTTTAAAATTAAAATTAAAATTTAAGATGATTTTTATGTAAAAATGTTTCACTATTTTCTTTTAACCTCATGTCTATGATGTAGATGATAGAGGGAGGGACGCATTGGCATTATATTCAGTTATGACATCAATTGATCTAAGTGCTTTTTCAATTTCCGAACTTGTAACTGGATCAATGTCATTAGCAGCTACTCTTGTTGCCATACCTCTTATCTATAAATGGCGATCTCTTGTATTACATATTAATCATCTGAAAAATCAACAGATGACTCTTAAAACAATTTTAGATGCGGGAAATGAAGCTCAGTGTTGGTGGCAAGATGAAAAGATGCCGATTGAAACAACCTATCCAATGATTCGTTTATTAGGTCTTAATAGAGATCAACCCATCTATATACAAGATATTATCAATCAGTTTTCAACCGATGATGCTTTTAAACTCAATAATTTTGTAACCAATCTTAAAAAAAATCACACACCATTTTCAGTGTGTCTTTATCTATTTAATGAAAACACTATTCTGCGAGTGATAGGTGATAAATTTGTAGAAAAAGAAAACGGTGTTTATGTCCTTTCCTTTGTAGATATTACGGTTGACCAAGGAAAAATTGAAACTCTTGAAGCGCAGATAGGTCAGTTAATAGTTGAAAATCAACGATTTCATTTGTTGTTAGATATGGTGCCTGTTGCCATTTGGTATCGAGGTGAAGGAAATAAAATTGAGTTTTGCAATCAAGTATATGCCGGTATTCTAGATACCATTCCTCATAAAGTGATAATCGAAGGGCGAGAGCTTATTGAAACAAAAAAAAGCCATAGCCCATATCAAATGGCGATCAAAGCAAAGTCAACGGGTCAACCTCAAACAAAGCGGTCTCATTTGGTTATTGAAGGTCACCGTCGGATGATCGAAATTACCACAGTACCGCTGGCTGATAAAAATGAAAGCATTGGATTTGCTTTAGATCTTACAGATATTGAAGAATCAAGTGCTGCTTTGGCAAAGCATATTGCCGCACATCAAGAATTATTACACTATCTTTCAACACCCATTGCAGTATACGCGGCTGATATGCGGTTAGAATTTTTCAATCACGCCTATCTTAAATTATTTCAATTTGATGAAAAATGGTTGTATCAACGTCCTACTTATTCTGAAGTTCTGCAAAATTTACGGGAACGTCGAAAGTTGCCAGAGTATACCGATTTTGCGGCTTTTAAAAACGCACAACTTCAACTATTTAATACTTTAATTAGCCCTTTGCAAGAAATGATACATCAACCTGATGGTCAGGCCTTACGTGTTATAACAGTACCTCATCCTTTGGGTGGGTTATTATTTATGTTTGATGACATGACTGACAAATTGGCATTGGAACGTCGGTATAACACCTTAATTGCTGTTCAAAAAGAAACCATCGATAATTTGTATGAAGGGATTATTGTTTTGGGTAGCGATAATCGATTGCGCTTATCCAACCAAGCGATTTCTCGTATTTTAGATATTGAACCCAGTGAATTGGTTCCTGGTCGTCATGCAGCTGAATTGTTATATGTTATTCGTCACAAGTTTGATGGATTTGCTGCTTGGGAAGAATTTAGAGAACATTTGCTGTGGTTATTTAACGAACGTAAAACCATTACAGATCGGCTAAGTTTGGCTGACCAAAGTATGTTACAATATTCGTATGTGCCTTTGCCAGATGGATCGCATCTGCTAAGCTTTTTAGACGTATCTGATCGCTGGCGTTTTGAACAAGCATTACATGAACGTAATGATGCTTTAGAACAAGCAGATCGTCTAAAATCAGATTTTATTTCACATGTGTCTTATGAATTACGTGCACCTCTCAACACCATTGTTGGCTTTACCGAAATTCTGATGAACCAATATTTTGGTACGTTGAATGAACGACAAATTGATTATTGTAATGGTATCAATGATGCCTCACAGCGTCTTTTATCTTTGATCAACGACATCATCGATTTTGCGAGTGTAGAAGCTGGTCAATTAACACTTCAAATACAGCCAATTGATTTAAAAGGATTTTTGTCTAGCTTGACAGTTCTTGTTTTTAATCGATCGAATGATAACGGTTTAGAAGTTGTTTGTAGAAATGACACAGAAATCTCTGTTTTTTATGCAGACGAAAGGCGCCTTAAACAAGCCTTATTTAATTTATTGGTGAATGCTATTAAGTTTACTCCCTCTGGTGGGCGTATTGAACTGATTGCTGAAAAGCAAATAGGAGAAGATGGAGAAGAGTTGTGTTTCATTGTGAAGGATACGGGGGTGGGTATTCGCCCCGAAGATCAAAGCCGTATCTTTAACTTATTTGAAACCACAAACATGCGTGTTGGTCGGTCGCAAAATGGTACAGGGCTTGGGTTGCCTTTAGTTAAAAGCTTTATTATGCTGCATGGTGGTCGTGTTCAACTTACGTCAAAACCTGAACAAGGAACAACGGTTATCTGCTTTATTCCTTTAATAACGCATTCTCATGCAGATGAAGTCATCCATAGTACTTTTTCTATTGCCAGCGAAATAACGATGAATTACGCAGAAGAATGACGCTTTTATTGAGCCTCTTTTAAGGGTTCCAATGGTATGACCCTCATTGTTATGATTTGTGAACATTTATAGAATAACTTATTTCTTAGGTATTCTAAATTGCTTAGGCAATGCCATTGGAACCGTTATTTGAGGCAATCTCAAAAATTGTTAACATGTTTTTAATTTATTTTTCGTATATAATTTATTTTAGGGAGAACACAAATGAGAAGATTGGGAGTGCTTTTAATTTCCCTTATTGGGGTAGCATGTGCCATGGATGATGATGAGGAAATGGGAAATGCCTCTTCTCTAAAAAGAAAATTCAGTGAATTCCAAACAGCGGAAGTTACCACAGAAACTAAAAAACCTCGTGCTGAGCAAGAATTAGATGAAAATACTTTTGAATTTAAAATGAAGGTACTAAATACGATTATAGAATTAGACAGAAGTAATTTAATCTCAGATGAGAGCAAAAATTCTCTAAAAACATCCATAATCATTGGTGAGCTGAATCAAAACCCCTCCAAGATCAAGCAAGAAATATATTTTTTTCTCTTAGAGGCTTTGCAATTGAAGATGGTAAAGGACACTGATAATGCTTTGATTTTCAAAATTGCAACTGATTTTGGTTTTAATGAAATTATTAAACAAATACAATATATTAATACTATGCCAGATGAGCTTCTTCAAGAAATAATCATGCGAGATAAATTTATACATAAGGCAATCAAGGATATTGCAGATATAGTCAGAAACAAAAAAAATGCAGAGGCGGCCAAAGACTTAGAGACACTTAAGAGCACGCTTTTAGTTAATAAGAAATTTCAACAAATCATAAAAAACTCATTCTTGGAAGTTGACCTTAGCAACATGACTGATGATGAGGGCATTGACTCAATTATCAACGATCGAGTCCTTTCCGCTGTTGTAAATTTTTTACCTGGAATTACGGAACTTAATATAGGACGAGCGATTATCACTAATAAAGGATTTAGGATTTTAGAAAAATTACCCAACCTCAAATCTCTAATTTTATGGGAAATGGAACTTACAGATGAAGCACTATCCAATCTAGAAAACTTAACTAGCTTAACAACTTTAAAGTTAGGGAGTAATAATATTTCAGATAAGGGATTAATATATTTATTAAAATTAAAAAATCTCACATCATTGAGTCTAAACAATAATGAACGACTTACAGATGCTGGAATAGTTAGCCTAAAACAGTTGTCAAATATTAAATTTTTAGATGTATGTAATTGCAAAAATATAACGAAAGAAGGTTTGAGTGAACTCAAAAAACATTTACCCAATTTGAAAATTGACTGGTGTAATGATGAGTTTTTCTAGGCTCTCGAATTTTTCCATCTGTATGTTAATAGTAAAATTACGTGTTAGAATAGCAAAGTTATAATTTAAACCACTAAGTTTTAAAAAAGAACTTTGCGCTAATCACAAGAAATTATCCAGCTATAAGTGATCCACTCTTTGAGATTTTATACCTCTGATAAAACTACATCCAAGTTTAAAAACTCGATCTTGATTTTTTTACCCATCTGATTTTTACAAGTAATGATTAATTCATGAGGAGAAGTAAAAGATGCAGGAGCAATTGCCTCTCGGTAAAAAAATTCAAGCGGGACAGATAAAACCTGAGCTATTTCAAATAAACGACCCGCAGTAATCCGATCAATTCCTTTTTCATATTTATGAATTTGTTGAGTGGAAACTCCTATTTTATCGGCAACATCTCGTTGTTTTAATTTTAAATGGATACGACGTTCCCGAAGTTTTTGGCTAATGTATGCATCTCTATCGGCTGCTTTTTCTAAGATTGATGAAGAATCATTTTTCATTGTGGTACATCCATTATGAGCAGCTTGTTTTCTTGAATAAATGAAAGATATGCTTGTGATGGTGAGGCAATGATATGAGAATAAAGAATGTCTGGCATGGCGTTCCTATTTGAAAGTAGTGAGCTCCTTAGTCTTTTAAAGAATATTTTTATAGGAAATATCTAATCTTAAAGTGTGGTTGATAATATGAGAAAAATTCATGATGTTTTCATAAAATACCTATATTTCAGCTGTGTAAGGAAAATATTTGTAAAAACTATTTAAAAAACTATTTAAAAAAATATTTATAAAATGATTGATATAATCAAATAATTTCATGTACTTACAAAGAATGTCAAAAAAATGACTTATTTTAAGCAAGAGAAATAATTGACTTAATGAAAAAAGAAGCGTATTTAATTAACTAACGGTTGATAAAGATACAATTAAGAATAAATACCATGTATAAAATATATCTTGAAAAGCTGAACGCTGAACCAAAATTTTGCGTATCTATCACTAAAAAATAATAAAGAGAAAATCTATGTGTAAAATAAACCTTGAAAATACAAGACCTCAATTAGGATTTGGCATTTCTCTCGCTAAATAAGTAACAGATAATTTAATATAGTAGTAGATATCTGTAGATATCTGCTATTATTTACCCCTCTTTGCTAAATATTTTAGCAAATGATTAATTTTTTTTGAATTTTTTCGATTTTCGGGAAAAATGAAATAATACGGTACTTGAGGCCCCGGTGTATCTGGTAAAACTTCTGTTAAACCTGAATTTAATATAGTGGTTAAATTAGGCGCTTCAATGATGCCTAATCCTTGTAATGCTGCATTAATTAGACCATGAAGTGAATAAATGCGAAGATAGGGGTTTCTTGGCGGAATATTTGTGGCGTGCCCAACATTTAAAAGCCAATTTCCATATGGCATATAATGGTGTTCGTTATAAATTAAACGATGATCATCTAGGTCTTCAGGGGTTTCAGGTGTTCCAAATTCATCTAAATACGTTTGGCTGGAAAATAAACGAATAGCTAATGTGAATAGTTGTTCCTGAATAAGATGGGGTTGCTGAGGAATAAATCCGCAGATAGCAATATCGCAATCCTGTAAACTACGAATTTCTTCATTACATAGAAGTATTTCTACAGTCAATTTTGGATATTTCTTTAAAAACCCGTTAAGATGAGGAATTAACCAGTCAGTACCAACATACGGGGTGGTAAGAATTTTTATCTCTCCTTCAATTTCATCTTCTTTTTCATAAAAAATCTTTTCAAATGCTTCTTGGTCTTCAATAAGTTTTTTTGTATGCGCATATAGTCGCTCGCCTTGCGGAGTAAGGCGCATGCCTTTTGGAATTCGCTCAAAAAGTTTTGTTTTAATGCGTTCTTCAAAATCGGTAAGAGACTTACTAAGGGCAGATTGGGTTACATTTAATTTTTCCGCTGCCTTAGTGACATTCCCTTCTTGAGCAATGGCATAAAACAATTTTAACTTGGATAAATCCATTAATGTCATACAGGTAAATCTCTCAAATTTGTGGAGCTCGTTTATTATAAGAGGTTTTTCTTAATTTTTTATTATTTTTTCTTAATTATACAACAATTATATTGCGTTATAAAGGATATCTATCTTCCATGTTGCATTTTCTTCCTGTCCTTGATACTTTTTGCACAATGAATACGATTCAAATAAGAAAGCTTACACATGCCTCATTCCTCTTCATTGTCATACGATTGGCGCCTTGTCGCTGACGGAGCAAAATCTTGGCCTTTTGAGGAAGCAAAGCGAATTCTTAATCGTATTGGTAACAAGGTTCCGCCTAAGGGATTTGTGTTATTTGAAACAGGATATGGCCCTTCTGGATTGCCACATATCGGTACGTTTGGCGAAGTGGTGCGTACAACCATGGTTCGTCATGCTTTTCAAACTTTGTCAGATATTCCAACACGTCTATTTACATTTTCAGATGATATGGACGGGTTGCGAAAAGTACCCGACAACGTACCAAATAAAGAAATGTTGCAACAGCGCTTAGGAAAACCACTAACATCGGTGCCTGACCCTTTCGGGGAATTTGAAAGTTTTGGCCATCACAATAATGCGATGCTGCGACGATTCCTTGACTCTTTTCATTTTGAATATGAATTTCAAAGTGCAACTGACTGCTATAAAAGTGGCCGTTTTGATGAGTTTTTGAAGCTTGTTCTTGTTCATTATGATGAAGTTTTGGCGATTATGTTGCCTTCACTTCGTGCAGAACGTCGACAAAGTTATAGTCCTTTTTTGCCCATTTGTTCAAAAACTGGCGTTGTATTACAAGTTTCTATTTTAGAACGTGACCTGGATGCCGCCACTGTTACATATCGAGATGAGGCAACAAGCAAACTTGTTGAAGTACCGATTACCGGGGGGCATTGTAAATTGCAATGGAAAGCTGATTGGGGTATGCGCTGGCGTGCGTTTGATGTAGACTATGAGATGTCGGGTAAAGATTTAATAGATTCTGTCAAACTTTCAAGCCAGATTTGTCGTGTCATTGGTGGGCGAGCTCCTGAGAATTTAACATATGAATTATTTTTAGACGAACAAGGGCAAAAAATTTCGAAATCTAAAGGGAATGGACTGACTATTGATGAATGGTTGACATATGCGCCTGAGGAAAGTTTGGCCTATTACATGTATCAATCACCCAAAAAAGCCAAGCGGTTGTATTTTGATGTGATTCCACGAGCGGTTGATGAGTGCTTAACATTCACGTCAAAGTTTGAGATTCAAACACCTCAAGAAAAAATTGATAATCCTTTGTGGCATATTCATTCTGGTGCCCCTAACAAAGCCGAATCAGGATTAAGTTTTGGGATTTTATTGAATCTAGCCTCTGTTTGTAATGCAGATGATGCAGCTGTTTTATGGGGGTTTGTCAGCAGATATCAACCACAAGCTACGCCTCAAGCAATGCCTTTTCTTAACAAACTTATTGGTTATGCACTGGCGTATTATCGTGATTATGTTAAACCCAATAAGCAATATCGTACGCCAACAGAAATGGAACGTATTGCGCTGATTGATTTAAAAACACAATTAGCAACCTTGCCAGAAACCGTTAAGACGGATGATTTACAGGCGATTGTGTTTACTGTTGGTAAAAACCATCCGTTTCCAGACCTTAGAACATGGTTTGCGACGTTGTATGAAGTTCTATTAGGTCAGGCAGAAGGTCCACGTATGGGCTCTTTCATCGAACTTTATGGAATTAATGAAACAATCCAGTTAATCGATGAAAAAGTATCTTAATCTTAATAGATTAACGACGAGTATAAAATGTCACAAAAATTACAACCAGCACGCGGCACTCAGGATATTTTTGGCGAAGAATATCGCAAACAAGATCATATTGTGCAAGTCAGTACACGCTTAGCAGCATGTTATGGTTACGAGTCAATTGCTACACCTATTTTTGAATATACAGCCGCCTTTAGGCGACCACTCGGAGAAACATCGGATGTGGTGGGTAAAGAAATGTATAGTTTTATGGATTGTGGTGGTGAAGAATTAACGTTACGTCCAGAAGGGACTGCGGGGGTTGTTCGTGCTGTTATCTCGAATGGGATGACACAAAATATGCCGTTGAAATTATCCTATGCTGGGCCAATGATGCGATATGAACGTCCTCAACTGGGCAGACGTCGTCAATTTCATCAAATGGGTGTTGAATGTCTGGGTGTCAATCATCCGTTAGTGGATGCTGAAACAATTGCTCTGGGTTTTGAGATTATGAAATCCTTGAACGTGGCGCACCGTATCCAAGTTCAAGTGAATAGCATTGGTGATCTTGCTTCACGACAAGCTTATCGACAGGCTTTAGTTGAATATTTTACCCCATTCTTGTCTGATCTTTCACCAGATAGTCAGGCACGTCTTACACGTAATCCTTTGCGGATTCTTGATTCTAAAGATGCAAAAGACAAAGCAATTATCGCTAATGCTCCTCGCTTTGAGGATTATCTTAATGATGAATCAATCGCTTTTTTTAACGAGGTATGTCGCGGCTTAACTGTTCTTAATGTACCCTATATTATTAATCGTCAGTTAGTGCGAGGATTAGACTATTATACCCATACTGCCTTTGAATTTGTCACCACCGATTTAGGTGCACAAGGCACTGTTCTAGCTGGGGGTCGGTATGACGGTCTTGTTCAGCTAATGGGTGGACCAGAAATTGCAGGTGTTGGCTGGGCTTTGGGGATTGATCGGTTGGCGTTGATGATTGATGCACCAAAATTAGAGGCTCAAACAATTGCGGTTGTCCCCATTGGTGAAACTGAAAATATTGCTTTTTCCACCACAATGTATTTACGTAATCAAGGCCTTACCGTTGATTTTCTGTATAGTGGCAATATGGTTAAACGAATGAAACGTGCCAATAAAATTGGTGCTGTTGCGGCAGTCGTTATGGGTGAAGAAGAATTGCAAACGGGTCAAGTGATTGTAAAAAATATGGAAACGGGTGACCAAGATATCATCAAAATATCTACTTTAGAAACCTATCTAACAACTCATTTTCTAACAAAGAAATAAAAGGTATATATTGTGTCTTTAGCGACTAAGCTTGATAAAATTTTAAGACGCCATGAAGAATTGCGTGATACTCTTTCTGGCAGTCATCTGTCTGATCCTTCTGAGTTTGTAAAATTGTCAAAAGAATATTCTGACCTCGTCCCTGTAGCCGAAGGAATTACAAATCTCAAAAACTTAGAAAATGAGATTAATGATTTAAAGGCACTTTTAAGTGATAAAAGTACTGATAAAGATATGCGTGAATTGGCAGAGTTAGAGCTGCCGGAATTAGAGGCACGTCTTCCTAGTTTAGAACATGCGATCAAGGTTTTGCTTATTCCTAAAGATGCAGATGATGAAAGAAATGCTATTTTAGAAATTCGCGCGGGAACAGGTGGGGAAGAGGCCGGATTATTTGCGTCTAACTTGCTGCGAATGTATCAACGCTATGCAATTAATAATGGTTGGAAATTTGAATTACTAAATAGCAACGAAAGTGGTCTAGGTGCCTTAAAAGAAGCCAGTGCGTCAATTTCGGGAAAAGGTGTGTTTTCGCGCTTAAAATTTGAATCAGGTGTGCATCGTGTGCAACGTGTGCCTGAAACCGAAGCTAGTGGCCGTATTCACACATCTGCTGCAACTGTTGCCGTGTTACCTGAAGCTGAAGATGTTGACATTCACATTGATGAAAAAGATCTTCAGATTGATGTTTACCGGGCATCAGGCGCTGGTGGTCAGCACGTTAATACCACCGATAGTGCGGTGCGCATTACCCACATGCCAACAGGGGTGGTCGTGACACAACAAGATGAGCGTTCTCAACATAAAAACAAAGCCAAGGCGATGAAGATTTTACGTGCTCGTTTATATGAAGCAGAGCGTCAACGTAAAGATGCAGAACGTGCAGCAAATCGCAAAAGTCAGGTGGGGAGTGGTGATCGATCAGAGAGAATTCGCACCTATAACTTTCCGCAAGGACGTGTAACTGATCACCGTGTGAATGTTACCCTTTATAAAATTCAATTGATTATGGAAGGGGAATGTTTGGATGAAATTATTGATGTTTTGATTGCTGAAGATCAAGCTGCTAAACTATCAGCGGCAGGTGAAGAATAATATAGCTAAAGCAACATAATTTCATCAATTTTCTAGATTGATTTTTGTCGA
>DYSP01000046.1 GCA_020718185.1 Candidatus Odyssella sp. | reverse complement strand
TCCATCACTTGCTTAACAAATTCTGTTACAAGATCTTTGGCAAAAGGTTTTTGTGAATCATCACGTGCAAGTTTACCTTTTGTCATTAAGACATCGAGAGTAAGCTTTTCTTGGTTTTGTGTTTCGTCAGCCATGATTAATCTCCCCTTTTAACTTGCTGGTGTTGCTGGTGGTGTTCCACCTGTGGCTGGCGCTGCCGCCGCAGGTGCTTCATCGGCGATACCGAGCTCTGCTTTTAAGGCATCACGTTGCTCTGTGCTTTGAATAATCTCTTGCAAAAGTTCATCCAAAACATCATTCCCATCAAGCTTGGTAAGTAAATCTTTTAATAGCGTTCTTGCTTCATATAATTTAGCAAGTGGTTCTATTTGTTTCACCACATTTAAAGGATCAAAATCCTCAATACTATGGAAAAACAATTCAGCACTGACATGGCTATTGTCATTAGTCAATTTATTGTCAACACGAAGCGGTAATCGTGGCTTAATTTTTTCCATAATATCATTAAAATTATCGCGATCAATTTCAACAAACTTGCGTTCTTTTAATTTTGGCAACGCATCTGCTGGAACCCCGGCAAGATCAGCAATAATTCCGACTACAAAAGGAATTTCTTTCATGACTATCGCGCCACCAATTTCCACATCGTATGTGATTTGGACACGGGGAGGTCTAACGCGATCTAATTTATGTTGTAAACTTTCTACCATTTTGGCTCCTCCATCTACTTTGTAGGCCTAATGTGGCCATTCTTAATTTTAATAATGGACTTAAATGATTAAATTTTCCTTAATCTTGAATTTAATTTTTTTTCTTTGTTTATAGAGAGTTACTAGAGAAAGGTGGGAGATTTTCTTATGAATTATAGAATATAGATTAATTTATCTAAAATATATTTTTAAAAACTCGGTGCTATCTTGATTATATAAACTAATTCTTAGGCACTAAGGTAGAAAGTATAAAAAATCCGCAAGCAGTAACAACAATAGTTGGGCCTGAAGGAGTATCGAGTGTAAAAGATGCCCAGATTCCCAAAGCGACACTTAGTAAAGAAATAACTGTTGCACCCGCAACCATCATCTCTGGGCTTTTGGAAAACCTAGCCATGGCAGCGGCTGGTAAAATCATCAAGGCAGGTAATAATAAAGCACCCGATGCTTTAATCCCCACAGCCGTCACAATGGCCAAACAAAACGTAAAACCAAGACGTAAAGCGCTAACTGAGATACCGGATGTCAGTGCAAGCTCTTCATCTAACGTTAACATCAATAACTTTTGCCAACATAGGATAATAAAACTCCACACAATAATAACGGCAGCATAAATCCAAATTAAGTCTTGACGATTTACTGATAAAATATCACCAAATAGAATTGATTCAGGATCGATTCTAATGCCCGTTGTTTTGGCAATCACAATAATCCCCAAAGCAAGTGAGGTGTAAGAGATAGAAGCAAGCCACGTATCTACAGGAATGCGGCTTCGTTGTTGCAAAACCCCCACTATAACCGCAGTCATTAAACAAATAAGGGCGATAAAAAGATAGGTGTTTATCTGAAGAATGGTTCCCAATGCCACACCAAGAACAGCAGCATGAGCCATTGCATCGCCAAAAAAAGCCATGCGTCGCCATAACAAAAAACAACCCATGACCGCCGACATACAGCCCATGCCTATGGCTGCGAGAAGGGCTCGCCCCATAAAATCATACAAGAAAAAATCAATCATGGTGGTGGCCTTCAAGTCCATCATCATGACAGTGATCGTGATGATGTGTATAAGTGGTGATGGCTGGTTCAATAAAAGATTGCCCCATAAACAAGGTTTGATAAGAAGGATGATCTTTGACTGTATCGGGAGAACCAGAACAACAAATATGTCCATTCAAACAGATAACTTCATCACTTGCTCGCATAACTGTATGCAAATCATGAGAGACAAGAACAATCCCGCAATGTCGTTGATCTCTGATCTTAGCAATCAATTGGTAAAGCTCTTCTTGACCAATCACATCAACACCTTGAGTAGGTTCATCCAACACTAAAAGGTTTGGATTGTGCATTAAGGCGCGTGCTAACATAATGCGTTGTCGCTCACCCCCTGAAAGAACGTGTACTGACTGATGACGTAAATGTGATGCCCCTACTTCGATTAAAATATCGTGAATAACTTGATCTATATCTCTGTTAGCGCGCGGAGTTGCAAGTTGTAACAATCGTTCCACAGTCAAAGGCATTAAGGTATTCATCGCTAATTGTTGAGGCATGTAACCAATGCGCAAATCTTTATGGCGAAAAATTTCGCCCTTAGCGGAATCAATCAATCCTAAAATAAGTTTTAACAGGGTTGTTTTTCCTGCTCCGTTAGGCCCGATAATGGTTACAATTTTATCCGCTGTTAGCTCTAGTGAAATATCACTTAGAATAACTTTTTTTCCAGGTTGCGAAGAATTGTAATTTAGTTGATTAAGTTTGATTAAGGGCGACAAAGACATTAAAATTTCTCTTCATGAGGATAAATACCCCATATGTGTTTGCGTTCAATCCAACCATCATGCCCCTTAATTTCAAGCCGACACCACTCTTCTTTACATTGTTTTATTTTAGTGACAACGCCAGGCTCAAGATACACAACAATAGATGCATCAGTTTTAGCTGATTTTTTAAGTGGTTTTTTCTCGTTAATCACAATAGCGTTTCTTTTGCCAACCAATAAACTTTTATGAACCCAGCCGGTGGTGCCTTCCATATCACGAATTTGTCGCCACGTGTCAAATTCAGCAATAATTTCAATGGGAAGACCCTGGCGTTGAAACATCCACTCTACAGGAAAATCAGACCCTGGCCCCACGTGAATATTCACTTTGTTAGAGCGGAGTGATGCAAATCTGGGCAAAGGTAATTTTTCAGACGCAGCCAGGGCTTGTCCACTTAGCAAAAGTAAAATAAAAAGAATAGATTTCAAAGTATCCATGAGAGCTATACTCTTCGTGATTGGAAATGTGGATTTATAGCATCGAGATTTAAGGCGATTTTTTTGGTTGACCGACAATGCGAGTAGGCTCTCTCTGCGGAGGTCAACCGAAAAAAAGAGCCCAAAGGTCGATTGATAGAAATTCGCTTTTTCATTCATGATGAGTCTATATACCTGTTGATCCAAAACCACTCACACCACGTTGTGTGTCTTGTGTAAGAGTGTCAACAACATCCCATTGAGTATGAGTGACTTTGGCAATTATCAATTGCGCAAACCGCATGCCTGGTGTGATTGTAAAAGGTTCATTTCCATGATTGATCATAATTCCTTTTAGTTCACCGCGATAATCTGCATCAATAGTACCAGGTGAATTCAATACAACGACGCCGTGCTTAAACGCAAGGCCTGAGCGTGATCGAATTTGTGCTTCATAACCTGCAGGAAGGGCAATCGCCACGCCTGATGGAATAATTTGTCGCTGACCAGGGTTCAAAATAACGGGTTCTGAAATTGCCGCTAGCAAATCCATTCCTGCACTTAATTCTGTTTCATATTTTGGTAAGAGTAAATCTTGACCATGGGGAAGTTTTTGAATTTCAATGGTTAACTGATGAGATGATGATAGAGTTGTTTTTTGCTGAGCTGCTAACATATTTTTTCCTATTATTTTTTTGCAATATGTAAACAGGATATCCCATTCAGAAAGTTTTGCCAACTAACGGTTTGCATTCCTGCTGTTTTTAATAATGTCACCAATTTTTCTTGGTTGGGAAAACGACGAATACTTTCTACTAAATATTGATATGATTCGCGATCATTGGCTACTTTTTCACCAAGCCACGGCAACAGTGAAAATGAATAAAAATCGTACAGCTTACCAAGAAGTGGCGATTTAACATCGCTAAATTCTAAGCAAACAAAGGTGCCGCCTGGTTTTAACACGCGGTGCGCTTCTTGCAAAGCTTGCTCAATATGCGTGACATTTCTAAGGCCGAAGGCGATAGTATAAAGATCAATAGAGTTGTCGGGAAGAGGTAATTGTTCTGCGTTGCCACAAACCCATTCAACACCTTGTGATTGCCCTTGGTTGATCCATCGATTACGACCAACCTCTAACATTGCTGGCGTTAAATCACAAATAGTGATGTTTAAATTTAAATGACGATACTTTTTATGAATAAGAAAAGAAATATCGCCCGTCCCCCCTGCAACATCTAAAACATTTGCGTTAGGATGAAGGGGCAATTGGTTGACCATATCATGCTTCCACAACCGATGAATACATAAACTCATCAGATCGTTCATCACATCATAACGGGAAGCAACGCTTTCGAAGACACCGCGCACGCGTTTGGTTTTTTCTTGGGGGCTAACTTTTTCAAACCCAAAATCAGTAGAAGGCATTGGTATAAGATTCCTGCTTTTTATTGTTGCTTACCAATTGAATGATCGTGTTCTAGCCACATCGCGTTTAGAATGGCAAACATACACGCAAAACCCAGCCCCAAAACCCAACTAAAATACCACATCTTAAATCCTTTAATAACTATTCATATCTTGTTTGACAGATTCTTCTGTTACCGGCCCTGCCAATACTTTATAAACCCAGCTTGTATACAAAAGAACAATCGGCATCAGAATAACAACCGCTAATAGCATGATAAATAACGTTAATTGGCTAGATGATGCATCCCAAACAGTAAGGCTACTGGCTGGATGAGTACTGGAAGGCAAAATAAAAGGAAACATGCTAATGCCTACGGTAATAATTGCACCTATAATTGAGAACCCATTTACAACAAACGCCGCTTTTAAACGAGAGATAAAACTAAGATAACCTGCCAATAGCAATGTCACGTAACTCATGATTGGAACTAACATTAATCCTGGATATGTGGTGTAATTTTTGCTCCACGCGCCTACTTTAATTAAAACTTCTTTTGCTAAAGGATTAGATGCTCCATTGCGTAAATAGCCGGGCAATAGCTGAAAACCTAACAGTTGACCCATTACATATAATCCACCAACAGACAAGCAAATAAGCCATATTAAGGTGGTGATAGGTAAAACTCGCAAAGCACGCTTGCTTATTTTTGATTGCGTTTTAATGGCTAAATATAAAGCTCCATGTTGTAAAAACATGACCACACTTAAAACACCGCATAACAATGGAAAAGGACTTAGTAAATCTAAAAAGCTACCTGTGTAAAAGCAGCGCATGCTGTCATCAAAATAAAACGGAACCCCCATCAAAACATTCCCCACAGCAATACCAAAAACGAATGAGGGTACATAACCACTAATACATAGGCATACATCCCATAGTTGGCGCCAATGTTGATGGTGAAGTTTGCTGCGGAATTTAAAACCGACAGGACGCAAAATAAGAGCCCATAAAACAAGAAACATAGCAATGTAAAAACCAGAAAACGCAACCGCGTAAACAAAAGGCCAAGCGGCAAAAATTGCTCCACCACCAAGGATAAGCCAGACTTGATTTCCTTCCCAAACGGGGCCAATTGTGTTCAAGATCACGCGGCGGTCTGTTTCCGTTTTGCCAACAAGAGGCAATAACATCGCCACCCCCATATCAAAGCCGTCCATAACGGCAAAACCACATAAGAGGATACCCATAATCCCCCACCAAATGATCCGCAATATATCATAGTCTATCGGTATTATCATGACTAAAAAGATTCCTTATCAACAATTTCGGGGCCTAATTTGACATAACGAAGCATGAGAAAAATATCAACAATCAACAAGGTTGTATAAAAAATGATAAACCCAACTAATGAGGTTGTGACTTGTCCAAGTGATGAGGATGAAACACCAAGAAAAGTAGGAAGAATCCCTTCAATGGCCCATGGTTGGCGCCCATATTCTGCAACAATCCAGCCAAGTTCCATAGCAATCCATGGCAAAGGTAGTGACCAAAGTGCGACACGTAAAAACCAACGATGTTGCTCCAACTGACGACGAGCTGAGAGATAAAAGGCATATCCAAAAAAAGCAATAAAGAAAAACCCAAGGCCGACCATAATACGAAACGACCAAAATAAGACAGGAACATTAGGAATAGTCGAATTTGCAGCCTGGGCAATGTGCGTTTCATCTGCCTTTGTAATATCACTCAGATACCGTTTTAAGAGGAGTCCATACCCTAGATCTCGTTGATGCTGTTGAAAGTCTGCTAAAGACTTGAGATAAATCGAGCTACCACGCGGTGTTTTTTTTAATATTTGCAAAGCTTTATAAGCTTCAATACCATTTTGGATACGCTGCTTTGCATGGACAACTAAATCCTTAATGCCTGGTATCTGAGTATGCAATGATCGTGTTGCGATGATACCCAAAACCCAAGGAATGCGAATTTCGTATCGTGTAACTTGATCTTTAAGACTGGGAATGCCAACCAAGGTAAATCCGGCAGGTGCGGGTTCTGTTTCCCACATAGCTTCAATGGCCGCAATCTTCATCTTTTGGTTTTCAGTCATTGTATAGCCACTTTCATCACCAAGAACCACAACCGAAAGGGCAGAGGCAAGGCCAAAGCTAACAGCGATAGTCATTGACCGCTTGGCAATATCTCGATAATTCCGATTGAGAAGATAAAAAGCGCTAATCGACATGACAAACATTGCGCCAGTAACATATGCAGCACTCACAGTGTGCACAAATTTAGATTGAGCCACTGGGTTAAAAAAAACATCATATAAAGACGTGAGCTCCATCCGCATCGATTCAGGATTAAACGCAGCACCAACGGGGTTTTGCATCCACGCATTAGCGATAAGAATCCACAAGGCCGAAAGATTGGTTCCCACTGCTAGCATCCACGTGGCAAATAAGTGGCCAAGTTTTGACAACTTGTTCCAGCCAAAAAAGAAAAGCCCGATAAAAGTGGCTTCTAAAAAGAAAGCCATCATCCCTTCAATGGCCAGTGGCACCCCAAAAATATCGCCCACATAATGAGAATAATAAGCCCAATTGGTGCCAAATTGAAACTCCATAGTAATGCCTGTGGCAACGCCCATGGCAAAGTTAATGCCAAACAAAACACCCCAGAATTTTGTCATTTGTCGCCAAATAACTTTTCCCGTCATCACATAGACGCTTTCCATAAGCGCCAGAAGCAAGGATAGCCCAATTGTTAACGGTACAAAAAGAAAATGGTACAGTGCAGTTACAGCAAACTGTAGTCGAGATAAATCAACAACTAATTCCATGATTAAGAGGACCCTATAAGTTGTTCATAGACACGGTGAGGCGTTATTTTTTGACGATGTTCTTTGGAAAAACAACAATAGTAAAGCAATATAATAGCGCTAATTTTAATGGCTAAAATAATGCCAATATGTCGAAAATATCGTCGCAAAATAGGTCGCAATGGTTTCTTAAAGGCGAATTAAAATAATGCTATACACTTTTCTATTCTTTGTCATGATAGAAATTGTCGCATGCTGATTTTATTTTTTAAAGATAAACATCTGGCTGCAATAAGGACATTGAATGGTTCCTTGGTCACCCAAGTTCAAATAAACACGGGGATGACCAGCATTTTTTTCAACGCTATTACCATCGCAACTTACTGTTAGATCATCAACATACTGCACATCTTTTGTCATTTTTACATCCCATATTTTTACTATGAAGTTAAGAGTACGTGAAGAGCGTCTGATCGTCAATCAACAGTGGACTTTTTTTAAAGAAAGTAAAAAACTTTGGTAATTTTTGGGAAAGTTCGTTATAAGAAGAATACTGATCACTTTTTAAATAATCAATTGTCATTTGGACGCTGGGGATTTGAAAGGCAACCAGTAATTTCATTATGCACCCGTAGCTCAGCTGGATAGAGTGTTGCCCTCCGAAGGCAAAGGTCAGGCGTTCGAATCGCCTCGGGTGCACCAAAGAAATCAAAGGCTTATAGGGTATCTTCAAATTACTTAAAGAGTAAGGTTACCACTTTATAAGTTCTGTCTAAAAAAAAGAACCTATAAAAATACGAAATATTTCCTGTGAATTTTTTCAGCCTTCTATTGTTGCCTTTGTCATAGAATAAAAACCCAAGTAAAATTCTGGAGTGTGCTGGGAGCCGTTATATATGGACTGCGCCGTTTTATCTACATCTCATTAATCGGAAAACCTCTTAATCAGCTGAAATAAATCAGTCTTTATTTGATATTCGAATATTATCTGTCGTAAAGTGCTTAAAAAATGAGAA
>DYSP01000018.1 GCA_020718185.1 Candidatus Odyssella sp. | reverse complement strand
CGCGATGACGCGGATTTTCTGATCTTTCATGACTTCTTACGTCGAATTCACGTTAATTAACCAATTCTTTGATTCTTCTTCTAGCCTATCATCTTGAATTGCTTGGCGAATAGCCTCTAGCAATCGATTCATATAACGAACGTTGTGAATCGTTAAAAGTGTATAACCTAATAATTCTTGAGCTTTGAATAAATGGTGTATATACCCTTTGGTAAATTGAGTGCAGGTTGAACAATCGCAGTCAGGCTCAATCGGGTTAAAGTCTGTGCGATAGCGTTGATTACGCAAGTTAATATGTTCTCGCGTGCTGCCTTCAGGCATATTAGGTGGTCGCACCAACGCGCCGCCATGACGGGCAACACGAGTCGGGTGAACACAGTCAAAGGTGTCAATCCCTTGGGTAACACCATTAAAGATGTCACGAATGCCGCCAATGCCGAGCAGATGAATAGGGCGTTCAGAGCTCAAGAGTTCCGTTGTCATCGCTACAACATCATACATTTGTTCTTTACTGGCACCAAGAGAGCCGCCTACCGCGTGGCCAAAGAAGTCTTGAGAATTCACAAAGTCGCAGCTTTCTTTTCTTAAATCTTCATAAACGCCACCTTGAATAATGCCATACAGTTTTTGTTTCCCATTATCGTGTTTTTTAAACTCGCTGAGGCTGCGCAATGCCCAGCGGTGGCTCATGCGCGTTGAGCGTTCTGTATATTGTTTATCAACGTGAAAAGGGGTGCATTCATCCAAAACTACGGCAAAGTCGGGCCCAAGTAACCGTTGAATTTCAACAGACCTTTCTGGTGTTAAAAGATAGGTTTGACCATTAATATAAGATTTAAACTTTGCACCTTCTTCATTAATTTTTAGTAGCCCTTTTGCTCGCCCTCCTTGACGCTTTCCTTTAATTTCATCAGCAACAGAACCATGACCCAGACTGAAAATTTGAAATCCACCAGAATCGGTTAACATTGGTCCTTTCCAGCCCATAAATTTATGCAAACCACCTGCTGCGGCCACTATTTCTGGCCCAGGTTGTAACATCAAATGATACGTATTTGATAAAATCATTTGGGTTCCGGCTTGTACCATATCCTGGGGTGAGACGGCTTTCATTGCGGCTTTCGTCGCGCAAAAAATAAAGGCAGGTGTTTGGATCGTTCCATTCGGGGTTTTTAACACACCTAATCGGGCTTTGTTTTTCTTTGAAGGGCGAATATAGGTAAAGGAAAATTCAGTCATTTTTTGATAAACACTTATAGCTTAGATAGATAATTGGCGTTGACATTAGGCTTACGATAACACGCGCAAGGTAAGTGCCAAGGATATAGGTAAATACCAAACTTTTCAAGCTCACAGGTGTTGGTGCTAAAATCACCCAGGCAATGACGCTGAAAATAATATTATCCAGTAAAGCAGCTAAAATAGAAGACACATTCGTGCGCAGCCATAGCATTTTGCCATCCGTCGCCATTTGAAGTTTATAAAAAATATGGATTTCAAAAAGTTGGCTAATCGCAAAAGCTGTTAAGCTGGCAATTAGTAAACGAGGAGAAGGAAGGAATAACATTTCCAATGCTGCATGGACGGCATCATTTGGTAAAGGGGTATGAGCAAGAGTCAGCAACATAAAAATGGTCATAAATATTTGCATGGTAAAACTGAGCCATACTCCTTTTTGAGCAGCTTTTTTACCATAATGTTCGGTGATAATGTCGCTAACCAAAAAGACAGTTGCAAAAATAACTGTTCCCAACGCTATAGGTTCGGGTGAAAAACCAAATTCAGCGACTTTAAGAACTTGGATATTGGCGGCAATAGTGGCTAAAATGTTATATGCATATAACCCAACCACTCCAAAAACACGCAAAGCGCTCAGAATAAAAATGACACAGCAAGAAAAAGTAAGCCATGAAATAGTCTCACTAGAAAATTGCTGAAGGACTAAAAGGAAGGGGGAGATAAATTGTTGATCCATAGTTGTCTATACTCAGCATGAATGAAAAAGCGAATTTCTATCAATCGACCTTTGGGCTCTTTTTTTCGATTGATCTCCGCAGGGAGAGCCTACTCGCACTGTAGGTCAACCAAAAAAATTGCCTCAAATCTCGATACTATAAATCCACATTTCCAATCACGAAGAGTATACATTGGATACCTTTAAAAATTTCTATCGGTACATCTTTGATGTTTCATTTTTCAATTGCTGCAAATTAAATCTGCTGTCAATGTCGGTCAAATTACAAAATCATCAATTTAAATGGTTATGAAATTTTTACACAATCATTCGAATGGAAGATGTTTTTATTTTTTCTCAATTTGTATAATACAGAAAAAACCGCGCTATATAAGCGCGGTAAGTATAAGAAAGTCAAAAAAATTATTTTTCAGCAGATTGATGTTTCATAATAATTTTTTTCAATCGTGCTACTTTTGTATCAAGATTTGTTGCTTTAGCGCCGATCAAGAAAGAATCAATCCCGCCATTATGTTCAATTGTTCGGATAGCATTTGCTGAAATACGCAAACGCACAGCACGACCAAGTGTTTCGCTCATAAAGCTAACTTCTTGCAAGTTTGGTAAAAAACGACGACGTGTCCGGTTATTCGCGTGACTGACGTTATTACCAGATTGAACACCTTTACCGGTGATTGGGCAGCGCTTTGCCATAATGATTGCTCCTAATACAAAAAAATAGAGAAACTTGACAAATAAGTAGCGCATTTTACACCTATTCGTCAAGTCAAAATGCTATTTCTTTTTTACAATTATTCAACAGCTGATAGTCAGAATTTCCACCCAGAAGGTTAATGTCGATAGGTGGGTGATCTAGAGCCTGCTCACCTGTAAATATATATTAATATTTAAATAAGCGAGTTGGTCCGGTTTCATCAATAGTAAATTGGTCAACAAGATAATTTTGTTTAAGGCTAGGGATGGCTTGATTGGTCTTAATGACATATTGGACTGTGTTTTTATGATTTGTATTCGTTTGTAATGCCCCCTTAAAACTAATTGGTTTAGAGTGACCACCGATTTTTACAGTATAAAAAAGTTGCTTTGTATATATGAATAAATTCTGTGGAGTTTATCCCCATGAATTTCAAATAACTCACTAACAATTGCTTTATAACTTTGATTGTTTTTACTATAACATCTTTCAAAATCAATTTCTAATAACGGGATGTTTAAAAGAGATTTGTCAATACGAAAATCAACAAATTTTCCGACATTGCTGAATTTTAAAATAGGAGTCATTTGCGGGTCAAAAAACAAAAGTGTTCCTTTTTCCATATGATCAAATGCAACCCATCTAAACGCATTTTGAAAAACACCGCCTGCAATTCCGGCTACCGCGGGTTGAGGTACAGAGGATGTGTTTGAAGGTTCGGCTTGCACGGAGGCAGAGAATAAAACAAGAAATATTTGTAGAAAAAAAACTAAGTTCATGGAGTTTTTTTCCCTTTTAAACAAGATGTTAAGTAAATTATAAGCGTCTCAATGGCATTTGTAAGCGATTCTTTTTGAGTTAAAATCGCTGTTTTCTGTTGATAGATGAGCTGCTTGATTGTTTCATCTTTCATGAGTGTTTGAAGTAGTTCTTGGGAGGCAATTCGATCCAGTAGCTGTCCTAATTTTTGCTGTCGTTCTTGTGTATTGATCGTGAAATCTTTTATAAACATACAAACTTCAACAATTCCTGTCGCTTCAATAGCAGAACAAAGTTTCACATCTGTTTTGTGAGCTGGAAAGATGTTCAGAGCGCTTTCGTACTGCATGGCAGTTAGTTCTGCCGCTGACTTTAACATACCATCATTTTTGTTAATGAGAATGAGATCAACAACCTCAGTAATCCCCTTTTTTAGCCCTTGTAATTCATCGCCTGCGGTTGGTGGCAAAACCAAAATTAATTTATCAACTAAGTCTTTAATGTCAATTTCATTTTGGCCAACACCAATTGTTTCAATTAAAATAAAGTCATACCCAGCCGTTTCAACTATCTCGATCACGTCAAGTGTCGTTGGCGTAATGCCACCAAGATAACCCTTGCCAGAAGCACTGGGGCGGATAAAGGCGCGTTCTTTATTGCTTAAGCGTTGCATGCGCGTTTTATCAGCGAGGATTGATCCACCACTGATAGGTGATGATGGGTCGATTGTTAGAACGGCGACATTGTAACCTTCAGTTAATAAATGTAACCCAATAGCTTCAATCAAGGTGGATTTTCCAGCACCTGGAGACCCTGTGAAAGCAATTTTACGGCTAAGATTTTGATTATGCTTTTTTAAATTGACCAGAACTTGCATTCCAATAGTTTTTTTAAGGTTATCTTTCGATTCGAGTAGCGTAATGGCTTTTGAAAGAGCCCTTGTATCTTTTTCATTAATTCCATTGATGATTTCTAAGGCAAGTGGTGCGAGAGAAGGTGCTGTCATTCACAGTGTTCCGCATCGTAAAATAATTTTTCAAAGCGACGATGAAACCAAAACCATTGTTCGGGGTGTTCTAAAATCCAACGTTCTAAAATTTGATTGATTGTTAAGAGCGTGTCGTATTCGACCGTAGGTGAATTTTTATCATATTCAATTGGTTCTTCAAGAAAAAGGTCAAATTCAAGGTTTTGTTTGCGAATAATGCGCCCTGGAATAATTTGAGCATTTGCCAGCATGGCCAATTTTATTGCTCCGTTCGGAGTCATAGCCGGCTTTCCAAAGAGGGGAACAGCTAAACCTTCTTGCATTTTTTGGTCAATAAGGAGAACTAAATTTTTTCCTTTTTTAAGTAATCTAAAAGATTCTTTACCTGCATTTGGGCCTTTTTTTATCTGTTGTTCAGTGAAGTTACCACGAAGATTTAAGATAAGGTTATCAATGTAAGTGTTATTAATTTTACGATAAATTGGATTTAAAGGAAATCCTGCTTGACTTAGCGCCCATAATGCAATTTCCCAATTTCCATAATGGGCGGTTATAACAATTTTAGGTTGGTTATTGAGTAGGATCTTTTCAAGAAGATCGGGCGTTTTTATGTTAACAGAAAGAGTGGGTTCATTTTCTAGGCGATCCAGAAAAAAATATTCGACAAAGTTTCGGCCATAGTTATCGTGAAAGTCACGAATAATTTGTTTCTTTTTAGTGATATTGAGGTTTGGAAAAACCCAGTTTAAATTTTTTTTTGTAACAGTGAGTCGGAAAAATCTAAGACAAAGACGGCCAAGAAAGCCACCAATAGTTGATGCTGTTCTTAAAGAAAATAAACGCAGAAGGTGATAGAGAACGAGGACAAGGCCATATTCAAAAAGATAAACTATTTTTTTTCTAAATGCCAAAATAGATCCGTCTCATTAAAAAAAAGGAAAAAGCCTTAATATTTTATCCACCTTTGTTTGTGATTCTCTTTACAAAAGTGGATGAAAACTAAAAAAGCCTTTTCTTTTTGTGGCTAAGCTTGGGCTTCTTCTGATGGTTGCTCTTGCTTTTGGTTTTTTTGTTTTTGTTCAGCAATTTTCAAAGCTGCTTCTTCCCCAGATTTTGCAGTGATAATGCTTACTTCAACAACCACTTCTGGGTGTAAAATAACATTGGCAACATGCAAACCAATTGTTTTAATCGGTGTTGGGATTTTAATTTGGGATTTTGTGACGGTAAAACCAATATCGGTTAATCCGGATGCAATATCATTGCTGCGAACTGATCCATAAAGTTGTCCCATTTCACTGGCTTGACGAACAAGACCAATATGTGCACCAGCCATTTTTTCAGCAACATATTGTGCTTCTTCGCGGCGCTTGAGGTTAACGGTTTCTAGTTGCGCTTTTTGTGCTTCAAATTGAGCAAGATTATCTTTAGTTACCCGAATTGCCTTCTTTTTTGGTAATAAGAAATTACGTGCGTAACCTGGTTTTACTGTTACGATTTGGCCCATTTGACCAAGCTTTTCAATTCTTTCCAATAAAATGACTTGCATACTTTTTTAACTCCTAAAATCACTAACTGCTTTTAAAGGCCATCAGGATGGCCTCTTTTTATCTGAATCTATTTCTAATTTTTAAAACTGGTTCGAGAAGCCCTAATAAAACAATCAACATGGCTGGCCAAACCAGCACTAATGATAGCACAATCGCAAAAACAAACCACAACCACCAATTTTCTAATTGATTTAGCCAACTGCCTATAATACGTAACCCATATAAATACAGGGGTACGCATGATAAAAGCAAAACATTTTTGCCAATAAAAGCAAACATTTCATATTTTGTCAAGATTAGCAGTAAGCCAATAAGAAAAATAATGTCCCAATAAGAGGGAATTTGAAAATCTTCTATTTGTGGGGGTGGATAAAGTTCCGGTGATGCTTTCTCTAAAATCTTTAATGTTACCAATGTATTAACTGTTAAAGAGAGGAGTATGGATAAAATCATAATTCCTGGAAAAAGCTCTGCAAAAGATTGTGAAATTCGTGCTGCTTCTTGCGGGGCAAGGGCAGTAAGCAATGTATTTGCTGTTAATTTTATTGAGTCAATATCAAAAATAAAAGTGATTGAAACAATCATTAAACATAAATAAACAAAACAAACCCGTGAGAAAGACTCACCTAACCGCAAAGAAAGTGGTGATGCTAAATTATAGCGGCTAAGATGAGCTAAATATAATGCGGGGAATAGGGCGGCGCCAAAAGTGAGAGACGCAGCACCAGGACCCGCTAAAAGAATTTCTATTCCAATGACAATGCCCCCGGCAATTAATCCATATTTACTTCCATGAATAAAGCTGACAATTAAAATAGGGGTAAGCCATAAATAGCCTAAAAAAACGAAGGGTAAGAAAAAAATGAATTTTGTAAAGGGTAGAGCGCTAGAACAAGATAGTGCGGCACTTAACATGCCGCAAAGGATAGATAAACGCAATGGGCTGATTTCAAATATTTTCTTCATCATACCCATTTGCGTTCACTTTTTAATCGTTAATGTAAGGCATTAAACCTAAGAAACGAGCGCGTTTAATGGCAATAGAAAGCTCACGTTGCTTTTTAATAGACACAGCACTAATCCGACTTGGAATAATCTTACCACGTTCAGAAACAAATTTTGACAATGTTCGAATATCTTTATAGTCAATCTTCATCGCATTTTGTCCAGAAAAAGGACATGTTTTACGACGACGGAAGAATTGACGGCGCACTTGAGGGCGACCTGATTGTCCGTCGCGGCTGGATTGGCCGTCATTATCGCGATTATAAGCCATTATACTGCCTCCATCTCTCTTGTGATTCCAATGTCATCTTGATCATCGTCAAATGAACGAGAACGATCAGGTTGGAAATTCTTTTGTTGCATTAAAGGAGATGGATTAGGATCCAAAGCTTCAACGCGAACAGTCAAATGACGCAACACGTTTTCATTCAATTTCATTATACGTTCCATTTCTGTAACGCCGGCATGAGTAGCCTGAAGGTTCATTAATACATAATGGCCTTTGCGGTTTTTCTTAATTGCATAGGCAAGTGTACGAAGACCACAAAACTCTGTTTTGCTGACTTCACCACTGTGATCACGAATGATCTTTGTGTAATCTTGCGCCAATGATTCAACCTGTGCAGGTGTGGAATCTTGGCGAACTATGAATACTGTTTCATAAAAATTCATAACAACTCCTTATGGATGTTAACTTGGATTCAAGCCACAGCCAAAAACTGAGACCGTTGCCTAATGATTCTTTTGAGCCCTTAACAGTATCAATGCGATCCTCAAATCCTCATTTACATAAAGTAAACTCCGGTTTTGCGGTTCTCTTGACACGTTAATCATCTCAAAATATCTGATTATGCAATAATCTCAAACTTGGCAAGGAGATGAATTGTCTCAAAATGTAGATCCAAAATATCTCATGCTATAAATACCCGTATTTGCGTCAAAAACTCAAGTAGTTTTTTATGTTATTGTGTTTTTAAATGATATGAATATATTTTTTTGATTTCATCCGCTGAAAAAAGAGGTTCGCCTCAATGACTGAGGCGAAAGATCATGCAAAAATGCTATTCAATCATCGTCAAAAGACGTTTAGGACGAAGACCGCTAATCCAGTTATCAAGTTCATACCATTTCGCCTCTGTCGAGAAGAAAATGACTTTTGCTGGCCCAATCAAAAATTCTTCAGGAATATACCCAACAGCTTCTAAAACGCGGCTATCTTGAGAATGATCGCGATTATCACCCATCATGAAATAATGACCTGCAGGTACAATATATTCTTGTGTGTTATCCAACGCACCTTTGCCAAAAGGCATATCTTTTAGAATTTTATGCTGTTTACCATTAGGAAGGGTTTCAATATATTGTGATAAGACAACAAGTTGGTTTGACCGGTAGTCAATCATAGGATAATCAGCGATTTTCTCTAGTTTCACCGGTTCGCCGTTAATATGCAAAACCCCTTCTTTAACTTGAATTCGGTCACCTGGTTGCCCGACTAGACGCTTGATGTAATCCATCGACGGGTCTTTAGGGTTTGTAAAAACAACAACTTCGCCAGTTTCTGGTTTTCTCATTTCACTAATGCGACCCGAAAATAAATTGGGCGCCAAGGGAAATGAAAACTTGCTGAATCCATAAGAATATTTCGTGACAAAAATATAGTCACCCACCATTAAGGTTGGATACATTGATCCGGATGGAATGTTAAAAGGTTGAAATAAAAACGTGCGAATCAAAAGCGCAAAAACAAGTGCCCATAAAAGCCCCTTTATTTCTTTGATTGTTCGTTGCATGAAGAAGTCCTTTCTTGGGTTGTTGCTGATATAATAGCAAAAGCTTGCGCATATGGCCACTCATCTGTAATGGCAAGATGAATATGACCTTCCATATCAGGAGGAATACGTTTATCCAATTCATCTTTTGCATGGTTGTAGAGAGTTACTTGTGGAGGATGATGGTGCGAACGTGTGATTTCTATATCTGTCCATAAAATACCGCGCGTAAGGCCAGTGCCAAGAGCCTTCACTACAGCTTCTTTTGCACAAAACAGCTTGGCAAAGCTTGCTGTTTGTTGGCTGCGTTTCAGGGCGCGTTCTTGTTCAGATGCAGTAAATATGCGATTAAGGAAACGCGTCCCATGACGATGAATCACGGCTTCAATGCGTCGGCAATCACATAAATCATTTCCAATGCCAATAATCACTAAAATCTCTCAATAAAATTAGTGATAGGAAGCGTGCGTAACCTTGCGATAATCACATTAAGATGTTCAACGTTCCTTACATCAATATCAATAATAATATCCCAAAAATTAAGGGTTCGATTCGTAATTTTTAAATTGACGATGTTACCATTTTGCTTGCTGATCGCTGTACTGAAGGCAGAAAGGGCGCCTTGCTTATTAATAAAAGTGGCCTTAAGACGACCCACAAATTTATCATCGGGCGTTAGGTTTTCACCCCATGATAGATCTAAAAGGCGATCTACCTCGGTAAACGATTTAACGATATCACAGTCAGATGTGTGAATAGCAACGCCTTTACCTGTTTTGACAATGCCCACAATACTATCGCCTGGAAGAGGGTGGCAGCAACCGGCAAAATGCACAGCCATTCCTGAAATGAGTCCTTTGATGGAAATAGCTGAATCTTTATCTTTGTTAATTGAAGGTGTTTTTTTCTTTGTAAGTTCTTCTTCAAGGGATAATTTTTGCCCGGCCTTTTCATCAGGGTAGGCAATAGACACAATTTCACGCGGCGTGTGAATGCCTTCACCGACGGCTGCGTATAAATCTTCAAGATTGGTATATTTAAAATGACGGGCAACACGGTCAAGGGATTTTTCTGTTATTTCAACATGTTCTTGTTGAAATGCCTTGTGAATCATAGATTTTCCAAGGCTTGAAAATTGCCCGCGTTGTTGGATGCGAACAAATTTACGTATCCGTGATCTTGCTTTTCCCGTAACAATAAACCGCTCCCAAGTAGGTGAGGGAGTTTGTGTTTTTGAGGTGATAATTTCAACCTGGTCACCATTATTCAAAACAGTTCGCAAAGGCATTAATCGCCCATTAATTTTAACAGCCGTTGCATGATCACCTACCTGTGAATGAACAGCATAGGCAAAGTCAATAGATGTGGCGCCACTGGGTAGTGAAATCAGTTCTCCCTTAGGTGTAAAACAAAAAACCTGATCTTGAAACATTTCTAGACGTGTGTGTTCCATAAATTCTTCAGGATTTGAAGTTTGTTCCAAAATATCTAAAAGACCACGTAGCCATGCATATTGTTTGCCATCATGCGAAAAATTTTGTTTATATTGCCAGTGAGCAGCAATACCATATTCGGCGATAATATGCATTTTTTTGGTGCGAATTTGAACTTCAATACGGCTATTAAAAGGGCCAATCAAAACGGTGTGTAAAGATTGATAACCGTTGGGTTTTGGTGTCGAGATATAATCTTTAAATCGCCCAGGCAAGACTAAATATTTATTATGAAGCGCCCCTAAGGCTTGATAGCATTCTGGAATGGTATCAACGGTAATGCGAAAAGCCATGATATCTGACAATTGTTCAAAAGCAATACGTTTGTGTTGCATTTTTCGCCAAATAGAATAGGGTGTTTTTTGTCGACCATTCACAGGGGCTTCAATGCCATGTTCTTTTAAGGCGAGAACCATGTCTTCAATAATGGCTTCGACGGTATAGTCCGCATTTTCATAAAGAAAATTAAGGCGACTTTGTAATGATTCTTTTGCCTCTAAGTTTAAATAGGAAAAAGCAATATCTTCAAGTTCATCTTTTAATTGATGCATCCCCATACGTTCGGCTAAAGGAGCATAAATATCCATCGTTTCACGAGAAATGCGCCGCTTTTTTTCTTCGGAAGTAATATAATGCAAAGTGCGCATGTTATGAAGACGATCAGCGAGTTTAATAATCAAAACACGGATGTCGGTGGACATAGCTAGTACAAGTTTGCGAAAATTTTCTGCTTGCTTTGTGTGTTCTGATTGTAATTCAAGTTGCGAAAGTTTGGTGACACCATCTACAAGGTTTGCAATATTTTCACCGAATCGTTCTTTTATTTCCTCGATAGAAACAAGTGTATCTTCAACTGTATCGTGAAGAAACCCAGTAATAACAGATTGATGATCCATCCGCAGATCAGTTAAAATTTGGGCAACAGCTAAGGGATGGGTAAAGTAAGGATCGCCAGACGCTCGTAATTGAGAGCCGTGTGCTTTCATGCAAAAATCATAGGCCTTCCATACAAGGTCTTCATCAGTGGATGGGTCTTGCGCTTTTACTTTTTCTAGAAGGTCATCAAACTGTCGATTCATGGCAATTACACACAAAATTACTTCTTTAATCATTGCTGAAATGAAAAGAGAAAGCAATGAAAATATATTGTATTACGGATATTGATCAGATGTATTTTGATATGCAAAAGACGATTTTAATATACCCCCAGTAATGGATAAGGCTTATTATTCATGCAAGAAATAATAGTGAAGTTGATTATTATGTCCTTTGCTTTTTAAGATTCCATTTTCTATTCCAAAGAGAAGATCTCAACTAGCTGTAGAGGTAGAAATATCTTGATGAATTTCAATATAATTTTTACGAGAAAACCATTTTTTTAGCAATCTTGATTTTGCATAAATTAATCGAGAAAATGGATTTTTTGAAGATGGTTGTGGTATTTGTGAATAACTGCGAAGTGCTGTATCAATTATGTTTAGAGAAAATTCTATAAATGGAGTCGATTCACCAAGTTTATCGCTTTCCCCAAGTGCCTGATAATATTCTGCTTGATTTTCTTTCACCAAAACTTCTAGCGGAATATATTCAAAAAGAGGATCTTCTTTCATAAGTATTAATTGTTGCCATAACCGCCCAATTCGTCCGTTTCCATCAGCAAAAGGATGAATAAATTCAAGTTCATAGTGAAATATATAAGCTTTGATAATCCATGAAATTTGTTTGTTGTTAGTAAGAAAATCAAACAGGTCACGCATAAGTTCACAGATTCTTTTGGCCGGTGGGGCTATGTGACTAATTTTTTTTCCTTTGAAGATACCGACTGAGTCTGAGCGCCATTTTCCATTTTCATTTGTGAGACCCTCCATAAGAATTGCATGAGCTTGAAGAAGATCACTTGTTTTTAAAGGATCAAATTTTTTAAGATCCCCATAAAGTGAAAGAGCATTTTTAACTTCAAGTATATCTTGATGAGGGCCAATAACTCTTTTTCCCTCTAAAATATCTGTAATTTGGTTGAGAGTTAATGTATTTCCTTCATTTGATATTATTCTCTCTTCTTAATTTAAGAGGAATTTCAGCAATCTTGCGCCCGATAATAATTCCTAATTCTCTAGAGATGGCCTGAGATTTTTTAAGAATTAAAGGTGTAATTTTAAATGGGGGTATATAATTCATAATAATTGATAGTATCATATGATACTATCAATTGGAAGGGTTAATGAGCTTATCATGCTGTTTGAACCATGAAGGGAATGTTTGGTCTTAGCTCTTATTCTGTAATAGGCGCGCAAGTGTGACAAAGTTTTCTAAAGATAATTGTTCAGGGCGAAAGTTTGGATCGATTTCTGCAGCGATAATTTCATTTTCCACAAAAAGAGGTTTTAGACTAGAGCGCAACATTTTACGTCGTTGACCAAACGCCGCTTGGGTGACACGACTTAAAAAAGGAGCAAGTGCAAATTCTTCACCACTCAGATGTTTTGGAACAAGATGAACAACAGATGATGTTACTTTAGGGGGAGGCGTAAATGCACCAGGGGGAAGATCAAAAACCTTTGTGGTATCAAGTAAATATTGACATAAAATAGCCAGACGCCCAAAATCTTTTGTGTTTGGTTTTGCTGTAATTCTTAAGGCGACTTCTTTTTGAAACATTAAGGTAAATGAACGAATGTTTGTCAAATTGCTTAACCATCGCACTAATAGCTCTGTGCCAATGTTATAAGGAAGGTTCGCTACTACTTTAAAAGGATCCGGCGTGAGTGATTGAAGATTTACTTTTAAAGCATCTTCATGAATAATTTGAAGTTTTCCGGGGTAAAAAAGCTGTAATTCTTCTAGTGCAGCAAGGCAACGCGCATCTCTTTCAATCGCAATAACTTGTGCTACGTCTGCTTCTAGTAATGCCCGTGTTAAGCCGCCAGGGCCAGGCCCAATTTCAATAACTGTTTCGCCTTTTAGGCTACCTGCCGCGCTGGCCACACGACGGACGATCTCCATATTCAGAAGAAAGTTCTGGCCAAGATTTTTCTTAGCCATTAATCCATGTTTTTCAACTGTTTCTTTGAGTGTGGGAAGCTGGTTTATCATATGTGAAGCAACTTACTTAACCACAGAAGCATATTTTTGATCTTTAAAATCCAGGTAAGCACCTGATAAGAGCCGTTGTAACTCTCTAGTTGCTTGCTGTGATAATTTTTGTTGTTCAATATCTGCACGAATTTCTTCGGTATTAAGTGGGGCAAGGGTTGGCGTTTTTCGAGAACACACCATTTGCACTAATAATCCTTGTTCTGTCATGATTGGATCCAAACATTTGCCAAGCGCAGCAACTTTTAACATGTTTTTTAGCTGTTCAGGTAGTTGACCCATTTTAATGTCAACATTATGTTTATATTCAACGCTATATTCTTTGACTTTTTTTCTAAAAGCATCACATCCAGATACAGTAATAGTTTGATCAACCTTTGGTCCAACAATGGCTAAATCTTGTTCGGTTGAAGTGGGTGTTAAAGGGAAAAATGCCTGACAGAATGAAATTTGTGCTTCATTAGGGTCTGCCTCACCGGCTCTGCGGATTTCTCTTAATTTGACAATTTTAAACCCTGCAGGTGTTCTAATAGGCTTTGAAATTTCCCCTGGTTTTAAATCTGTAATAACAGTGGCAACGGAAGGATCGATTTGTTCAACAGATAACCAACCTAAATCGCCACCGGTTGCTCCATTTGAATCTTTAGAGAGTTGTTGAGCTAACATGCCAAAATTTGCGCCGGCCTTAAGATCTGCAATGAGTTTGTTTACGTCATTTCGAACGCTTTGTTCTTGGGCAGGTGTACTTACAAGCAACATAATTTCAGAAACTAAATACTGCGTTTGATTTTGAGCTGACTTTATTTGCGTTAATTTTTTATCAACTTCTGAATCTGTTACGTAGACGATGGGAGCAAATTGTTGACGAATATATTTTACCCATGCTAATTGCGCGCGGACGCGTGCCGCTAATGTGTGTTTTGGTATGTTATTAGTAGAAAGAATGCTTAAGAATTGATCATAAGACATGTTATTATCTTTTGCCATTCCTTGTAAGGTTTTTTCGACTTCAGCATCTAAAATTTCAATCTTTTTATCTTTTGCTGCTTTAATTTGAAGTTTTTCTTGAATCAAGGATTGAAGAACTTGATTGCGCATATTTTCCATGTCTTGTTTTTTTGCAGAAATTCCGCTCATTAACGAAATAAGTTTGATCCGATCATCCAAATCAGAATGTGAAATAGGATCCTTATTTACAATGACAACAATTTTAAACGTATTTGTAGTAGGAGCCGCAAAAGAGCTTCCGGCTAAAAAAGCTTGGATAAGAAGAGTTGCTGTAAATATTTTTAAACGCATTGGCTAGCCTTTTACAAAATAAGTAGGAGTTTCAAGTTGCTATTAACTAAGAGTATATAGTACAACTAAAATAAAATTACGAGTATTTCTGTGTGACTTTATAATTTTTTAACCTCAAAAGAGGGAATAAGCCCTTTATTTGCAGAGAATAAAAAAGTTACATACCACGAATCAAATAAAAGCCGATGCAGGGAACAATTATCTCACGCCACTTATTAGGGCAAATTTTTATGGCCGTCACGCTGTTGACGTGTATTCTGTTGTTTACGGCCTGGCTGACTCAATCATTGCGATATTTAGAGCTTATTGCGAATAATGGCATTTCGGTCTCTCAATTCCTTCAAATCATTGCTTTTTTATTACCAAGTTTGGTTGTCGTTATTTTGCCAGTTTGTTGTCTTATCGCGACAGTATCTGTCATTCAACGGCTGATTAGTGAAAATGAAATCGTGATTTATCAATCCTCAGGTTTAAGCCCATTCCAAATTGCTCGACCCTTTTTATTTGTTGGCATTTTGCTAGCAGGGTTTATTATCTGGATGAGCAATAGTATCGCGCCACAGTCTGCAGATAAGTTTACGAATCTTAAAAACGGTATTGCTAAAGAATTTTCTGCAGGATTATTACGTAATGGTACATTTTCTAAATTTAATGGTTTGACAATTTATGTACAAGATCATTTGGAAGGTGATAAACTTCATAATGTTTTCATCTATAAAACTGAGCCTGATGGAAGTCACGTATCTATTTTTGCTCAAACTGGAGAAATGGTTACCAAAGATGGTCGTATTTTCTTAGATCTTTTTAATGGATGTCGCCAGATCTATACGCAAAAAATTGAGGAAAGCAAAGCTTTTTTCTTTCAACAGCTTTTATATGATCTTGAGATTTTACAGCCAACAACCCCTTCTATCATTACAGATAGTGCTTTTTCTTTGGTTCAATTATTAGTTCCTTCAGACAAATTACCACAAAACCAACGTCATAAAATGATTGCAGAAGCGCATAGACGTATTATTGGTTCTTATTTAACTTTTTTCTTTATTTTGCACGGAGTTGCGATTTTGTTAACTTCGCAATACAGAAGAGGTGGTGACAATAAAACGGCTTTTTTCACAGTTGCTTCTGGGGTTCTTTTGCAGATTATAATTTACACCTTAATTAATATGTTAAGTAAGTCTTATATTTTATTGATAGAGCTATATTTTATATTGTTTGGACTAACACTTTTATATTTTATATCTCTTGTAAAAGGGCAAAGTATTTTATCTTTCTTTGCAAAGAAAGATGCTTTTTTTGATCACGCAGAAGCGCAAGGAGATAAGTAATGTTTATTAGATACTTATTTTCTAGTATAAATCGTTACTTTTCCAAAGTATTTTTGTTTTGGATTTTCATTGTAACTAGTGTGGCTTTATTTATTGTTTCATTGGTGGAGTTTGCTGAGTATAGTCGGCGCTTAATTAAAACAACCAATGTTTCTTTTTCTGATGTAGCCGCATTGGTTGTTTTGAAATATCCCCAACATATTCAAGTTATTTTACCATTTGTGATTTTTATAGCAGCGATTATCACATTTTCGAAACTTAATCGGACAAGTGAAATTACGGTTGTTCGTAATTTAGGGATTGCTATACGTCAAATTATTGCGGGCTTTAGCATTGTGATTATGAGCATTTTTATTATATTGATCTCGGCAATCAATCCTATTTCTTCAATTCTTATTCAAAAACACGAAGAAATGGAGGCGCGAGTTTTTACAGCAAAAAATGTAATGATTAGCGTTTTTGAGAATGGTATTTGGTTAAGAGAAAATACAGATAGTCGTGAAAGTATTATTAACCTTAAGTCAATTCATTTGCAAAATAAAACATTTTCCAACGTTACATTCCATAATTTTTCGGAAAGTAAGGGAATGCAAGAACGTATTTTTGCAAAAAGTGGGAAAATTTTGGCAGGTGAATGGGTTTTAGAAGATGTCACAATTTTTACTCTTGGAAAAGGTGCTCAAACTGTTAGTAAATATGTTCTTAAAACACCTCTTACCTTTCAAAAAATTTTAGATAGCAATCTTCCGCCTGAGTTTTTATCTTTTTGGCAATTGCCCGATTATATCAAATTATTGCATAAATCAGGATTATCTGCGACAAGGTATTCTTTGTTTTGGAACAGTATTTGGGGCTCTCTTGGCGTCTTTTTTGCGATGATTTATTTGGCAGGCGCTTTTTCTTTACGACCCATTCGTCGCGGTGGCACGGCTATGCTTGTGGCTTTTGCTGTATTTTCAGGGCTGATCTTTTACTTTTTAAATAACGTTGTTTTAGCCCTTGGTCTGGCTGAAAAATTGCCAGTGCTGATTGCTGTATGGTGCCCAACCATTATTATTTTATTATTAAGCCATACCCTAATAGTACAGCTTGAAGAGGGATAATTGTGCACCGCTCTTAATCGTGGAGAAAATGATGGATCAAAGCCTTATTATTATATTTACCACTATTGACACACTTGACAATGCAAAAGGTATTGCTCGTCAAGCTGTTGAAGAAAAAAGAGCTTTTTGTGTTAATATAATCCCAAATGGCCTTTCTTTTTATCAATGGGAAGGCATAATTCACGAATCAAATGAATACTTTATTTTATTTAAAACCTGCAAAGAAAAGCAGGGTGATTTAGAAGAATGGCTTGTGAAAACTCATCCTTATACAACGCCGATTGTTATTCAAAGTGAGGTGTTGGTCAATAAAAGTTATCTGCAAAGCATGCTTAATGAAATGAAGAATATTTCTTAATTTTTTTGATTTTCAAACAGATCAAATGCATATCTACTTGACATAAGTTAGCCCCTTCGGGTTAAGTGAGAGTATGCTAAAAACAAATCTAACGAACCTACAGATTCAATGTTGTTAAAAAAAAATAGCCTTAAATTTATCGCTTTTACTGCGATAACTCTCTTGTTATCCACTGTTCTCGGGGTTTGCTTTAATACAGAATCTTCGAAAAATGACCCTTTTGTTATTGTTTCAGATGATATTTCTTATCATGAAAATACAAATGTCGTCACGGCAACCGGGTATGTTTATGTCTCTCATAATAATCAATTATTATATGCAGATTCATTGCAATATAATAAAGAAACTGACACCCTATATGCAAAAGGAAATGTTTGGTTGCGAGATAAAGAAGGTAATTTTTCGTTTGGTGATTATGTAGAGCTAAAAAATAAATTTAACGATGGCTTTGTGCGTAATGCAAAACTGTTAATGGCCGACAATTCGCGGATTGCTGGTGCAAAAGGTCAAAGATTTAAAGGACAGAAAATCGTTTTATGGAATGGTGTTTATTCACCTTGTGAGGTGTGTAAAAAGCAACCAAATTCAGTGCCTTTATGGCAGCTAAGGGCCAATAAAATCATTCATGATAAAGAAGAAAAAGAGATAGTTTATCATAATGCCTTTATGGATTTTTGGGGAGTGCCCATTTTTTATACGCCTTATTTCTTTCATCCGGATGCAACTGTTAAGCGAAAAACAGGGTTATTGACGCCTTTTTTTGGTCAAAGTAATGATCTTGGTACCATTGTTTCTCAACCTGTTTTTTTAAATATTAGCCCTAATAGTGATTTAACCCTTCACCCCATTTATACCACTAAAGAAGGACCACTGATTGGAGCCGATTATCGTCATCTTTATTCGACGGCGGTCATGCGGATTAATGCCAGCTATGCTGGTGATAGTCATAATAATAATGCAAAAGCTAATAATCCCAATGCTTATAAACTTCCAGGGAAACGCAGATGGCATGCTTTCTTGGATGCACGCGTTGAATTGACGCCAGATCTTTTACTAACAACAAGCATTCGTCGCGCTAGTGATTTGACATACCTTAGAAGATACCCTATTAGTACGGGGAATGTGAAACGGCTGGAAATACAATCTTCTTTAACATCAACAGTTGCGTTAGAGCAATTTAAAAATACAAGTTATGGGATTGTTCGTGGTTATATTTTTCAAACAGATAATCAACAATATGCGCCCTACATTTATCCTATTGCCAACTATACTTATGAAACAATGCCTGGAAATTTTGGTGAAACTTTTGGATTTGATTTTAATTTTTTGAATTTGAGCCGTGAACAATCTTTAGCGGGTAGATATGCAAAACAAGAAACACGTGGTTCATTAGATCTCAATGCTCAAATCCCGTATGTTTCAAGTTGGGGAGATATTTGGCAGCTTAAAGTAAAATTACGCACAGATGCTTATTCTATTCATGAGTATCAGCCACCTAATCAGCAAAATATTATAAATGTGAAGCCTCAGGATAAGCGTATACATCGCGTTTTCCCACAAAGTGCATTGAATTGGCGTTATCCTTTTATAAAAATGTTTAATAGTGGTCAATGGATTTTAGAACCTGCGGCTTCGTTAATTGTGGGTAGTCAGGGGCAAAACTCAATTGATATTCCAAATGAAGATTCGCCATTTGTCACTTTAGATCCAATGAATCTTTACTTAATGAATCGTTTTGATGGAATAGATCGTATTGATACGGGGCGCCGTGCGGTTTATGGGGTTCATTCTCGCTTTTTATGGGATTATCGCTATCTTTTCTTGTTTTTGGGTCAAACAAAACGTTTAGATAATAAAACGGCACTTCTTCCTTCGTCGGGGGAAGATAATACAGGATCAGGAATTGTTGGTAAGATTGATGTTAAACCATTTAGATTTATTAATTTTCAATCTAGATTTCTACTTAATCGGAACCAACTTAAATTTGATATTGCTGAATCTACTGTTGGATTAAATTTTGGTTATTTTAATGCAACTGCCTCACATGTATATTATGACTCAAAATATGGTACTGGGGGGAGAAAAACATCCCAATTTAATTGGTCCATCCGAACCGCAAGCTATAAGAATGTAAGCATAGGTTTTGGTGAAGTTCGCAACTTAGGGGCACCTTCTGGCTCTACACAGCTTTTATCGCGTACCTTTACACTTACGCATGCCAATGAATGTTTAATAACAAATCTTTCAGTTATACGTTCAGGGTATAGTGATCGCGATTTAAGGCCTAACACCATTGTTATGGTTCAAATGGTTTTTAAAAACCTAGGGATGATAACACCTATTAACTTTAATGGTTTAGATAATGCTGCTATTTTTGGTGTAAAACAACAATAAATATGACAGGTTTTTATAAAAATATACCTAATGTAACTTCTTCTACAGCATCAAAAACTGTCATTATAGGTGCTGGGCTTGCAGGGCTGACGGCCGCGTATACATTACAACAAAAAGGTTGTAATGTAGAGGTATTTGAGGCCAAAAATCGGGTTGGGGGTCGGGTACACTCAGCGTATGTAAAAAATCTCGATGGTGATTACTCAATAGCCGAGTTGGGTGGTCAAAATCTTCTTGATGGAGGGGGTAATGAGTTATTGCCAACTCTCGTGAAAAACCTAGGGTTAGAAATTATTGAAAATAATTTTTTAATTTCCCCAATTTTTTATGATGGGCAAAGCTGTCATGATATAATGATGCTTTTACAACAATATGATCTTACACCTGAGGTGTTTGGCAAAAAAATAGATGAGCTGCAGAAAACAGCAACATCGATGCAAGATGTTTTAGATAATTTTTTTAAGAAAAAATCAATTCTTCACCAACTCTTTACATCACACTTATCCGCTTATGAAGGATCAACACCTGATAAATTATCTGTTTATCATAATATAAAAACATTTGAATTTTTTATGCAGCTTTATCAGAAATCGCTCAATCAAGCTGAATATAAAAATGTTATTCTTCACCAAAGAATAAAGGGCGGGAATGCCATGTTGCCCCTGACGTTAGCACGTAATCTACGCCACATTACCCTTGGTAAAGTTTTAAAAGAAGTACAACTAACCTTAGATAATCAATTGGCTCTTACTTTTCAAGATCAACAAACAGTACTTTTTGATCAGCTTATTTTAGCAATTCCTTGTCCGATTTATAGTGATATTACTTTTGGCAGTAATGTTATTTCTGAAGAACGTTTGGCAATTATTAAGCAAGTTCAATATGGAACAAATGGAAAAATAATGATTCCTATAGAGCTCAATAATGGCCATTATTCAGCAGTTACCACTAAAAACATGGGTGGTTTTTCAAATGGTGATGATAGCAAAATTTATAATATGTATTTTATTGGAGAAAGTGGAGCAACGCTTTTAGAAAATGCAGATGTATTGTTTAAGGAAGGTGTAAAAGCAATGTTGGCGACGCTTGGCAAAAGGGTGAGTGACAAAAAGCCAGTGCTTGCTAGTGAAGAACAATTGAAACCTTATGACGCACCTGTGTTGAAATCTTGGGTGGAAGATCCTTTTGCGAAAGGGTCTTATTCAGGGTTTGGCCTTGCTCTGGGCGAAAAATTTGCCGCAACGACTGTTTATAAAAACCAACGTGTAAAATCTATTTTTGAACCTATTGCAGACCGTGTTTTTATGATTGGCGAACATACAACGTTATTAAATGAAATTGGCACAATGAAAGCTGCTGTAGAGTCGGGTGGTAGAGTCGCCGAATTCTTTCAAAAATAACCACAATACTAACTAAAAATTTCTTTTTGAGCTAAATAATTTTTCTATTGCGTTAATGTTATGCAAAGAGTATTTTTTACCATTATAAATCAATGTGATATTAAAAAATGAATATAAAAGTTATATTAACTCTTGTTTTAAGCCTGTATCCTTTGATGGCTTTGGGATCCGATAAAGATGATTATAAGCGATCTATTGAGCAATGGGGAGAAAATCCGTCAGCAACAAAACTTTATGAGAAAATGAAAGCTGATACCTTAATTGTTGATGATATCCAAGAAGTGCTAAAAAAAGGAGTGTTTGGGACAAGTAAAGCAAATGCATCAGGACTTAGAAAAGTTTCAAAAGGCAAATCAACAGTAGACTTTGAGTATGTTGCAAGTTTTTCAACTGACGGTTACTATATTTTGTATCATAGTCGAACATTGAGTCCCAATGAACAAATTCCAAGTGATGCGACTTTAGCACTTTTAAAAGTAACAGAAATAGATAAAACGTATAAAAAATATATATATCAATTAATATATTCCGAAAATAAAGTTTTTCAATTTAGCCTTTCCCGGCAAAAAATCGTTAAGTTAAGTGAAGATAAAAAAGAACAACTCCTTCATCAGAAAAGATTGCAGGCAGCTATAAATTCTCAGCGCCCACCATCAATCAATATGGGGGATTCATCGCCAGAAGTGGCTGCTAATATTGAAACATATATAGCTAAGCACAAAGCTGCATCTTCATCTTCAGTATCTTCGGTCAAATTACCTTTAGGAGCAGGCCAGCATACTAAAAAAAGAAGTTTTTCGGATGCTCCACAATTTTTACCTAAACCATCTTCTTCATGTGATTCTTCGAGTAGCTCTGCGACATCTTCTCTCAACAGCTCTCCTTTATCACGAAAAACTTCTTTTGCTGTAGTTGATACGAGTTCTATGTATGGAAAAAAAGAAACAAAAAAACTAAAACGTATTAATCCATCACCACTAATTAAGGCATCATCTGTCGCTAGTTTTGATCTTAAATTATTAGCGAAAGCGGCTAAAAAAGCCCAAAAGAAACGAGAAGAAGAAAAAAAGCCTAAAGATAAAAAAGAAAAGAAATCTGGAAAGTAATAAAAAATTGGCGGTGAAAACCGCCGGTTTATGTAAGGGAAGGGGAGGTTAATCTTCCCCATGTGACTTTGAATAGCCTGCTACACCATCAAATTCATTAAGTTTTTCAATGTGTGACCAGCGCACATGAGGTTCAACTTTTTGAAGCAAATGGATAATGTCTGCGTCTTTTACATCTGTATGTATTTCTTTTGACACAAAGCGACAGCTAAATGAATCTGTTAAATCAGGTGTGGCACCTTGCTCGGCCGGGTAAACTCTAACACCTCGGCTGGAAATCATTTTAAGCTTCATTGTGCTGTTAGCTGCCGCTAATTCTAGCTCTTTTGCAAATTGAACCACAGGCTTGTCTGTTTCTATAAACAAATCAATGCCATTGACACCACGTTTAGACACACGCACAAAGTCTTGGTCTTGACGAATATGTGGCATTTTAATTGGATGGTAATTGCGATCTTTATACTCTGAATACATTTTGCCAAGGTTACCGATAATGGCATCTGTATACTGAGTTGTAGATGCTGCCCCTGTATCACCAACGATGTCACGTGTTAATACCTTATCCGCTGCCAGAGTGGTTAATAGAGCATTATCAATAAGTTTGGCAGCTTCAAATTCACCAAGGTGACGAAGCATCATCACGCCAGAAAGTAAAACAGCAGTGGGGTTGATCACATTTTTGCCGGCATATTTAGGGGCGGATCCATGCACTGCTTCAAAAATAGAGAATTGATCGCCAATGTTTGCACCTGGCGCAAAACCAAGGCCACCGATAAGGGCAGAACCAAGATCACTTAAAATATCACCATTCATATTGGTTGTAACGATAACATCAAATTGTTCAGGTTTTTTAACCATTTGATGAGCGCAATTATCAACAATAATATGGTGAGATTCAATATCAGGATATTCTTTTGCAATTTCTTCAAAAGTGCGCTTCATCAATCCTTCAGTAGCCTTCATAATGTTGGCTTTTGTTGCGCAGTGAACCATTTTTCGGCCTTCAGACCGAGCAAATTCAAAGGCAAGGCGTATGATTTTTTCACAACCTTTGCGTGAAATAAGTTTTAAGCACTGAGCCACACCAGGGCTTTGCATATGTTCAATCCCAGCGTATAAATCTTCTACGTTTTCACGAACTATAACAATGTCGATGCCACGACCAGAATAGGGGGTATTGATACCCGCAAATTCGCTAATCGGTCGAATGTTGCCATAGGTATCAAACATTTTACGTAACGTTACATTGGCACTTTTTTCGCCAAACCCAACAGGTGTTTCAAGAGGGCCTTTTAAGGCAACTTTATTACGTATAATCGAATCAACGGTTTCCCTTGGGACGCCTGTTCCAAGGCCTTTTTTAAAAACTTTTGCCCCAGCTTCACAGATTTCCCATTCAATATTAACACCTGTCGCATCAATAATTTTTTGTGTTGCCAACGTTACTTCAGGGCCGATACCATCACCAGGAATCAAAGAAACTTTATGTTTTTGTGGCATTAGAAAACTCCGTTACCAAATTAAATAGGTTACTAACAGTATACAGATTTGTGTGTGCTTATAAATGAAAAAATTTTAATTAGTTTGTATTATAAATTTGGCTTTTAACTTTAATTAATAATATACTCGCCATAACACATATATAGTAGGAGAGAAAAATGTATAAATCCCTGTTCGTAATGCTAGCAAGTAGTGGTGTTTTTTCCTGTGTGGTGGTTGCAAATGAGACAACAAATCCAATGGGAGAGCAAGATTCAGTTGTTATTGATGACATGGATACTTTTGATAATTCGGCTATGCCGCAAGATCAGCAAGGAATAATCGATCGTAGTGATGCTGGTGATCAACTGTCTGCTGATTTAACAAGGGCAGGTGCACCACCAAGCCCAAATGTAGACTAATCTATAATGTCTCAAAAGTAAGGAGTCATTTTTAAATAAGTCATTCTTTTTATAGACAATGAATTATTTAAATTGTATAGTTGATTAAATTACTAAAATGTGATTAATATTTGTACTGTAACACCAAGTAGGATTTTTTTTATGTCAAAGACCGGTATTGTAAAATGGTTTAACGCTGATAAAGGATATGGATTTATTGCGTTAGATGATGGTTCCCCAGATGCATTCGTTCATATTAGCGAAGTTGAAAAAGCAGGCCTTAGCAACCTTAATGAAAACCAAAAAATTGAGTTTGATTTACAGGAAAACAAAGGTAAAATGTCAGCGGTTAATTTAAAACCTCTGTAAAGCTAAGCTGTATTTTAAGGATTAAAGTTAGATCCTATGACCTTTCTAATGAAAGAGGGTAGGATCTAGTTTAATTTTCTCTCCTTCTTTTTTTAATATTAACCTAATATTATTTTTTCATCATAATTCGATATTCAAAATAATTGTATTTTTGTGTTTTTTTTCTGCAGAATGCTTGCCATAAAATATGGATTTAATGTTGACTAATTATCCTTAGATGATCCTTTCATCTTTCTAAGATAATCACTCTATTGTAATTTCAAGGTATATCGTAGTAACAGATAAGCATTAATCTCTCAATCTAGACAGCACTCATATCTTCTCAGAGATATAAAAGTAAACCCCAAGAATATCACTATATAACGAACGTGAATTCGACGTAAAAAGTCATGAAAGATCAGAAAATCCGCGCCATCGCGAACGAAACAAAGTGCAGTGTGGCGATCCAGACTGTTAATACATGGATCCGCGTCTCCTTCGCTAAAGCTTCGGAGCCTCGTGATGACGGATTTCTTCGTTTTTATACATTTTCTGCAATTCTTATATCGAACTCACGTTAAATATAGGTTTTTTAAAAAAAAGACTTTATGCATTAATCTCTCATGATGGCTTTTTTGAGTTTTTAATAATAAGCCTCTTTCAAAATCTACATCTTTATGCTCTTTGTCGTCATCAGATCATTTCTTACAACTTCGTTTTATATAAAATAAATGCGGTTCAGGTAATAAATTTATCTCTTTGAAAGAAGTCTCTTTATTCAAGATGGCTAATATTAGGTAAAGCTATTTTTGGGCGGCTAATCAACATGTAAAATGATGGTACTACAAAAATTGTAAAGGCAGTGCCAATCAACATACCTGCTACAATAACCACGCCAATGCTGAAACGACTGGCAGCGCCAGCGCCAGATGCAATTAACAGTGGAACTAACCCGACGACCATCGCGGCTGTGGTCATTAAGATAGGACGCAAGCGAATGGTAGCAGATTCAATAATGGCTTGTTCACGCGTACGACCATGATCTAATTGCAATTGGTTGGCGAATTCCACAATCAAAATACCGTGTTTGGTAATCAACCCAACCAAGGTAATGAGGCCAATCTCTGAATAGATATTAAGTGTCGCAGCACCCAGGAATAAAATGAAAAGAGCCCCAAAAATTGACATGGGAACACTAAGCATAATGACAAAGGGGTCACGCAAACTTTCAAATTGAGCCGCAAGAACCAAGAAGATAATCAAAATAGCAAAGGCAAAAATACCATATAATGCATTTCCTTCTTGAACATATTGACGTGATTCCGACAAAAAGTCATAGGTAAAACCAGCAGGTAAATTCTTTTTTGCATAATCAGTTAAAAAATTAATACCATCGCCCATTTTGACATGTGGCATAAGAACTGCTTGGAAAGTTGCAGAATTAATTTGGTTAAATTGATAAAGTTGATTGGCTAATGTTTCAACTTTTAAGTCAGCAATAGTGCTAATAGGAAATTGCTGACCGTTGGAAAGGTTAATATAAAAATCGCCGGCACTTTCAGGTGTTAAACGATAGGCGCGCTCAGCCATTGGAATTACTTTATAGCTACGCCCATAAAGGTTAAAGAAATTAACGTAATTTTCGCCCATCATCAAAGCCAATGTTGATGCAATGTCTTGCATGCTGACTTTCATTTGTGTGGCTTTTGAATGATTAATATTAATTTTTAAGGTAGGGTTATTAAAGTCTAAATCACTATCAACAACCATAAATTTCCCACTTGCTCGTGCGTCTTTCTTAAGTTTTTCCATAACTTGGAAAATCACTTGATGATCAGCCATACTATTTATAACAAATTGAATGGGAAGACCACCGGCACTACCAGGTAATGGTGCGGGTTCAAAGGCAAATGCCTGAATGCCTGTGACGGCTGAGAATTTTCGTTGCATTTCTGCTAAAATATCGTGTGAAGACCTTTTTCGTTGGCTCCATGGTTTTAAAATCAACCCTCCAAATCCATTGTTAGGACTAGTAAGACCAGCAAAAGTAAAGATCAGGTGTTTTTCTTGATTGGCATCCAGAATCTTAAATGTATCATCTGTATAGTGAGACATATAATCGATATTTGCATATTGTGGTGCTTTTGTAGACAACATCACAATGCCTTGATCTTCGCGGGGGGCAAGTTCAGATGGAATGAAAAGGGTGAAAAACCAACTGGTTGCAAGAATAATTAAGAAAGCAAAAATAACAACATGACGTTTTTGAACCACTTGTTTTAAAACACGTTGGTATTTCATGCTTAGTTCATGAAAAATATGTTCAACTTTCATTACAAAAGGGGTAGTCATAGCTGTGGAATTAAGAATTTTTGAACACATCATTGGTGATAAAGTTAAAGCAATAATCCCGGAAACGATAACAGATCCAGCCAGTGTTAAGGCAAACTCGCGAAAAAGAGTACCAGTTAAGCCACCCATAAAGGCAATCGGTGTATAAACAGCAACCAAGGTGATTGTCATTGTGATCACAGGAATTGCAATTTCACGCGATCCAATAATAGCTGCATCGAATGGTGTTTTGCCTTCTGCGATATGTCGATAAACATTTTCAACAACCACAATTGCATCATCAACCACTAATCCAATGGCTAAAACCATCGCAAGCAATGTTAACAAATTGATGCTAAATCCAAGTGCTAGTAAGACTGTTGCCACCCCAATAATAGATAAGGGGATGGTGATGACAGGAATCGTCACAGCACGGAAACTACCTAAAAATAAGAAAATGACCATAATCACAATAATGACTGCTTCGCCTAGTGTTTTGATCACTTCATTAATAGATTCTGTAATAAATTCAGTCGAGTCATAGGCAACTGTATAGCTGAAATTTGGGGGGAAGTTAATTTTGAATTTTTCCAAAAGATCAAGAACGCCCTTTACCACAGTGAGAGGGTTTGATGTTGGGGTGTTTTTAATGCCAATAAATACCGATTGGTTGCCATTCATCTTAACGATTGAATCGTAACTTTCGGCAGATAATTCAATAAGCGCGATGTCACGCATACGCACAACGCCAAGTCCATCACTTTTAATGATCATATCTTTGAATTGTTCAACACTTTGAAGATCGGTATTGGCTTCTACATTATAGGTAACAAAGTATCCTTTTGTTTGACCGGGAGCTGCTTGATAATTGTTTTTTTGCAAAGCGTCATAAATATTTGCCGCTGACACATCACGTGCGCTCATTTTATTGGGATCAATCCACAAGCGCATTGCAAAAGTTTGTGCACCAATTAAGTCAACACCTGCTACACCTGGAATAGTGGATATACGTGGTTGAATTTGCCTTTTAATATAATCGGTTATTTGCTCATTTGACATATCGGGGCAGTTTAAGCCTACGTATAAAATATCATACGTTTCACCTGTCGATTTTGTAATAACAGGAGACTGAATTTCTTTGGGTAAAACGCTATTAACCTCTTGTACTTTTGCCATAATTTCAGTCATAGCTACGTCTGGGGGGAAATTAAGTCGAATATAAGCGGTAATCGTACTAACCCCTTGTTTGCTAGCAGAGGTAATATAATCAACACCATCGGCCGCGGCAATAGATTGTTGAATAGGGGTCGTAACAAACCCCTGCATTAACTCAGCTGTAGCACCTGGGTATGCAGTTGAAATAGTGATTACTGTATTGGTTAATTGCGGATACTGCCTAACAGTGAGAGCCTTGAGAGAACTGAGGCCAATCAATAATATTAAGACACTTATAACGCCAGAAAGTATAGGCCTTCGGATGAAAATATCAGTAAAACGCATCTTATACCCTTATTATCTTATAAAACATACTAATAGACTGTTGGTTTCTTGGGCGGGGTAAGTGTTGAATTCGGGTCGACCATCACCGAGGTGCCATCATCAAGTTTTAGTTGTCCAGAGATAACGACACGGTCATTGACATTAAGCCCCTTAGTGATAGAAGCTTTGCCTTTTTGATGATCGCCAACATCAACATAATGGCGTTTAACAACTGTTTTTGTTTTTCCTTCTTTGTCTTTTTCTTGGTCAATCACTACATATACAGCATTGCCATAAAGCGAAAAATCAATAGCCGTTTCAGGAATAACAACGGTGTGTGTCTTTGTTGGAAGCATAACTTTCAGCTCTGCAAACATACCAGGTGCTAATAATAAATCGTCATTATCCATCGTTGCTTGTATTTTTATATTGCGTGTTTCAACGGAAACCTGAGGTTCAATTGTACTAATTGTTGCTTCAAATGATTTATCAGGAAAAGCATCAACCTTAACGACAACTTTTTGGCCAATGGCCAGAATATTTTGATCGCGTTCGGGTCTTGTAAAATTTACAAACAATTTTTTGGCATTTGTTAAGGTAACCACAGCTGTTCCGGGTTGTAAATATTGCCCTAAATCAATTTGACGAATTCCTAAAATGCCATCGAAAGGTGCGCGAACATTTTTTTTATCAATCACCGCTTTTGATTGAAGAACTTGTGCTGCGTTTTGTAATTCTGTTGCCGATTTTTGATCCAGGTCTGCTTGAGATTCAAAACTGCTCTTAATCAATTTTTTTGAACGTGTAACGGTAGTTTTGGCATAAGCTAGCTGAGCTTCATTGCGTTTAAGATCTGCTTGTTCACTTTCATCATTTAGCTGAATAATGGGGTCACCTGCTTTGACAGGTTGGCCAGGATTAAAATGTATTGCTGTAATGCGACCCTCAACTTCGGGAGCAATAGTGACTGCTTGCACGGCTTGTAGTGTGCCAATTGCAGATAATTCTTTATTCCAGGTTTCTTCAGTTGCTAGTTGAACAGCCACCATTACTGGAGGAGGCGTGAAATTCATAAATAGAAAAGGAACAATCTTACTGGCAATAATAAAAGCAATTACAACGCATAAAATGGCTAGAACTTTCCAAAATTTCTTGAAATAAAGCCAGGCACGTTTTAATTGATGAACGATGAAGTTTTTACCGGTGGCCATTCCAAATCCTGTTACAGAAAATCAAGTCATTACACCATCTAATCAAATTTTGGGAAATTTGTATAGAAAAAATTGTCTGTATCGTTCTTTAAAACTCTATGAAAAAACTTATGACAATTGTATGGTTTATAGTAAATGCATATATTAAGTAAGGATCAAAATGAAAAATACACAACTTTTACTGTCTGTAATGGCTACTATAGCTATGTCTAATGCTGCACTAGCGGCTCCTTCAATATCTTATTATGGAGGGATTGCTCTTGCATGGGATCATCTATTTGGAAATCGTTCAGAATCATTCATTGATTTTGAAGGAGGGACACACATTATTTCTAATGGACGATCTTTGTCAAATACCAAGCTGAATGGATATGGCTTTTTTGGGCTATCTTTTGCTTTTGATAATATTCCTTTGTTTATTAGCCCAGAGATTCAAGTCGGGCAAGGCACAATGAATGCTAAAATAAATACGACTATTAATCAAGAAGAGTTAGGCGTGACCACGGTAAACGCATATAAACCTTAAAAATACTTGTGTTTTTTTAATCGTTGT